>CAVJRU010000010.1:0-27891 GCA_963652025.1 bacterium
AGTAGCACCTGACTCATAATCAGGGGGTCGCAGGATCATGCCCTGCTGGGACCACAACAAAAAAGCTCGCTTCGGCGGGCTTTTTTTGTTGTGGTCCCGTGGGCTTCCTCTATACACCCCCATCTATTTGCTAAACTTGAGTTAAATTACTATTTTTGTTGGATTTTTGGGCACCTTCGGATTTAGGGGGTGAGAAGAACGAAATATAGATAAAAATTAACGATATGTACAGAACAAAAACTTGCGGTGAGCTTAGGCTTGCCAATGTCGGAGAAACGGTAACTTTGGCCGGATGGGTTCAGAAATGCCGTAAGCTCGGCGGTATGACATTCATTGACCTGCGTGACCGCTATGGCATCACTCAGCTTGTTGTAGAGGCTTCAGCCGATGAGGCTCTCTCCTCCGCAGCCTCTTCCCTCGGAAGGGAATTTGTCATCCAGGCTACCGGAAAGGTCGTTGAGAGGGCAAGTAAGAACCCTAAAATGGATACCGGTGACATTGAGATTGTGCTTTCATCCCTCAATATCCTTAACAAAGCTCAGACTCCTCCTTTCACAATCGAGGACAATAGCGACGGCGGAGAGGAACTCAGGGCGAAATACCGCTATCTTGACCTTCGCCGCAATCCGCTCCGCAAGGCTCTGGAACTTCGCCACAGAATCGCCCACGAAGTGCGCAACTATCTTGACGCCCAGAACTTCCTGGAAATCGAGACTCCATATCTTATCAAATCCACTCCGGAAGGTGCCCGCGACTTTGTCGTTCCTTCCAGGATGAATCCTGGTGAGTTCTACGCCCTTCCGCAGTCTCCTCAGACCTTCAAGCAGCTGCTGATGGTGGCCGGTTACGACCGCTACTTCCAGATTGTCCGCTGTTTCCGTGACGAGGACCTCAGGGCAGACCGCCAGCCGGAGTTTACCCAGATTGACTGCGAGATGTCATTCGTTGAGCAGGAGGATGTCCTCAACACGTTCGAGGGAATGATGAGAACGCTTTTCAAGAATGTTCTTGACGTCACCATCCCTAACCCGATTCCGAGAATGAGCTGGTACGATGCGATGGACAACTACGGATCCGACAAACCGGATATCCGCTACGGAATGAAACTCTGTGAGATTACTTCCCTTGTCAAAGGTCACGGTTTCAGCGTATTCGACGGCTCTGAGTATGTCGGCGCAATTGCAGTGGACGGACTTGCTGAATACACCCGCAAGCAGCTTGACGAGCTCACAGAGTGGGTCAAGAGGCCTCAGGTGGGCGCAAAGGGACTGGTTTACATTAAACTCAACGCCGACGGCACGATTAAGTCTTCCGTGGATAAATTCTACTCTCCGGAGGAGTTGACTGCTATTGCGGAGAAAGCCGGCGCCCAGAAGGGAGACCTCGTTCTCGTTCTTTGCGGACCAAAGAGAAAGACTCAGACCCAGCTTGGCGTGCTCCGTATCGAGATGGGCAACCGTCTCGGTCTTCGTGACCCTCACAACTTCGCACCGCTTTGGGTCGTTGACTTCCCTCTGTTGGAGTGGGACGACGAAACCAACCGTTTCTATGCTATGCACCATCCGTTCACGGCTCCGAAGCCAGAGCATCTCTCCCTCTTCTACAGCGACAAGAAGGAAGACCTTGAGAGGGTCTGCGCCAACGCATACGACTTCGTCCTCAACGGCACCGAGCTCGGCGGCGGTTCCATCCGTATTCACGAGGCTGACGTCCAGGAGAGGATGTTCGAGGTCCTCGGAATCAGCAAGGAAGATGCAGACTACAAGTTCGGATTCATCATCAACGCCTTCAAATTCGGTGCACCGCCTCACGGAGGTCTCGCATTCGGATTCGACAGGGTTTGCGCGCTCTTCGGCGGTCAGGAGACCATCCGCGACTACATCGCCTTCCCTAAGAATAATCAGGGCCGCGATGTGATGATTGACTCTCCTTCCCAGATTGACCAGATTCAGATGGACGAGCTTCACCTCGCCTCAACCTACAAACCGGAATAATCGGGAGACCTCCATCCGGAGGGGAGAATAATCCTCTTATCAGGAACTTTTTCAATGGAATCGGAGCCTCGAGGCAGCTCACAGGCCGATGAAAACAAAGAACCAACCCAATGGCAAATAACACGATAGTCACAATCAGCGACGTAGCCCGTGCGGCCGGAGTTACCAACGGAACCGTGGACAGGGTGCTTCACGAAAGGGGTGAAGTGTCCGCTAAAACGCGGGAGAAGGTGCTTCGGGTCATTGGAGAGCTCGGTTATCAGCCCAACGTCTATGCCTCGATGCTCGCCCGCAACCGTTCTCACACCATAGCTCTCATCCTTCCGAAATTCCGCTCGGGAGAGTTCTGGGAGTTGACCCACAACGGTGTGGAGGCGTCGAGGGACTATGCCGGGCGCTTCAGCGTGAACATAGTCGAGAAGCTCTACGACCAGTATGACGTGGAGTCATTTATCACCGCCTGCAGGCAGGCCATTTCTGAAGGATGCTCGGGGGTAATCATAGCCCCGATGTTCTTGGATGAAACTCGGCGCGTGGCCGCTGTGATGGACGAAGCGGGAGTTCCGCTCGTCGTGCTGAATACCAGCGTGAGCGACACGAACACCTACCTTGCATACTACGGTCAGCCGATTTATGAGAGCGGACTTTTCGGAGCGGACACTCTGATGTCCGGTGCGCGGAAGGCGGACAAGGTCTATCTCGTGAGAATCGAGAGGGACACGCGAGGCCTTTCGGACCCTTCGATGGGACGCCGTCGCGGATTCCTGGACTACATCGCCCGCCACTACCCGGACGCTGTGGTGGAAAATGTCGTCATAAATCCGAATGACCCGGCCCAGGTCAGAAAGGTTCTGGACTCCTCGTTCTCCGACATTGAGGACGGAGCGAACATAATTACGCTGAATTCCAGAATCTACCTTGTCGCCGACTATCTCAAAGAGAAAGGGCTCAAAGGTCTGAATGTCGTGGGCTATGATGTCCTTGAGAGCAATCTGGAGGCACTCAGAGAGGGATATGTCCGCTATCTCATCGGTCAGCATCCGGATCGTGACGCGCAGAATGCAGTTGCTGCGCTGACAGATTTTCTGGTGCTCGGGAAGAAACCTGTAAAAAGAGATAATTTCAGTTCGCTGGACCTCCTGTCGAAATATAACTGCAGATTTTATTAGAGATAATCATTATCTTTGCAAGTTGAACGCTTCGGGCGTATGTGCCCCTGGCTCAATTAAGTTTACGCAAAAAAGATATACACGATATGAAAGAGAAGATTGAAGCTATACTCTCTGAAATAGAGGGACTTAGGGATTTGAAGGCACAGGAAGTCGAGGCCGCAAGGGTCAGGCTTCTTGGCAAGAAAGGCGAGATTACCCAGCTTTTCGAAGAGTTCAGAAGTGTTGCCCCGGAGATGAAACGCGAGTTCGGTCAGAAGCTCAATGTCCTCAAGCAGACTGCTGCCGCAAAGATTGAAGAACTTCGCGCCGCTGCGGAAAACGAAGCCTCAAAGGGAGAGTCCTCATTTGACTGCACCCTTCCGGGAGACCCTGTCGCACTTGGAAGCCGCCATCCGGTTTCAATCGCAAGGGAGGAAATCATTGAGATTTTCCGCAAATTCGGTTACGATGTTGCCGAAGGTCCTGAAATCGAGGATGACTATCACGTTTTCGAGGCGCTGAACTTCCCGCCTGAGCACCCTGCGCGTGATATGCAGGACACATTCTTCGTCACTTCCGCAAAGAATCCGGTGCTCCTTCGCACCCATACATCTTCCGTGCAGGTCAGGGCAATGGAGAAGCTTCCGCTTCCTATCCGAATCGTTTGCCCGGGCAGGGTGTTCCGCAACGAGGCCATCTCCGCGCGCGCACACTGCATCTTCCACCAGGTGGAAGGGCTCTACATTGACGAGGGAGTGACTTTCGCCGATATGAAACAGGCAATTCTTCTTTTTGCCCGCGAGATGTTCGGACCGGAGACAAAAATCCGTATGCGTCCGTCCTACTTCCCGTTCACCGAGCCTTCCGCTGAGGTTGACGTGAGCTGCAATATCTGCCACGGCAAAGGTTGCAACATCTGCAAGGGTACCGGCTGGCTCGAGATTCTGGGCTGCGGAATGGTGGACCCGAATGTCCTTGAGGCGTCCGGCATCGACAGCAAGAAATATAGCGGATTCGCATTCGGAATGGGTGTGGAGCGCATCGCGATGCTCAAGTGGCAGGTTAAAGACTTGCGCAACTATTTCGAGAACGACCTCCGTTTCCTGAAAGAATTTGAGACCTCCCTGTAGAGTATTTGAGAAATGATATTGAGCGCGCTAGGATTTTTGGATTTTTCCTTCACCGACCTACTGGACATATTCCTGATAGCTCTGGTGATTTTCTACGCAATACGCTCTATCAGAGGCACTTCGGCTATGAATATTCTCATAGCCCTAATCCTTTTCTTTTTCCTCCGCGTCATAGTTTCTGCCCTCGGGATGAAGATGATGACCGAGCTTATGTCGGTCGTGCTTGACGTGGGTGTGCTTGCACTCATTGTAATCTTTCAGCCTGAAATCCGCCGTTTCCTTATCCATTTCGGTCAGAAATATATGATAGGACGTCGCAGCGGGCGGTTTTTCCGCCGCCTGTTCGGGGGTGAAGCCAATGTAAACGCATCTTCTGACGCTGTGAAAGAGATTGCGGAAGCCTGCAACTCGATGTCTGAGACCAAAACAGGTGCTCTGATAGTTATTGCAGGCACATCCCAGCTCGATTTCATCTTGGAAACAGGCGATATAGTGGATGCTGTAATCAACCGCCGTCTGCTGATGAACCTCTTCTTCAAAAACTCTCCGCTTCACGACGGTGCGGTAATAATCCGCGGAAGCAGAGTGGAGGCTGCGCGCTGTACGCTCCCAATTAGCGAGCGCGACCTTCCTCCGCAGTTCGGAATGAGGCACAAGGCTGCCTGCGGAGTCAGTGAAGTGACTGATGCATCGGTAGTTGTGGTCTCGGAAGAAACAGGTCACATAACCTTTTTCAAGGATGGGGAATATAAGGAAATCGGTAATTTGAACGAATTGAAACTGCTCCTTAGCGAGGCGATGAAATAGCTCCCGAATTGGATCGGCGGCAGGAGGTTCCCATCCTTAAAACCTTTCGATGGCAATGAATGTGGAAAACGATAATATAAAGGTAAACTCAGACTATTCAAAACTCGAACATAAACTCGGGTTCGACATTATTCGCGGAATCATTTCCTCCCGCTGCTCAACTGAATATGCCTCAGGAAGGGTCGCAGACGAGAGGTTTTCTTCCTCTGAGGCTGAAATCCGCCGTAGGCTTCTTCTTACCGACGAGATGAGGCTCATCGTTATGTTCGAGGAGTCTTTCCCGACTAGCGGGTATATTGACTGCATCGGATTCCTCAAGCCTCTTGAAAAATCCTCCGTCTCCATTGACCTTCTTTCGCTCAGGCGGCTTCGCACCACACTGGAGACCCTTCGCAAAGTGACGTCTTTCTTTGAAGGGGTGAAGGACGGGGTCTATCCGAACCTCAAGAGGATGTCTTCGGGGATATTGTCTTTCTCCGAGGTTCAGAGGAGGATTGACACCATTCTGGACAAATACGCCGAGGTGAAGGACACTGCTTCGGACCAGCTATATTCCATCCGTAAATCACTTCACGACAAGCAGGGCAGCATCTCCCGTAGGGTGAACCAGATTCTTGCCCGAGCTAAGGAAGAGGGCCTTGTGGACGAGGATGCAAGTGTGACTCTTCGTGACGGAAAGATGCTCATTCCGGTTCTTTCGGCCAACAAAAAGAAACTTTCCGGCTTTGTCTATGATGAATCCGCTTCAGGAAAGACGACTTACATCGAACCGGCTGAGGTGGTGGAGCTTGACAACGAAATCCGTGAACTCCGTTTTGCCGAGCAGAGGGAAATCTCCCGCATACTTTACGAATTTACCGAATTTCTCCGCCCATACGTCCCTGACCTTCTTGACGCCGGGGTGTTCCTCGGGGAAATCGACTTTCTGATGGCGAAGGCGCAGACTGCGCTTGATTTCATCGCAGGTATGCCTGTGATTTCTTCCAACGGGGAGTTGATTCTTCGCAAGGCTCGCCATCCGTTGCTTGAACGGTCGCTCAAAAAAGAAGGAAAACAAGTGGTTCCGCTCAGCGCAACACTTACCCCCGCAAAGCATATTCTCCTTATCTCCGGTCCTAACGCCGGCGGTAAATCCGTCTGTCTCAAGACTTTCGGTCTCCTTCAGTATATGTTCCAATGGGGAATGCTCATTCCGTCTTCAGAGACATCGGAGATGAAGGTTTTCGACCGCATTATGGTGGATATAGGTGACGACCAGTCCATAGAGAATGACCTGAGTACCTACAGCTCATTCCTTGCGAATATGAAGGAAATGCTTGCGGTCGCTGATTCTCGCACTCTTGTTCTTATCGACGAGTTCGGAAGCGGAACGGAGCCTGCGGCTGGAGGCGCAATCGCTGAGGCTATCCTCGCGGAATTCGACCGCCGGGGAGTCTATGGCGTAATCACCACCCACTACACCAACCTCAAATTCTACGCTTCCGGGCAGACCGGGGTCATCAACGGCGCTATGATGTTTGACGCGAAGAACATCCTGCCGCTCTTTCAGCTCGAAATGGGACTCCCGGGCAACTCTTTCGCATTTGAACTCGCAAGAAAAATGGGTCTTCCGGAGCAAATCGTCAAGGATGCGGAGGCAAGGGCAGGGGAGGACTATGTGGATATAGAACGGAATCTACGCAAGATTGCCCGCAACCGCAAGGCCCTCGACGAAAAGCTCGAACGAATCCGCAACACCGACAAGACCCTCGAGAGCATTACGGACCGTTATCAGAAGGAACTCCAGAGCATCAAACAGCTGAAAAAAGAGGTACTTGACGAGGCCCATCGCGAGGCGGAGGAGATTGTGAAGGGGGCTAACCGTCAGGTGGAGAACACTATACGCACCATCAAGGAGACTCAGGCGAAAAAGGAGAGCACCCAGGAGGCGCGGCGTGAACTGCAGAACTTCGTTTCGCTTCTTTCTGCAAAAAAGGCAGAGGAGCAGAAGGCGAAGGACGACTACATAGAAAAGAAAATCCGTCAACTTGACGAGAGGAAGGAGCGACGTCTCCAGAGGACTGCTCAGAGAGCGGACGAGGCCGAAAGGAAGCGTCTTGCGGATGAGGCCGAGGCAAGAGCCAAGGAAGAGGCGTTCAGAAATGCTCCCCTGAAACCGGGAGAGAAGGTCCGTGTGAAGGATAATGGCCTTGTAGGTGAGGTTACAAGGGTTTCTCCAAAGGCAGTGTTCATTAACATCGGCAACATATCCTCAAAACTTCCGCTTGACAAGGTGGAGAGAATCACGTCCTCTGAGTTCAAGGAGGCGACACGGAGCGAAAACCGCAATACGTCGAAGGTGAAGTTTGACACTTCCATCGCGGAGCGCAAACTCAATTTCTCTCCCGAGATAGACCTTCGTGGAGAAAGGGTTACGGACGCGCTGGAGAAGGTTATGAAGTTTGTTGACGATGCGATGATGCTTTCCGTTCCGACAGTGAGGATCATCACGGGAAAGGGCACCGGGGCGCTTCGGGAGGAGGTCCAGAAGTTCCTCCGGACGACTCCCGGCGTTGCGACGGTGAAGGATGAGCACATCCAGTATGGAGGCACAGGCGTTACGATAGTGACCTTTGACTAAAGTTTTTGTCCCCATTTTTGCGCCGTCTTCCTTTTGTGGGCTGACTTTTGAGACAATCAGAAACGATAGACACTAAAAATCGAACAATGGAAAAACTCCCAACACAGATAACGGGCAAGTTCGGGGAAGATGCGGCGGCCGATTGGCTTGAGGGACGGGGATTCACGATTCTTGCAAGGAACTATCGAAGCGGTCACTATGAACTTGATATTGTGGCACTTGACCACTTGGGGATTCATTTTGTGGAGGTGCGTACAAGGATAAATCCGATTGTGCTTCCTCAGGATACGGTAAATTCTCTCAAGCAAAATAAGGTGATTGAGGGGGCGAAGCGGTTTTTGAGGGAAGAATCTTATAGAAAATTTTCGGAATTGGAGGCGTTTTTTGACGTGGTGGGCGTGACTCTTGTAAATGAAGAAGTGTCGCTTGAGTATATACCGCAGGCTTTCATCCCGATGTACAAATAGGGGAAGGGAGTGGAGTTGCGTCGTCTAGTAGAAGGCATCTGCGCCAGGCTCTTGCGAGATATGATAGATAACTAATAATCAGATATATACAATGAATACCAATAATTCATATTGCGTCATAATGGCAGGCGGTTCGGGTCAGAGACTTTGGCCTGTGAGCCGGGTGAATCATCCGAAGCAGTTCCTGGACATCGCCCCCGGAGGAAAGAGTCTTCTCCGGCACACCTACGACCGCTTCAGCTCGTTCATCCCCAGGGAAAACATAATCGTGGTGACGGCTGCGCGTTTTGCCTCCGAGGTTAAGGCCTCTATTCCTGAACTTCTTCAGGAAAACCTGCTTCTTGAACCATATACCCGCAACACGGCACCGTGCATCGCATACGCTACTTACACGATTTTACAGCGCAATCCGTCTGCGAATATAATCTTTTCTCCTTCAGACAATTACATCCTAGACCAGGAGAAATTCGCTGCCTTTGTGCATCGCGCCCTTGAGTTCGTTGAGGGGGCGGATGTGCTGATAACCCTCGGCGTCGTTCCGTCGCGTCCCGATACGAACTATGGCTACATCCAGGTTGCAGGAGGAAATGGTAAGATTGAAATCGGTGCACCGGTGAAAGTGAAAACGTTTACTGAAAAGCCGAATCGCGAACTCGCGAAGGTGTTCGTGGACAGCGGGGAATTCCTTTGGAACTCGGGGATGTTCGTTGCCCAGGCCGGCGGACTCAAGGACGAGATGGAAACCTACAATACTGAGGTCACCGCGCTGTTCAAGGGCTGGGAGAAGGCCATCGGGACAAAGAAAGAGAAGGCGTTCATCGAAAGGGTTTACACTGACTGCCCGTGGACTTCGTTCGACTACGGACTGCTTGAGCGCACTGACAATGCTTGGATTATGCCGTGCGATTTTGACTGGATTGATATAGGAAACTGGGCTTCGGTCTATGACTACATCCCGTCAAAGGATGACCAAGGCAACTATGTAATCAATAATCCTCACATAATGCAGGACTGCAAAAGGGTGCTTGCGTTCAGCTCAAATAAGGAAAAGCTCATCGCCCTGAAGGGTCTGGAGGATTTTATTGTCGTGGACACTGAGGATGCTCTTCTGATTTGCCCGAGAGATGACCATAAGGTTAAGGAAATTCTCTCCGGTCTCGCGATGCCGCAATACGAAAAGTTCAGATAATTTCTCTCTGCCCTTGATTTTTATCCGTCAAGGGCAGATTTTTTTGAAAAATTATTTGCAGTTTAGAAAAATATCCCTACCTTTGCAATCCCATTACGGGAAAACAGTTCTTTAACAGTTTAACTCCGCGGAGGTAGCGGAGTATGTTGAGCAAGAGTGAGAGCAATGAAAGTTCACTTTCATTGCCGAACCGAAGCCAACATACCCGCAAAAATACGGAGTATTTTTGCGGAAATAGCTCAGTTGGTAGAGCACGACCTTGCCAAGGTCGGGGTCGCGAGTTCGAGTCTCGTTTTCCGCTCAAAAAAAGAGTCCATCGAAAAATCGGTGGACTCTTTTTTTATATATAAGACTCGAACTCGCGACCCCTCGCCCTCCCTGAGGGAGGGAAGGGGTGGGGTCAGAAAGAGGCCGCGCCACCGCTCGCATCGCGAGCGCGAGTCTCGTTTTCCGCTCAAAAAAAGAGTCCATCGAAAAATCGGTGGACTCTTTTTTTATATATAAGACTCGAACTCGCGACCCCTCGCCCTCCCTGAGGGAGGGAAGGGGTGGGGTCAGAAAGAGGCCGCTTTTTATTCAGCCTCTTTGTAGGCAATTTCGCAGCCGTCCCAAACGATATACGGCGACCCACGGAACCAGTCCTTCACCATCAGAAAGCGCGCTCCGCACTTTAGACTCATATCCACGCGGGAGTGGAAATGTCCGAAAATGAAATAATCCACCTTGTGGGCCTGTCCGAACTGCTCGGCAAACTTGCAGAGCGGCTCGTCCTCCCCGCGGAAAACGTACTCGGTCTTGTGCTTGAGACGATTATTCTTTGACCAGGTGTTCCCCAGACGAAATGCGAACCAGGGATGAAGCGTGCTGAAAAGTTTCTGCAGCGTCCGGCAGTGGAAAATGCCGCTGAGTATCTTATAGCCCGTCGGAACGGGTCCCAGGCCGTCTCCGTGCCCGAGGCAGAATGTCTTTCCTCCGATTTCCGCCAGGTAGGGCTGAGTCAAAGCCTTCATCCCCAGTGACTCAAAATAGGAATAACTCCAGACGTCGTGATTGCCGCGGAAGAAAAAGACGTTTACGCCTCTGTCCATAAGGTCCATCAGCGCCGCAAACACCCTCACATAACCCTTAGGGACCACATCTCTCCACTCGTACCAGAAATCCCAGATGTCTCCGAGAAGATACAGACTTTCAGTCTCTTCCGGGAGCCCCTTAAGAAACCTTACAAAGCGCGATTCCCTGTCCTGAGGGTTCAGAACATCGCATCCAAGGTGCACATCCGCAACGAAATATGTAAGTTTCCTTTCTGTCATTGTGTGGGGGCGTATATCTTTGATTTATGTTGTTTTGTGTAAGCGGATTCTCTGCGGAAACCTCCTATGCGAAGATGAATATGAGGATGGCGACAATAGCGCAGTAGAGCGCGAACCAGCTGAGTTTTGTCTTCTTGACAAGAGCAATCATCGCCCGGCAGGCGAAAAGCCCCGAGAGGAATGCCGAAATGAATCCGAGAATGAGCGGAAGAACTCCCACTGTGCTTCCGGAAAGTTCTCCTCCGACTATCTCAAGAAACGCCTCTCCGAGAATCGGAACAAGCACCATAAGGAATGAGAACTGCGCCACAACCTCCCTTTTAACACCGCACAGAAGCCCCGTTGCGATGGTGGTGCCGGAGCGTGAAAGCCCCGGGATGACGGCAATCGCCTGACCGAGACCCACTACGAAGGCCTGAAGGTATGAGATGCCGTTCCTTGTGCCAGCAGCGGCGATTTCGCTTTTAGCGTCTGCTTCGGCACCTCCAGCCGGAGAGAGCGGCGCCTTGTAGCTGCAGCATTTGCAGCCGCCTATCTTAATCTTTGAGACATTGTCTGAAAGAAACAGCAGCAGAGCCGTCACAAGGAGTGCTCCAGCCACAACGTAAATCGAATTGAAAAGCCCTTCTACGGCATCCTTGAAGAACACCCCTACGATAAAAACCGGAATCATCGAGATGCAGATTTTCAGAACATAGTCCGTCCCTTCATTGAAACGGGAAGGGTGGGCGATGCTGCGGAAAAGTCCGTCTTTGAGGAAGAGAGATTTGAGAAGTGACCAAATCTGTTTGCGGAAAACCACGATGGTGCTCAGAACTGTGGCGGCGTGGACCGTGACTTCAAAAACGAGGTCGCCTCCAGTCTCGATTCCCAGCAATTCCTTTCCTATCTGAAGGTGCCCGCTGCTGCTCACCGGGAGAAACTCCGTGAGTCCCTGCAGAAGTCCGAGCAAAATGCTTTCGTACCAGTTCATACGTCTTATTTTCTAGGTTTGCGGATGCCGAGGATGGCGATGATTTCCACTGCTACGCCAGCGAGGATTACAAGCGGCGCGGCAACAAGTCTCTGAAAATCAAATATTTCGTAGCTAAAAACCTTCGGGTCGTTGCTAGCTCCTCCGCAAAGCAGGATATATCCTGCAACCATTACGATAAGTCCGCCCAAAAGCAGTCTGAGTCCCTTCGGGGTCATAGCCATTTTTCCGGCGTCGTCTGTCTGCGAATTATTTTTCTTTTCCATAATATCTTGTATATCAATAATTTCGTAAATATTGTCTCCTCGGGCCTTCTGGCCCCAATGCCTCACTGCAAGGGGGGGGCTTCTAATAGTACAGCTCTCCTTTCTTTAACGATATGAGCTTATTTACAGTTACATAACTGCTCAGCACGCAAATCGCAAGGCCGCTCACGACTACAATCGCTATGACTTCCAGCAGCATCCCAAGTGAGAATACCGCAAAGAGCTGGCTGAATTGGTGCCTCAGGAGAAACAGTCCACCGATAATCATCATAATGGCCAGGAATGAGGCGAAAAGCCCCTGGAGCGCTCCCTGAAGCAGGAACGGCCTGGCAATGAACCCGCGGGTCGCTCCCACCATTTTCATCGTATGGATGGTGAATCTCTTTGAATAGACACTGAGTCGTATGGTGTTGTTAATCAGTACGAAAGAGATGAAGAGAAGGAGAGCGATGAAGATTGCCAGAATGATGGAGATTTTGCTTAAGTTTGCGTTCAGCGCATCCACCAGAGACTGCTGATACACCACTTCCTCCACTCCGGGAGACTTCTCAAGTGCCGCCTTTACCACCGCGAGCGAATCCGGAGACACGTAGTCTGCCCTAAGGGTGAGGTTTATCGAAACTGGAATCGGCGCTGTCTCGAAAATGCTGAGAAAATCCTCTCCGAGAAGCTGTGCCATCTCCCGAGCCCCCTGCTCCTTCGAAACGTAAGCGGAACTTCTGATGAACGGAAGGGCGTCGATGCTCTTTTTGTATTTAAGCGCGGCTGCTTCTCCCACATCCCTTTTCATCATCACGCTCACCTGCATATTCTCTTTCAGGTAGTCGGAAACGCTGCTTTTTGAAACAAGAAGCAATCCCGCAATCCCCACCAGGAGCAGAACAAGCGATATGCTCACCACTGATGAAAGGAAAGTGTGGATGAATCTGCGCCGTATTATCTTATTGTCGTTCAAACTCATAACCTGTCAAATGCAATCTTTTGATGGCCTTTCTGAAGGGCCTTCCCCAAGCCTCGAGCCTCTTTGTTTATGAGTCTTTCCGCGATTCCTGGCAGGGGAACAAACCTCCAAAGGTAAATAATTTATGAAAAAATATTACTATCTTTGTGGAGATATTTTTACAATCCAAGTTTCACGAAACTTGAACCATTTTAATTCAGTCTTGTTATGGGAAATTCCGCCAAAAGAGTCCTTTTCGTCAATTCAGAGATATATCCATACCTTCCGCAGACGAAAATCGCAGGAATAGGAAGATATCTCCCGCAGGGAATTCAGGAAAGGAAGAAGGAAATCCGCTCCTTTATGCCGCGTTACGGTTGCATCAACGAGAGAAAAAATCAGCTTCACGAGGTCATCCGACTTTCCGGGATGAACATCATCGTAAAGGATGTTGACCGTCCGCTTGTCATCAAGGTGGCTTCCGTTTCCGCTGCGCGGATGCAGGTCTATTTCATAGATGACGAGGATTATTTCCGTCGCAAGCAGATAAGCGTCGATGAGAAGGGGAATTTCTTCCCTGACAACGATGAGAGGGCGATTTTCTTTGCCCGTGGCGTGCTGGAGACAGTGAAAAAACTTCGCTGGGCTCCCGACATCATCCATTGTCACGGATGGATTTCACACGTACTTCCGCTCTATCTGAAGAAAGCCTACATCGATGACCCGATTTTCTCCGGCAGCAAAGTGGTACTTTCTCTTTATGACGAGGCTTTCAACGAGAAGTTTTCGCCTGATTTCAGGGAAATGCTCCGCTTCGGAAATGTTACTGATGCCGATACTGAACTTCTCAGCGAGCCGAACGGCATAAACCTTGCAAAACTTGCCGCCCGTTACTCCGACGGAGTCATACTCGGTGACGAGAACATACCTTCCGAAGTCGTTGACTTCTGCAAAGGCGAGGGTCTCCCGCTTCTCCCGTATGACGCCGCTTCTTTGGAGAATGGCTCGTATATCGATGCCTACAACGACTTTTACGATAATCTGTAACCCTCTCTTTGGCAAGAGGAACCCCGGAGACAGGGACCTCACGATAAGAAGAAAGGTTAACAACTGTTAAACGATGAAGTTTTTCAACAGCAAAAATCTTATAGCCTGTGCCGCAGTCATTGCGGCATTTTGCTGCTACTCCTGCGTCAAGACCGATGGAACTCTCGGGCAGGATTTTATTCCGGATTCAGATATCTGGCAGGTGGAAATCACCACTTTTGATATCGAAGGCGTTGAAATGCAGCGTGCAACTGAACTTGGAGGCTACAATTCCAAACGTCTCTGCATCGGTGGCGTGAATGATCCGGACCTTGGCTGGAGCGAACGAGTTGCCGCATTCGCGCTTATTCCTATCGCGGACACGACATCTTCTCTTAACCTTGGCGAAAATCCGGAATTCAAGCAATTCCATTTTGCCCTTGCGAAGGACACGGTTTCTCTACGTGACGCTTCTCAGGAGAGAATGATCCAGAATATCCGCGTCTATGAACTCCAGAAGCCTCTTGACGAGAAATATCTCTATTCCGGACAGAGCTATTCCGACCTCTTTGACGAGTCGGCTGGAGTTGTGACCGAAGGAATTCCGACTTACAATGGAGGAGACTCGCTTTCGTTCAACTTTAGCTCCGAATTCGGAAAGAAATACCTCAAAACCCTCAGCGGAATGCGCCTGGACTCCGTCAGCAACTACATAAAGAAACTTCCGGGTATTCTTCTGAAGGCTGACCGTCCTGTTTTTGGCACGGGAAGAATAGATATGTTCGATGTTGCAGTGTCTGTAAACGACTATAACTACCTTACCGGCAACTATGTGGAGCTTAAATACCGCTCCAAGTTCGATGATAGGGGAGTGATTGACACCTCTCTCGTTCTGATGGTAGGCGCCGCTGAGTTTATCTCTTCCGAGAGCAGTTCGCTTCCTTCACAATACGCATTCAATTTCAGCGAGAGCGAGGGAAAAGTTTCCCCGTCCACTTCTGCCACAGAGACTCTCTACATCGAGGGAGGAAGCGGTCTGAAACCTGTACTTCGCGCAGCGAGCCTTAAAGATGAAGTCACAAAGGCGATTAGTGCAAAAATCGAAGGGTTTGACGCGATGTCGGATTCTGAGAAACAGGTCGCCCTTTCTAAGGTAGTAATCAACAAGGCGACGATAAAACTTCCGTATGAGACATCGGCTGATTTTTCCGAGCTTGACCATTATCCCCAGACGCTCAGCCCGACCTGCCGACTTATCGGAAGCAGCCTTACTACTGCCGGGGACACGATTCAGGTGATTTCATACGCGGGACTTACCGATGCCAGCGTTTCCAGCGAGAATCAGGGTGAAATCAACCGTTCCATCTCCTGCTACGAGCCGGATGTGAGCCACCACATTCAGGAACTTCTTCGCCTTAGCAAGAAAGACTCTGAGACTGACGAGGATTATCAGAAAAGGCAGGGCCAGTACGATATCTGGATGCTGATTATGCACGATGAAGTGACCGAGTCCTCATCCTCGTCTTCATCCTCAAGCTACAACGACTACCTTTCCGCTCTCGCCTACAGTTCCTACTATAACAGCCTCTATAACGGCTATGGTTATGGCGGTTATGGCTACGGTTACGGAAGCTATGGCTACAACAGCTATTACAATAATTACTACAATTATATGATGATGGCTGCCTACGCCTCCTCTTCAAGCGGTTCGACTACTTCCACTTCCACCGAACTGGACAAGGACCGCTACTACAGCTGCAAGCTTTTCGGTCCGGCATCTTCCGACAGGAAGCCTACTATGACTATCACGTTCTCTTATCCTAAGGAATAGCGGAACGATTTGATACAAAACAAAAAGGATGGCTCATCGAGCCATCCTTTTTATTTTTACTTTCAGAGAAAGCACTTATGCGTTTTTCTCAGCAACCTTCTTCTCAACGTATGCAATAGCGTCAGCGACAGTTGCAATTTTGCCCTCAGCCTCATCGTCCGGCTCAAGATCAAATTTGTGTTCGAGTGCCATGATGAGATCTACACTGTCAAGCGAGTCTGCACCAAGGTCATTGGTGAAGTTTGCGCTATCGGTAACCTCTGACGGTTCAACGCCGAGCTTGTCAACGATGATTGCCTTTACTTCTTCTGCAATAGTAGACATAATTAAAATTTTTAAATGATATTGTTTATATAAATTTTCTGTCAATAACTTTTGGGCTCTGTTCCTCGCGCTGCTGGAAGTTTGAACTGTCTTAGTTCGGCGTTCAAAGTAGTGCCAAAAATCGCTGCAAAGTTAGAAAAAATAATTTATTTGGCAAAATCGGCCTCCACGGGCTTCCAGTTGCGGTATTTCTCCGGGATGTTAACTACCGGGGGGTCTTCCCAGAAGATGGACCAGTAGAGCGCAGGAAAATCTCCGTCTTCCCAAACTTTCACCAGTTCTTCAATCTCCTTGTCTTCGCCCTCGGGGTCGTAGGGCTTTTTCATATCCGAGCCGAACATCTTCGCCACTCCCTGCCAGAAGCCGGCCGTGATGCCGCTTTTGTAGTCCTTTATTATATTATAGGAAGTGCGTCCTGTCTCGCGGTCAATCAGTTTCATAATCAGCATACCCTGGCTCACCGTAAGATTCCTCATCTGTTTCTCGAAAACAGCGAAGAGCTCCTTCTGGAGGCCGCCTATGTAGCGGTCTTTCTTAATGCCCTTGAGGTGGTCTGCGGCTATGACGCTGTCGGTTCTTTGCACCATCATTCGGGCGACGAGGGCGTAGGGATAGGCCTTGCTGAAATTGTGGACCAGGCGGTAGTACTTCCGCCATTCGCGCCCTTTTTTTCTGGGCTGGCGCATAAAAACCTTTGCCGGCTTTATGCTGTCCACAAATACGGTGTCTCCATTTTCGACTCTGTATTCCAGGAATACCTGTCCGTCTTTTCCCTGGCTTCTTGAGGAGGAAGCGCCGGCTGTCCCGGAAGGTGCAGTTCCGCCCCCTGTGGACTGGGCACGAGAAAATCCCTCTCCTGCGCAAAGCAGAAGAGAGAGCAGAAATACAGTGCGGAATATGAATTCCCCTCTTTTCAAATTACCAGCGGTCGTAGTGGACATTTTCGGCCTTCCACTTGTCCTTTGGCTCAGGATTTTCCGCAGGATGGCCCACAGGGATTACACAGAGCGGGGTGATGTAGGAAGGAAGTCCGAGTTCTTCCGTTACAATCGGAGCACGTTTGTCGTCGGAAGCCGCTGTCCAGACGCCTCCAAGACCGAGGGCGTGGGCCGCGAGGAGGATGTTCTCGGCGGCTGCAGAGCAGTCGTGCTCCCAAAATTTGCAGTAGCCGGTGTGGTCTCCGCACACGACGATGGCAACCGGAGCGGTGTCAAGCCTTGCGTAAGGCATCTTTTCGGCCAGAGTTGCGAGGATTTTCTTGTCCTTTACCACCACAAATCTCCACGGCTGGCTGTTCATAGCCGTAGGTGCGCACATTGCGGCGCGAAGAAGTTTTTCAATCTGGGCGTCGCTCACGGCCTCATCGGTGAATTTTCGGATGGATGTGCGGGTTGAGATGTTGTCCAGGACCGCCTGAGTTGCGGCCTCCGAGGTGGACTCTGTGGAAGAAGAGTTGCAGCAAGATGACATAGCGATTAGGGTTGCGCCCGCGACAGCGAGCAGTTTAACGATTCGTTTCATATGTTTAATGTATGTTTACTGACTTGGGTCAGGCTGTTTTCAGGTGATTATTGCACCGGCAGCGCCGCAAAGTTACGGATTTTACAAAATAAATGGAGATTGTCCTCGCAAGAGCTTTCTGTTTTTTGCATTTTGAGAGTTTATGACAAATTGTCAGAGATGGGGCTTTGGTATCGGGTTTGTCTTTCTTCTTTCAGGCTCCGGAAAGGTAGAGCCATCAAAGGTATATAATAAAACATTATAATTATGATTAAGCCATTGGCAGACAGAGTGGTTATCGAGCCTAAAGAGGCCGAGACCAAGACAGCTTCAGGACTCTATATTCCTGATACAGCGAAAGAAAAACCTCAGCAGGGAACCGTCGTTGCGGTGGGTGCAGGTAAGAAGGATGAGGCAATGGAACTCAAAGTCGGAGACAAAGTCCTCTACGGCAAGTACGCTGGCACAGAGGTCACATTCGACGACAAGAAGTACCTCATTATGAAGCAGTCCGACGTTCTGGCTGTTATTGAATAATTTGAACAAAGCTCCGGATGATCTTTCGCGAAGAAGGATTTTTTTAGGACAAAAAAGACAAATAAATTATGGCAAAGGATATAAAATTCAATGTTGAAGCTCGCGCCAAGATGAAAGAAGGCGCTGACGCTCTTGCTAATGCAGTAAAGGTTACACTCGGCCCTAAGGGACGCAACGTTGTGATTGATAAGAAATTCGGCGCTCCGCAGGTGACAAAGGACGGAGTGACTGTGGCAAAGGAAGTTGAACTTGAGGACAGGTTCGCCAATATGGGCGCACAGATGGTCAAGGAAGTCGCTTCAAAGACAAATGACCAGGCCGGTGACGGTACAACCACCGCAACTGTGCTCGCTCAGGCCATCATCAACGTAGGTCTTAAGAACGTTGCAGCAGGTGCAAATCCGATGGACCTCAAACGCGGTATTGACAAGGCTGTCGCAACGGTTGTCGAGAGCCTCAAGGCGCAGTCTCAGGAGGTTGGTGACAACTTTGCTAAGATTGAGCAGGTCGGCACCATTTCCGCAAACAACGACAACTACATCGGAAAGCTTATCGCCGACGCGATGTCAAAGGTCAAGAGAGACGGAGTAATCACCGTTGAGGAGGCCAAAGGCACAGAGACCGAGGTTAAGGTCGTTGAGGGTATGCAGTTCGACAGAGGTTACATCTCCCCTTACTTTATGACCAACGGAGACAAGATGGAGGCAGTTCTTGAAGAACCTCGCATCCTCATCACCGACAAGAAGATTTCCGCAATGAAGGACCTTCTTCCAATCCTTGAACCTATCGCAAGGGAAGGCCGTTCACTCCTTATAATCGCTGAAGATGTTGATGGCGAAGCACTTACAACTCTCGTTGTAAACCGTCTGAGGGGCACTCTGAAGATTGCCGCAGTGAAGGCTCCGGGCTACGGAGACCGCCGCAAGGAGATGCTTCAGGACATCGCGACCCTCACTGGCGCAGTCGTCGTTTCAGAGGAAAGGGGATTCACTCTCGAGAATACGACTCCGGATATGCTTGGAAAGGCTGAGAAGGTTGTCATCACCAAGGAGAACACAACAATCGTGAACGGTCAGGGCGACAAGGATGCCATTGCAGAGAGAGTTTCACTTATCCGCAAGCAGATTGAGACCACGACTTCAGACTATGACAAGTCAAAGCTTCAGGAGAGGCTTGGCAAACTCGCCGGAGGTGTTGCAGTGCTCTACGTGGGTGCAACTACCGAGGTTGAGATGAAGGAGAAGAAAGACAGGGTTGAGGACGCTCTGAACGCGACCCGCGCCGCTGTCGAGGAAGGTATCGTACCGGGCGGCGGAGTGGCTTACATCCGCGCAGCCGAGGCTCTGAAGGACCTCAAGGGCGACAACGAGGACGAGACCACAGGTATCCGCATCGTCGCTTCAGCAATTGAGGAGCCTCTCCGTCAGATTGCAGCCAATGCAGGTCTTGAGGGCAGCGTGATTGTCAACAAGATTCGTGAAGGCAAGGGCGACTTCGGATTCAACGCCAGGACCGAGGAGTATGTGAATATGTTCGAGGCCGGTGTGATTGACCCGACCAAGGTGTCAAGGGTGGCTCTTGAGAACGCGGCTTCAGTTGCCGGAATGTTCCTCACCACCGAGTGCGCAATCGCTGACATTCCTGAGAAGGAGGCGCCTGCGGCAGCAGCCGGTGCCGGTATGAATGGAATGATGTAAGGGGGAGTTGCGCCTAAAAAGGCGGATGGCTGCGTTACGCTCCTAAATTGGACGGCTGAGTTTTTATACTCGGCCGTCCTTTTTTGTACTGTATAGCGGGAAAATTACTAAATTTGCAGGTTATGAATTGAAATTAAAAACTCTGAAATTATGAAAAAGATCATTGCTACCCCGAATGCGCCTAAGGCTGTAGGCCCATATTCTCAGGCCGTTGAAGTAAACGGAACTCTCTATGTGTCAGGACAAATCCCTGTGAATCCTGCTGACGGAACCGTTCCTTCCACAATAGTCGAGCAGTCCACTCAGGCTCTTAAAAATGTCGGAGCAATCCTCGCAGAAGCTGGCCTCGGGTACTCGGATGTCGTGAAAACAACCGTTCTGCTCGCCGACATCGCTGATTTCAAGGCAATGAACGAGGTTTATGCCACTTTCTTTACTGAAAAAATGCCGGCAAGAGCCTGCTTCCAGGTTGCTGCGCTTCCGATGGGCGTGAAGGTTGAGATTGAGGCCATTGCTGTAAGGCAGTAGAAGACAATATATTATGGGACGAAAAACGCTCTTTTCGCTGCTCGCTGTTCTGTGCGGGATGGTAGCTGTTGTGGCGGCGCTGCTTGCGCTGCTCTATGGCGGTCCTTCCTCCTCAAAGAAGAGTGAGGCTTTTGACCTTTCCGATGCTGATGCGCTTTACTGCTGCGTTCCTTCGAATGCAGTCGCTCTGGCGCGTTTCCCATCTCTGGAAGAGGCCATCGGGAGTGTCTGCGCTGGGCATCCCGCTTTGGGTAAGGCGCTTTCGGATGCCAAGGAAAGGGGAGAATTGACAGAACTCCTGTCAGAGCCGCTTGCAGTTTCTTTCCATTACGTAAAGAGCATCGTTCCGCTTTATATTCTGGACGCAGGAGATTCTGATGATGCTTCATTCGATGCTGATATTCAGACTCTTAAAAACATCGCATCTTCTGCGGGTCTTCATTTCGAAGAATGCGACTGCTCGAAGATAATCGGAGTCGCACCGCGCCTTAAAGGACGCCGCGTGCTTCTCGCTTCTTCTTCTGAGAGCATAGTGGATTCAGCGCTGCGCCACATTGAGACTGTATCTTCCATCTACGATTCAAACGGCTTTCCGGAGGCAGCTTCACGCCTTTCTTCCCGTGGACAGTTCCTTCTGAACGCTGCGGATGCGGACAAGCTTCTTCCAGTTATTCTCGCCGGTTCAACTTATCGTCCATATCTCAAGACCCTCAGCACTTTCTGCGGCTGGGCCGGGTTTGAGGCGGATTATTCGGACGGGGACTTCTCCATTTCCGCTCTTGTGTCTTCCCGGACGCGCACCGACTGTGTGAATATGCTCTCATCAGTGAAAAACTCCTCCTGCGAGGCTTTCCGTGCCGCTCCATCTTCCACTGTCTTTTTGCTTTCTCTCCCGATAAAATCATCCTCCGCAAGCCTTGAAGCCTTCGACGGATGGCTGGAGATGAATATGAGGCTTTCAGATGTGAAGGCTCAGAGGAAGCAGGTTTCTTCATCCTGCGGAATTTCCCCGGCGGAATGGTTGTCAAAACTTGAAGTTGTGGAGATTGCGCATCTTTCATTCTCAAAAGGCAGCAAGACCTTTGCGGTAAATCTCCTGAAGGGGTCAAAAATCAAGGGTGCGGACTCTCTCTCCGCCTTCCCTGCCCCCGGCTGTCTTGCTTCACTTTTCGGGAAGCAGTTCACTCTTGAGGACGAGTCTTTCTGCGCTGTTAAGGGCGGCTGGATGGTAAGCGGAAGCCGCGAGGGTGTGGAGAACTATCTCGGCGCAATGGAATATTCCCTTTCGGAGAAGCTCTCGAACGCAGACCTTAAAGGCGAAATCCCTTCCTCAGGCGTCCTTGCAGCATATTTTAGCATAGATTCCGGGCTTAATCAGGATCCCGCCATCCTTTCCCAGTCTGCCCTGAAAACGCTCAGAGACGATGCCGCCGGAGTGGATATGATGCCTTGTTTCCTTACCATTTCTTCGGAAAAGGAGGACGGGTGTCTTGTGGAATTCAGGGTTAAGAAGGCGGAACTCAAGAAGACTAAGGCGCCGACCGGAGCTCAGGAGGATGTGGAGGTAAAAATTCCTCAGGGACCATTCACCGTCAAAAACTGCGCTACCGGGAAGAATAACACCCTCGTTCAGAACGCGAACCTTTCCATCAGTCTTCGCGATGACAAGGGCAAGGGAGTCTGGACAGTGCCGTTCTCTGGGAAGATATGCGGGTCAGTTTGCAACGTGGATTATTTCGCGAACGGAAAGATTCAGTTCCTTTTTGCTTCGGGCTCGAAAATATATCTTCTGGACCGTCTCGGACACTTTGTGTCACCGTTCCCGGTGGACCTCGGCAAGAAAATTGTGCTTGGCCCTGCCGCCTACGATTTTTCCGGGGCGAAAAAATATAACATTCTGACTCTTTTTGAAGACAACAGCATCGGAATGTTCAACCTTGCAGGAAAAGTGCCTGATGGATGGAAAGGGATATGCCCTAAGGATAAGATAGTTTCACTACCAGAAAGAATTGATGCCGGAGGAAAGACACTCTGGGTCGTAAGGACTTCACGCGAGACTCTCATCTATCCGTTCGGTGGAGGCGAATCTCTCACCTCATTCTCCGGAAACGATATGCTTCGCCCGGACACTGAAGTGAAAGTGCTTGACTCTCAAACCCTTTCTGCCACAAGCTACAACGGAAAGACGCAGAAAATCAGGCTGAAATAGCGCACCCCCTCCGGGAACTATGAACCGGTTACATAGCGCAAAGATTGAATATACGCACATATAGTCATAATTATGGATTACAAATCAGTTAACAAGACATTTGAACAGTCTTTCAGGAAAAACTGGGACTGCCTTGCCCTGTCGAACTATCGGGGCACCACGATTTTCTATCGCGACCTTGCAGAAAGAATTGCAAAACTTCACATACTTTTTGAACATTGCGGCCTCGCAAAGGGCGACAAAGTTGCAATCTGCGCCCGCAACCAGGTGAACTGGGCGGTCTCTTTCCTCGCTACGATGACATACGGAGCCGTTCCTGTTCCGATTCTTCACGAATTCAAACCAGGCAACATTCACCATCTGGTGAACCACTCCGAGGCAAAGGTCCTGTTCGTGGACACGACTGTCTGGGAGGGTCTCACAGAAAGCGAAATGCCTCAGGTCCAGGCGATTGTGCGCCTCGACACTTTCCGTCTCATCTACGCGGCATCGGAAAATATCACCTACGCCCGCGAGCATCTCAATACCCTTTTCGGTAAGAAATATCCGGAGTCTTTCGGCCCTAGCGATATGAACTACTACGAGGAGTCTCCGGAGGAGCTTGCGCTCATAAATTACACTTCCGGCACCTCAGGATTCTCAAAAGGCGTTATGATTCCATACCGCACAATCAGGTCAAACCTGGATTTTGCCGCCGGTGCCGTTCCGTTCCTGGACAATAAGTGCAATGTGGTTGCGATGCTGCCTTCCGCTCATATGTACGGGCTTATGTTCGAGGTCCTCTACGAGCTCAGCGTCGGAACTCAGGTCCACTTCCTCACCAGGGTGCCTAGTCCTAAGATTATTATGGAGGCTCTCGACGAGGTGAAACCAGACCTGGTGGTGGCCGTTCCGCTTGTAATCGAAAAAATCTACAAGAGCAAGGTGCGTCCGGTGCTGGAGAAGAACGGCATTCGTCAGATTCTTCGCATTCCGCTCGTGGACCAGTTGGTACTCAATAAAGTACGTACTGAACTTGTGAATGCTTTCGGTGGCAGATTCTATGAAATCATCATCGGCGGTGCGGCGTTCAACAAGGACGTGGAGGAATTCTTCCGTCGCATAAAGTTCCCGTTCACAGTGGGTTACGGTATGACTGAGTGCGGTCCTATCATCGCATACGATGACTGGAAAACCGCGAAACTCTACTCCTGCGGCAAGGCTGCCCTCAATATGGAGATAAAGATTGATTCGTCTGATCCTCAGAATATTCCGGGCGAAGTTCTCATAAAGGGCGACAATGTTTTCCTCGGATACTACAAGAACCCGGAGGCTACGGCAGCCGTGTTTACGGAGGATGGCTGGTTCAAGACGGGTGATATGGGAGTTTTGGACTCAGAGGGGTATCTTTTCCTCAAGGGACGCTCAAAGTGTATGATTCTCGGCCCTTCTGGTCAGAATATCTATCCTGAGGAGATAGAGACTGTTATCAATAGTCTTGCCTATGTTGTTGATTCTCTGGTTATTGAGGATAACGGCGGACTCACAGCCCTCATTTACCCTGACCTTCATCAAGCTGAGGTGGACGGCCTGACCGGCGAAAAGCTTCAGTCTCACATCGAGTCTTTGGTGAAGGCTGCAAACGAGGAACTTCCGAACTACGCGAGGGTGAAGAAGGTGGAGATTATGCCGGAGGACTTCGAGAGGACACCTAAACGCAGCATTAAGCGTTATCTCTACCAGAGAACCAATAAATAGCCTTATGCTCCTCTCTTCGGTGAGGGGGAGAATTTGCAAGCAAACTCGATATGGAAAAATTTGACAAGGCATATCTTGATATGGCGGCGGTGTGGGCTCGGAATTCCTACTGCCGACGCCGTCAGGTCGGAGCGCTTCTGGTGAAAGACCGGATGATTATCTCCGACGGCTACAATGGCACCCCTTCGGGCTTTGAGAATGTCTGCGAGGACGAAAACGGGGTGACGAAGCCATACGTGCTTCACGCCGAGGCGAATGCCATCACTAAGGTGGCGAAGTCCGGCAACAGCAGTGAGGGTGCAACTCTCTATGTGACCGCATCGCCTTGCCTCGAGTGTTCGAAACTCATAATCCAGGCCGGCATCAAGAGGGTGGTTTACAAGGATTCTTACAGGCTCGCCGACGGCATCGAGCTGCTTGAAAGAGCCGGCATAGCCACCGAACAGGTTGAATAAAAGGAGGGGAGGAAAGCGTGAAGGAAAAAGTGCGTGGGACTTGAGAGGTTGATTGGAGAGAAAAGGTTTATATATAAATGAGTTAGATACTTGCGAAAGGAAATATGATGGATAGAAATAAATATGCTACCGTAGCGGCTTTGCTGGGCGTTGTAATAGGCGTTTTGGGCTGCCTTGTGGTTCTGAAACTCTCTTCTCCCTCTCAGAAATTCGACGGAGACTACAATCGCTGGCGCAAGCTCAACCTGATTCTGGACCAGGTGGAGAAGAACTATGTCGATACGATTGATATGAAGGGGATGACCGATGCTGCCGTGGTGGCGGCGCTCGGAAAACTGGACCCTCATTCCATCTATCTTCCTCCTGTTGAACTGGAGGAGTCCGAGACCGAACTCGCCGGCAATTTCGACGGCATAGGCATCCAGTTCAATGTTCCGAACGACACCGCAATCATCCTCAGCGTCATCCCCGGCGGTCCTTCCGAGAAAGCCGGGCTGCAGCAGGGCGACAGGATAATCCGTGTGGACGAAAAAGTGATTGCAGGCAAAAAGACTCCTCAGGACTCGATGGTCAGGCTTATGAAAGGTCCTTCAGGGACCAAGGTCAAGGTCACCGTTTCCCGTAGTGGAGAGACTATCCCGTTCGACATCACTAGGGGCAAAATCCCTGTTCACTGCATCGATGCGGCATTTATGATTGACTCCGAGACGGGCTATATGAAGCTCACGAAGTTCACCCGCACGACATACGTGGAGTTCATCTCCGCCGCGGCTTCACTCAAGTCCCAGGGGATGAAACATCTAATCTTCGACCTTCGCGACAACACCGGAGGCTATCTCGACCAGGCCTATCTCCTCTGCAACGAGTTCCTCTCCGAAGGGGACAAGGTGGTCTATATGCAGGGACTTCATCGTTCGCGCTCCGACCTGGATGCCGACGGAAAGGGCTCTCTGAAGGATTTGCGTCTCACGGTTCTAATCAATGAGTCTTCAGCGTCTTCAAGTGAAATTTTCGCAGGGGCGATGCAGGACAACGACAGGGGAGTCATCATCGGACGACGCTCGTTCGGCAAGGGACTCGTCCAGGAGCCGATCAACTTCACCGACGGAAGCGGCCTGAGGCTCACCGTGGCACGCTTTTACACTCCGTCCGGGCGCTGCATCCAGAAGCCGTACGGCGACGACTATGCCTACGACATCTACGAACGCTATGCCCACGGCGAACTTACCGAGGCCGACAGCATCAAGGTCAATAAGGATGAGGTCTATTACACCAAGAGCGGCCGGGTGGTTTATGGCGGCGGCGGAATCATTCCGGATGTTTTCGTTCCGATGGACACCACACGCGCGACTCCGTTCTACATCGACTGCAACCGCAAGGCTACGGCGATGAGGTTCGCTTCCGCGATGTTCGATAAATACCGCACTCAACTTACCTCGATTGACGATTTTGCAACTCTTTCACGCTGGCTTGACGCCCAGAATCTGGATTCTCAGTTCCTTTCTTTTGCAGCCTCCAAGGACGGACTTCGTCCGAAAGGCAGGGAGTGGGAAGAGTCACGGGAGTATATGATGGTGCAGATTAAGGCTCTCACCGGAAGGTATTCCAAAGTGGGCGAGGAAGCGTTCTACCGTTTCTATGTGGGTATTGATAAGACCCTACAGGAAGCCCTCAAACCTCACGAAATTGAATAAGGGGCGGTCTGCTGCGTTACGCTCCTTGAGGAAATCCTCACAACCGACAGGTTGCTGCGGTTTCCTCTTCGTCGCGAGCCTTGCATCCCATCCCCTTATTCAATTTCGTGCACCTCGGATAATGGGCGGTCTGCTGCGTTACGCGGCTTGCCCAAATCCTCACAACCGACAGGTTGCTCCGGTATTGGGCTTCGCCGCAAGCCTTGCATCCCATCCCCTTATTCAATTTCGTGCACCTCGGATAAGGGGCGGTCTGCTGCGTTACGCGGCTTGCACCTTGGATAAGGGGCGGTCTGCTGCGTTACGCGGCTTGCACCTCGGATAATGGGCGGTCTGCTGCGTTGTGCGGGGCTTTTATTTATTTTGGATGTTCATTAGGATGCGGCGGCTCATTGGCAGAAGGTTATTGCAACGCGCTCCTATGTTCTTGACGAATCCGAGGCCAAGCCCTTTGTAGGTTACTGCGATGTGCCCAAGCGGGGCGTCCGGAAGGCAGATGGAGTCGCGATGAAGGAAGCTTAGGGCCGTTTCCCTGTCAAGTTCCACTCTCGGAAAGGCATTTTCCTTGAGGATTTGTGAAAGCGCGAGGTCTGCAGAAGGGATGAGTTTCCCGTTTTTTACTTCGCCTGCGGCAACACCTGTTGAAAGAGGCCGTACGACACTTTCAAGAATCTCAATGTCTTGCCGGACAGCCTCCGGGACTGCAATCAGAAGTTCACCCCTTTGCTTTATGGAAACTGCCGGGGAGAACAGCGTGGAGACATCCTTTTCCGAAAAGTCCGCTTTCGCTGCGGCTTTCCCGTTTTTGAAATTTCTTTTCGCGCCTTTAGGGGAACCGTGAACGCCATCCCGTCCGCTTTCAGAGCCGCTGCCCTCTTGAAGGAAGCTCTCCTGCGGGAGGCTCTCATCGCATTCAGTGCCCCGCTCCGTTTTCCGGAGGGCGGCGCAGTATTGCCCCTCGCCGCTAACAAAGCCGGGAGCAAGCGAGAATCCTTCCCCTGTGCGAATTATTTCGCAGAAAGGACACTCGGGGCTGAGCACTTCCGCTCCGAGATTTTCCGCAATCCAACGGACATTTCCGTCATTTTCCCTGGAGTTGAAGGTGCAGGTTGAGTAAATTAGCGTGCCTCCAAGCGCTAGAGATGGCCAGACATCGGCTATAATCCTCTTTTGCCTTGCGGCGCAAAGCTCCACCGTCTCCTCTGACCACTGTTCCCGCGCCTTTTCGTCCTTACGGAACATTCCTTCCCCCGAGCAGGGGACATCGGCGAGAATTATGTCGAAAAATCCAGTGAGCGCTGCAAAAGCGGCGGGGTCGGCGGAGGTGACGACTACATTCGGGTCGCCCCAGCGTGCAACATTGTCCGCAAGCACTCCCGCCCGCGCCTTCATTACCTCGTTTGAAACCAGCAGAAACCCGTCTCCGAAGGCCTCCCGGAGCGATGCGGCGAGGTCGGTGGTTTTTCCTCCCGGCGCGGCGCAAAGATCCAGCACCCGGATATTCCG
>CAVJRU010000010.1:28010-29981 GCA_963652025.1 bacterium
CGCCCGAAAGAGGTGATTCTCCCTGGAGCATTGAGAGAACTTGTCGGAAAATATATCCCACAAACATCGAGGAGGAGTCCTGAACATAATATCCCCCCGCGTGAAAAAGCGGGTCAAGGGTGAAAACGGGGCGTTCGGAAAGAATTCGTCCCCACGGGCTCCATTTTACCGGTTCGCTTCCTTCAAAAATACCCTCATCGCAATAGCCGGTAGTATATTTTTCTTCGGACTCGTTCGCTGAGTCGCCAAAACTCAATTTGAACGGATTTAGCCGCACAGAAACAGACGGAGACTCCTCCAGAGCCTCCATAATCCGCGCCGCCCTCTCCGGGCCGAACGCCTCGACTAGATATTTCTGAAATTCCGCCTGCAAGTTTCTTGAATGTAAAGCGTTTGGGATGGGATTTGGCTAAAGACCGTACTTTGACGGGTCAAAACCTTCTGGGAGTTTGCCGTTAGAGGAGTCAACCAGCCCGTCCACGACCTTGTCCAGCCCGTCCTTGATTTTGCTTCCAAGGAGCGTCTTCATCATAAAGTTGAGGTCCGCTTCGGCCTTGATGCTGAAATTGGTCTTTTGCGGGTCTGACGCCGGGTCGAAATTAAGCGTCACCTTGAAAGCGAACGGAGCGCCATCGTCCACGAGGACTAGACGAGAATAGGGCACCCTCTCCTCCATCTTTACTCCGATGTTGAATCCCTGCACGGTGGCGTGGATGCTGTCGAAGTCGGCGGTTACGCCCTCCCGTTTGTCTTCCGGGACAACGCGGAGAATGTTCCTGAGGTCCGTCAAGGCCATATATAGTTCGTACGGCGGTTTTGAAACCAGTCCGGTTTTGCTGTTATACTCTACCATATCAAAATCTATTGTTTTGTTAATATCCAATTATTGTTGAACCATTTCTCTCAAATCAAACTCTCGAATCCTACGCACTTTCTCCTTTGCGAAAGTCCTTCTTATTTTATACGTCTCCGTTGCCGATTTTTTCTTGGAGATTTCCTAAATTTGCACGCAATCCGAGCGATTGCAAAATTAACAAAACTTTCGCAATATGCACAGGATATACTTCGAGAAGAGGTGCATCATAATCTGTCCGCCATCCGAGGCGGCGCTTTCCGACCCGAACGCAGTGGTTTTCCAGCTTGCCGACCGCTTCGGCATCCACGACCTTATAGATATGTTCGAAAAGTCAGATTCTCTTCTGAGGGTCTATATACCTACATCCGATGTGGACCAGACCTACCAGAAAATCTGCTCCGAGTTCGTTCAGGTAAATGCCGGAGGGGGACTCGTTTCCAACCGCCGAGGGGACTACCTTCTGATTAAGCGCAACGGCCTGTGGGACCTTCCGAAGGGCCATCAGGAAGCGGGGGAGACCATCCAGACCTGCGCCCTAAGGGAGGTGCAGGAGGAGACCGGGGTGAATGATTTGATACTCAAGGAACTTATATGCGTCACCGACCACTGCTACCGCCGCAACGGACTTTGGCATCTGAAGCACACCTGGTGGTTCGATATGCTCTACAACGCCCCCACCGACCTCACCCCGCAGCGCGAAGAGGACATCTCGAAAGCGGCCTGGGTCGCAAAGTCCTCCCTCCCGCCGTACCTCCAGAACACCTACCCGTCCATCGTCGAGGTCTTCAGAGAGGTAAAATAAAGTCGGCCTTGCGCGATGGGGAAAGAGGTAACCGCTTTTTTCCTGCCCCTTGTGAAACAAAAGTCTGAAAAAATCGTATAATATATTACTTGTGCATATTGAGAGTATATGCGCCAGTAGGGGAGAAATCCTCATTTTGCGTGGACAATATTTAATTATATATGAAACTTTCGCAGTTTAATTTCAACCTTACTCAGGATAAGGTTGCTCAGGAGCCTCCGAGATGGAGGGACGAATGTAAACTTATGGTTCTCCATAAGGACACAGGTGAAATCGAACACAAAATTTTCAAGAACATAATCGACTACTTCGG
>CAVJRU010000010.1:30912-45984 GCA_963652025.1 bacterium
TCTAAAAAAGAAAAAAGTATTTTAAAAAAAGAAAAATCTGCTGTGCGGGACTCCTCGTACAACAGATTTTTCTTTTTCTCTTGTTAGCTTTGCCCGGATGAAAAGTTGAACTAAAAACGTTCTCCGATGAGCATAGACTACGAAACGGCGTGCCTTTGCGCGCTCAATACTATTTTCGGATTTGAACCCAAGATTGCAGGGGCTCTGCTCGAGTCTCTGGGCAGTGCAGGGGCGGTTTTCTCCCTCGGCGCAAAGGAGAAGGAAACTGTTTTCGGGCCCTATAATAAATATAGGGACAGGATTACGGAGACGGAAGTTCAGAAGGCTTCCCGGATGCTGGAAGACCTCTTGGATGAAGGCGTTGTCTTCGTCGGGAGAAATCAAGCGGGCTATCCTCCGCGCCTTCTGGAGTGTCCGGATGCTCCGGTTGGGCTTTTTGTCCGTTCCGCAAGCCCTGTGGAAGAAATTTTCCCGCGCTCAGTGCCCTCTGTCGGCATCGTCGGCACAAGGGAAGTTACCCCTTACGGTGCGCAGTGGTGCTCCGACATAGTTTCCGTAATCGCCTCAGCTCACGCGAGCACGCCGCCACGTCCCTGCATTGTCAGCGGCCTTGCCTACGGGGTGGACATCATTGCTCACTCCTCTGCCCTCGACTCGGGACTTCCGACCGTGGCCGTGATGGCGACAGGCCCCGATACGGTTTATCCCTCACGACACCGGGACTTTGCACGCCGCCTCGTCAATACGCCTGGTTGCGCCCTTGTTACGGATTATCCCCCCGGGACTGCCCCGGTGGCGATAAATTTCGTCAGGAGAAACAGAATTATCGCTGGGCTGAGTGATAGCGTAATTCTCGTGGAATCTGCCGTGAAGGGAGGCGGAATGATTACCTGCAGGATGGCGTTTTCCTATGACCGGGCTGTTTTTGCCCTTCCCGGGCGCGGGGATGACGGCCGCTCGCAGGGCTGCAACCACCTCATCCGGGAGGGCGTGGCGGAGATTATTGACTCTTTGGACGACCTTCCTGTGCAGCTGGGACTGGTTTGTGGTGGTGGGAGGAAACGCGATTCATCCTGCAGGAGGGGTGGAAGTGGCCGAAATCTGGCGGCGGGAGGTGGCGCCTCCGGGCTTTTCCCGGATGCTGCGGGAGAGAAAAGGGACGGCGCGGGATGGCGCCCCGCTTTGCCGGACCCCGAGACCCTTCGAGAACGCTACCATAGGCTGCTTCCCGAAGAGAAACTCTCCCTATTGAGTGACCTTTTGCTGAAAATCAGGGAACGGCGTGGCATCAGCATAGATGAATTGTGTGAAGAGGCGTCGGCCCCGCGCCGCGCTGTCTGTGAACTGACTGCCCTGCTTGAGAGCGATGGCTTCATCACCATTGATTTACTTCAGCGCTGCTCAATATCTCGCGTCTGATGCTCTCCCTGCAAGTCATTTTCTTGCACCGACCCTGAAAGTCACGTAGCTGAGGATGAGTTCCGAGCGTCTAATTGTCCAAAAAGTTCTATCTTTGTCTGCGATTTCGGATTTTGCGAAAAAATGAACTTTATCGACACACATACGCATCTCTATGATGCGGCATACGAAGGCGACGGAGCGGGAGCGGTGAGGCGCGCCATTGAAGCCGGGGTTACCCGGATGGTTATGGCAGACACCGACTCAAGCGTGCGCGAGGCAATGTTTTCGCTTTGCGACGCCTTCCCTGAAAACGCCTTTCCGTGCCTCGGACTTCACCCTACGGAGCTCCACGAGAACTGGCGGGACGAACTCGAAGAGGTGATGAATTTCTCCGGACGAAGGATTTATGCGATAGGGGAGACGGGTCTGGACCTTCATTGGGACTCTTCTCTTTTCGATGCCCAGAAGGAGTGCTTCCACGCCCAGCTGGAACTGGCCCTGAAGATGGATCTTCCCGTCATAATCCATTCCAGAGATGCCACAAAAGCCACTTTCGACATTCTTGAGGCCTTTCGCGGCAGGGGCCTTAGGGGCGTTTTTCACGCTTTCAGCGGCAGCATCGAAACTTTTCGGGAACTGGACCGCTACGGGGACTGGTTCGTGGGAATCGGCGGGGTGCTGACATTCAAAAAAGCCTCCATCGCCGAGACTGTAAAGGACATACCTCTTGAACGTATTCTTCTTGAAACAGACTCTCCATATCTTGCGCCGACACCTCTTCGGGGCACGAGAAACGAAAGCGCGAATATCCCAATTGTGGCCGCGAAGCTCTCTGAAATAAAGGGGATTCCGATTGAGGAGATAGCTTCAGTCACCACTGCATCGGCCGAGAAACTTTTCGGAATCTGATGCAAAATGAGCTTTTTTCTGTCTGTGACGAAATCCAAGAAGTAGAAACTCCCTCCAGAAAATGAAAGATATGACCGCTTCATCCAAATCCTCTATCCTTATAATATACACGGGCGGGACCATCGGTATGAAGGCCGACCCTCTTGACAATACCCTCAAACCATTTAATTTCAGTCAGATACTTGAGGAGGTCCCTGAACTGTCGAAATTTGCCTGCAGGATTGATTCCCTGTCATTTTCTCCGATAATAGACTCTTCGGACGTAGAGCCGGCACTGTGGCTGAAACTGGCCAATATAATCGAAGAAAAATATGACCTCTACGACGGATTCGTCATCCTCCACGGCACGGACACTATGTCCTATTCGGCCTCAGCGCTGAGTTTCATCCTCGAGGGGCTCACCAAGCCGGTCATTTTTACCGGAAGTCAGCTTCCGATCGGAACTCCCCGCACGGACGGCAAGGAAAACCTTATCTCATCCGTTGAGATTGCTTCCGCTAAGGACTCGGAAGGACACGCTCTTGTCCCGGAAGTTTGCGTCTATTTCGACGACCTTCTGATGAGGGGCAACCGCACCACCAAGTTCAGTTCCGATAATTTCAACGCCTTCCGTAGCGAGAATTTCCCTCCTCTTGCCGAGGCCGGCATCAGCATCCGTTACAACACCAGCTCAATAATAACCCCGAAAGATTGGAACGCGAAACCCATATTCCACAAAAGCCTGGACACCCGCGTTTCCATACTTAAAATCCACCCTGGCATAACTCCGCAGGTGGTGCGGAATATCCTCTGCGGCACAGAGACGAGAGCGGTGGTAATCGAGACCTACGGATCCGGCAACGCCCCTTCTTCCGAATGGTTCCTTTCTACGGTCAGGGAGGCCTATGAGATGGGGAAAGTGCTTCTGAATGTGACCCAGTGCCCTTCAGGGAAAGTGAATATGGATATTTATGCGAACGGAAAGTCTCTAAAACTGGCGGGAGTCCTTGACGGACGTGACAGTACAACCGAGAGCGCCCTCGCGAAACTTTTTGTCCTGCTGGGCGAAAATTCTGAAAATGCTCGCGTGGAGAAGCTTCTTCAGCAGAATCTCAGGGGAGAAATTACTCTCTGAGACGGGATGGAAAAATAAAAATATCCCGATAAATGTTTTCTGTATGAATTTTTATTGCTAAATTGCACCGATTTTTGAAAGTCGTGATACCAGAAACGACTACAAACAAACAGATAACAAACAATTTTAATAGTATTAACTTTCAAAAAACAATTATGAAAAAAGTTCTTTTGTTTTTGGCAGCTTTCGGCTTGATGGCCTTTTCTGCTCAGATCGCAACAGCTCAGGAAGCAGCAGAAGCTGCAACCACAGAGGAAGTGGCCGCTGCTCCGTCAGAGGCTAAGTCTCTTGCTGAATTGACAGCAGCTCAGGAGGAAGTTCCTCTCCACCAGGCTCTTAAGACAAAGTTCATCGAGGGTGGTCCTGAGTTCATGGCCGCTGTCGTTCTCTGCCTTATCCTCGGTCTTGCAATCGCAATCGAGAGAATCATTTACCTCGCACTCTCAAAGACCAACACCAAGAAGCTTCTTGAGCAGATCGAGAAGGCTCTTGAGGAAGGTGGCGTTGAGGCTGCAAAAGACGTTTGCCGCAACACCCGCGGTCCTGTAGCAAGCATTTTCTACCAGGGCTTCCTTCGTATGGATCAGGGCATCGACGTTGTTGAGAAGACAGTCGTTTCTTACGGCTCCATCCAGATGAGCCTTATGGAAAGCGGACTTAGCTGGATCGCCCTCTTCATCGCTCTTGCACCGTCCCTCGGATTCCTTGGAACTGTCATCGGTATGATCCAGGCATTCGACGCAATCCAGGCAGCAGGTGATATCTCCCCTAACATTGTCGCTGGTGGTATGAAGGTCGCTTTGATTACTACCGTCGGTGGTTTGATCGTCGCTATGATTCTTCAGGCATTCTACAACTACATCCTTTCTGAGATTGAGAAGCGTACCATCGAGATGGAGGACGCATCAATCAGCCTCGTAGATATCCTTGTTAAGAACGCGAACAAATAAATCAGAATACAATGTACGCAAAAGTAACTAAAATATTAAAATGGGTGCTTCTCCTCATCGGTGTTGCCATCGCTGTCTTCGGAATAGCTTACGGTTTCACTACAGACGGAGGAATCGCCACTGATGTGTTGCTCTACTGCGCGTATGCTCTGGTTGCATTTGCCATCTTGGCTGTTGTATGCCTCGGTCTCTACTTGACGATTAAGCAGAACCCTAAAGGACTCATCAAGCTTGGCATCGCTCTCGTGGCTGCGGTTGTGGTAGTCGGCATCGCATATCTGTTGGCACCCGGAACAGAGGCTGTGGGCTGCTCAATTGCAGTGACCCCTGGCACTCTCAAGTTTACTGACACAATACTTAATGTAACTTATCTGCTTTGCGGAGGTGCGATTCTTTCCATCGTCGTGGGAGCAATCATAAGTGCATCACGTAATAAATAATCGACAACTATGGCGAGCAAAGAGACTCCACAAATCAATTCAAGTTCCACTGCGGACATCGCTTTCCTGCTGTTGTGCTACTTCCTGATGACTACAACAATGAATCAGGACTCTGGACTTCAGCGTCGTCTTCCGCCTATGCCTGCTGAAAATCAGAAGGCTGAAGACCAGAAAGTTAACCGACGCAATATCATTATTGTGAAGATTAACTCTGCGGATAGGCTTTTCGCCGGGAACGAAGCAATGGATGTCAGCCAGTTGAAAGATAAGATCAAAGAATTCCTTACCAACCCTACCGACGATCCGACTCTTCCGGAGAAGAAGATCAAGGAGATTGAGGGCTTCGGCGCCTACCCTGTTTCTGAGGGTGTGATTTCCCTTCAGAACGACCGTGGTACAAGCTACAAGGCCTACATCGCAGTCCAGAACGAGCTGGTAAAGGCAATCAATGAAATTCGTGATGATTTCTCCCGTGCCAACTACGGCAAGCCTTACGAAAGGCTTACGGAGGATCAGCAGAAGATAGTTCGTGAGGCAGTTCCTCAGAAGATTTCCGAGGCAGAGCCTAAGGACGTTTCAAAAAGATAGGAGTATAGAGATATGTCAAAATTCAGAAAAGACGGCAAGAAATCAACGCCAATGGCGAGCACTTCGTCGACTTCCGATATCGTGTTCATGTTCCTGTTCTTCTTTATGGTGACCACCAACCTCCGCAAGACGGAAAACAAGGTCATCGTGAAACTTCCGGAGGCTTCCGAAGTCGTGAAACTCGAAAGGAAGGACTTGGCATCCTACATTAACATTGGTACGCCGGTTCAGCACCTTCAGTCACAGTTCGGTACGGACTCACGAATCCAGTTGAACGATTCTTTCAAGACGATTGACGACATCCGCGACTTCATCGCTTCAGAGCGCGACTCGAAGAGCGAGGCAGACCGTTCATTTATGACGGTTGCCATACGTGCGGATGAAAACACCAATATGGGTATTGTTACAGATGTTAAGCAGGAACTTCGTAGATGCTCCGCGCTGAAGATTATGTATTCGGCAAGAAAGGCCGAGAAATAACCCTTTAGATTTAGGAAAGAAGGGATGTCCTGAGAGAATGTGATTGATTGGGACATCCCATCTTTTTATCCAACCTCTTCACTTTTGCTTAGTTTTTAGAATGAAGAACAAAAGTAAAATAGCCATCATCCTCTGCACTGTACTTGTTGCTGCATTTACGGTTACGGCAGTGGTTATGTTTAAGAAGCCTTCCCACTCGGCTCCCAAGTACGTTTTCTTTTTCATCGGTGACGGAATGGGACTCGGTCAGGCATCAGCGGCTGACTCCTACCTCGCTTACGAGGACGGAAAGCTCGGCGGCAACTACCTTACCTTCACTGGTTTCCCTGTCGTAGGCATTGCCCGCACCTGGTGCGAAAACAGCGGTGTTACTGACTCTGCCGCTTCGGGAACAGCGATTTCCTGCGGAGAGAAAACATCTACAAGCCATCTCGGAACATCCTCCGAGGGAGACTCTCTTCGCTCTATAGCGTATGAACTCAAAGATTTGGGCTACAAGGTGGGAATTATGTCCGACGGACCTGTGAACCACGCAACTCCTGCTGCGTTCTATTCTCACGTGCTGAAAAGAAACCACTATTACGACATCTCGAAGGAAATCCCCGCAACGGGTTTTGATTTCTTTGGCGGTTCGGAGATTATCGACCGCTACGGAAAACATCACGACAAGCAGGATGTGGTGGAATTCATAGAGGCAGATGGTAACTGCGATGTCTGCTTTGGTAAGGACCAGTTGGCAAATTCCACGGCTAAGACTAAAGTTTTTCTTCCGGAAGACCCTGAGGATGAGGAGGATTTCGACAACAAGGACACCAACAAGAACTATGACCTCAGTATGGCTGGGCTCGGGCTTCAGGCTGCGGACCTTGTGGAGGCGTGTCTTGAGGACTTCGGTGATTCTTCTCCGTTCTTCATTATGTGCGAGCAGGGCTATGTTGACTGGGCCTGCCACCGCAACAGCACAAAGCGTATGCTCGAAAGCGTCCTGCAACTTGACAGGGCCGTCAAGAAGGCATACGAATTTTATCTTAAACACCCCGATGAAACGCTTATTATCGTTACCGCTGACCACGAGACTGGTGGATTTTCCTTCGGCGTGAAGGACTACAGGACTCAGTGGGACGAACTTGACAAGTGGTGGGAGGAGTGTGGACACAACGACTCTTCTCTTACTGCAGAGGAGAATGCGCAGGTGAATAGCCGATGCAAAGTCGGTTGGGCGTCAATGAGCCACACAGGCTGCCCTGTGCCGGTTTATGCGATAGGCTGCGGCGCTGAAAGGTTTACCGGCGTATATGAAAACTCTGACTTTAAGGCTAAAATACTCGGTCAGAAAAACGAAGTTGAAAAATAGAGACATATTCCATTGAAAATAAGGAATATATCCAATAATATAAGTCCCTTAAACCGGGACGAATGAATACGATAAAGATGGAAAAAATTGTGAGGACAAAGGTCAAGGACCTTCTTAAGACCACCCCGGGCACAAAGGTACTCGCCAAGGGCTGGGTCAGGACAAAAAGAGGAAACAAGAATGTGAACTTCATCGCCCTTAATGACGGTTCCACCATCAATAATATCCAGATTGTTGTGGATGTCGCCGCTTTTGACGAGGAACTCCTGAAGAAAATAACCACCGGAGCTTGCATCGCGGTCGAGGGAGATCTCGTGGCCTCTCAGGGAGGCGGACAGGCAGTGGAGATTCAGGCGCGCAGCATCGAACTTTACGGTGAGGCTGACCCTGCCACCTATCCTCTTCAGAAGAAGGGTCACTCGCTTGAATTCCTTCGCGAAATAGCGCATCTCCGTCCGAGAACCAATACTTTCGGAGCCGTGCTGAGAGTGCGTCACGCGATGGCGTTCGCAATCCATAACTATTTTAATTCCAAGGGATTCGTCTATCTCCACACTCCGCTCATCACGGCTTCAGACTGCGAGGGTGCAGGTGAGATGTTCCAGGTGACTACCCTTGATGTGGAGAACCCGCCGCGCACAGCGGACGGCAAGGTGGACTACAGCCAGGACTTCTTCGGCAAGCACACCAGCCTCACCGTGAGCGGACAGCTGGAAGGGGAGCTCGGAGCGATGGCGCTCGGAGAAATCTACACCTTCGGACCGACTTTCCGCGCAGAGAACTCCAACACTCCGCGTCACTTGGCTGAGTTCTGGATGGTTGAGCCTGAGATGGCATTCTACGACGTATACGACAATATGGACCTTGCCGAGGATTTTATCAAATACCTCGTGCAGTACGCTCTTGACAACTGTGGCGACGACCTCAAGTTCCTTAACGATATGTACGACAAGGAACTCATCGAAAGGCTTCAGAATGTGGTGAAGACCGAGTTTGTCCGTCTTCCGTACACCGAGGGAATCAAGATTCTCGAGGCTTCGGGAGCAAAGTTCGAGTACCCTGTTTACTGGGGCGTGGACCTTCAGTCCGAGCACGAGCGCTACCTTGTGGAGAAGCATTTCGGTAAGCCGGTGATTATGACCGACTACCCTAAGGACATCAAGGCGTTCTATATGAAGCAGAACGAGGACGGCAAGACCGTAAGGGGTATGGACGTGCTCTTCCCTAAGATTGGCGAGATTATCGGCGGTTCCGAGAGGGAGTCTTCCCTTGAGAAACTCAACGCCCGCATCGACGAACTCGGAATGGGCAGGGAGACCCTTGAGTGGTATCTTGACACTCGCCGTTTCGGAGCTGCTCCTCACAGCGGTTTCGGCCTCGGATTCGAGAGGTTGCTGCTCTTTGTGACCGGTATGTCAAACATCCGTGACGTCATACCGTTCCCTAGAACTCCTAAGAACGCTGAGTACTAAGCCAGTCGCCAGAAATGGCGGATTGTTGCGTTGTGCTCCTTGCACTCCATCTTTTAACGGATATATTTTATTGGAAAGGGGAAAATTATGCTGATAATCGGAATTGCCGGAGGATCAGGATCGGGTAAGACCACTGTGGTCAAGGCACTTACAGACCAGTTGAAAGAAAAAGTCGTTGTCATTCCACAGGACTCATATTATAAAGACTCCAGCCATCTGCCGATGGAGGAGAGGCAGAAGGTCAATTTCGACCATCCTGACTCCATTGACTTTGACCTGTTAATTTCTCATCTGAAGGAACTCAAGGCGGGTCACTCAATCGAGCAGCCGGTCTATTCCTACATCACCTGCTCACGTAGCCAGACGGAGACCGTGACGGTCAACCCGGCGGATGTAATCATCGTTGAGGGTATCTTGATTTTCTGTTGTGCGGAACTTCGCGACCAGATGGACATCAAGATTTTCGTTGATGCTGACGATGACGACAGGCTTATGAGGGTTATGGCGCGCGACATCATTGAACGGGGCAAGACGGTGGAGACTGTCATCCAGAGATATTCCCGCACCGTGAAGCCGATGTTTCTCCAGTTCATCGAACCGAGCAAGAGGTACGCCGACGTGATAATCCCGCAGGGAGGGCACAACAAAGTGGCCATTGACGTGATTGCCGCGACCATCGAAAAATCCCTCTCTCAGCCGCTCTAACGGCATCTCCCTCTCCTCATTCTTCGGGCGGGCGTCCGACTTGAGGCGAGACCGATTAAAGGAATCAGACTCTTATTATGCGTCATCTCAGTTCAGAAGACAAGGCAGGACTTTATATCACCATCATATTCCATCTGGTGGTGATTGTTGTTTTGTTGCTGATTCAGATTGGAGCTGAACTTAAAAGGGAGGACAGTTTCCTGATGGATTTCTCGCATCAGGAAAAGCAGGAGGAAGAGCTCAAGGAGGAAGTTTTCAAGGAAAGCATCAGCAAGCGGATTGACGATATGATTGCCCAGATGGGCGTCAGGTCCGCGTCTGACCCTGTGAGAAATGTCACTGTGGACCGCAACGCCCCGCTTAAGGACGACCGCAATACCGATGCTGAAGAACTCTATCGCGAGAACGAGAGACTCCAGAGGGACCTCAAAGGGCTGGACTCCAGGCAGGAGGACGCGCGTGAAGAGACCGTTGACATTTCTTCTTCGAAAAAGACTGAACCTTCCGCGCAGAAAAAAGCCTATTCCGGAGCTTCGGTGCTCAGCTGGACTCTTGACGGAAGGAAGGCGAGCAGCCTCAAAGTGCCTGCATATCAATGCTATGGGGGAGGCGACGTCACCGTTGTCATAAAAGTTAATAATTCCGGGGTGGTGGTGAGCGCAAAAGTCGTGGAGGCTGTTTCCAGCACCGACGAGTGTCTCAGACGCAATGCCATAAGGGCCGCCCGCACATCCCGTTTCAGCGCATCCTCTTCCGCCCCGGCCAATCAGGTGGGCGAAATCACCTACCGTTTCGTAGCGCAGTGAGTTCGCGCTTTGCGGATAAATAATATGAACCGTCTAAAACAAATTCTGAAAGACTGGATGCTTCCCATCGCAATGTTTGTCGGGGTCGCATCATATCTTGTATATCACAGCATTCCCGCTCTTGCTCCGGCAGGACCCTATCTTGAAAAGGCTGTGGGGGTGATTCAGCCTCTGCTGATGTTCATTATGCTTTTTCTCTCCTTCTGCAGGATTGCTCCGCGCCAGATGCGTCCGCACCGCTGGCAGATTTGGCTTCTTCTGATTCAGGCGGCCGGCTTCATCCTTCCCGGAGTCCTGCTGATTTTTACCGGAGAGGGGCATTATGCCGTCTTGGTGGAAAGCTTTATGATTTGTATGATTTGCCCTACGGCAACAGCCGCGGCAGTGATTACCGGTAAACTTGGCGGGGATATGCCGGGGATTATGACATACACGATTCTAATAAATATCCTTGCGGCGGTGGTGGTCCCGGCCGTGGTGCCGCTGATCCATCCGATGGAGGGCCTTTCATTCGTTACCGCCTTCAGTATGATTATAGCGAAAACTTTTCCGCTTCTGATTATGCCTTGTCTCTGCGCCTGGCTGGTGCGTTTTCTTCTGCCCTCCTTTCATCGCTGGATTCTGCATTTCAACGACCTCGCCCTCTACATCTGGTCAGTCTCTCTCCCGCTTGCAATTGCGGTGAGCACCAGGGCTATTGTGAAAAGCGACATTCCGGTCGGGTATCTGGCGGGCATCGCGGGGGTGTCGCTCTTTTGCTGCGCCCTGCAGTTTTTCCTGGGCCGAAAAATCGGAAGACGGTATGGGAATGCCATTGCGGCCGGCCAGGCTCTCGGACAGAAGAATACTGTTTTCGCCATCTGGATGGCATACACCTTTATGAATCCGGTGACGAGCATCGCCGGGGGATTCTACAGCCTGTGGCACAACACCTTCAATACCTGGCAACTCTACAGGAAGGAGCACGGCGCAAGTCCCAAGTAGGGGGAATGACGCCCCTTTGGGTGACCCCTTTGACTGGGCAGGTAGAGCAAATTTCCCTAAAGTCTTTGAAAATTATTGAAGTTATAGTAAATTTGCAAAGCATTATGCGGTAAAACCAATAAACATACAATAAAATGAAAATCAAACACTTATTTCTTTCCCTTCTTGCAGTCGCTGCTGTAGCGGTTTCCTGCCAGAAGTCGAGCCAGACGTCAGATAAAGCATCGCTCGAGATCTCTCCTGCAACGCTTTCATTTGAGGCGACTGCTTCAACTCAGTCAGTCACAGTGACTTCAAATCGTGATTGGAAAATCGAGGATGAGGCTTCTCTTCCTGCTTGGATTAAGGTTACAAAAGTCAGTGACACGGAGGCTTCTGTTGCTGTGGAGGCAAATTCAGGCAATGACAGGTCTCAGGACGTTGTTTTCCGTGTTGTCGGCGTAAAGAAGACTCTCTCTGTTTCACAGAAGGGCGAGAAAGGTGAAGTTAAGCAGGGCGACGGCACCCAGGCCAATCCTTATACTCCGTCCCAGGCTTATACGAAGGCTAGCACGCTGAGCTCATCAGAGTCTGTAGCTGATGTATATGTTTCCGGCATCATTTCAAAACTTGGCGATTTCGGTGGCGCTTCTTATGGAAACTACACATACTATCTGTCAGATGACGGTACTACATCCGGAACTCAGTTTGAAGTATATCGCGGATATTATATTGATGGTGCCAAATTTACATCTGCAGACCTTCTTAAGGTAGGTGACGTGGTTGTCGTTTGCGGTAAACTTGTAAATTACAACGGAGAAACTCCGGAAATGACTTCAGGCAGCAAGATTATTTCCGTCAATGGAAATGCAGATGCGGCTCCGGGGCTTTCTGTAAGCGCAACATCATTGCTCGCAGAGGCGACAGCAACATCTGTAACATTCACCGTTTCTGGAAATGTTGATTGGACTGTTGCTTCTGACAATGCTGATTTTACTGTATCTCCGGCATCCGGAAACGGCAACGCAACAGTAACTGTTTCTTTCAGCGCTAATACGACTTCAGCAGCGCGCACCTGCAACATAACCGTATCTACAACAAACGAGGAAGTCGCTACTAAGTCCTACACAATTGTGCTGACTCAGAAAGCTCCTGATGCAGCCGGCGTTATTTCTGCCACTGTTGAGCAGGACTACTTGGCCGAGAACCAAAATGGTAAGGTTGATGATGTCGTTTCTTACACGAACGATTCTGATTATGGTTCAAACACAGTTACTGAGTTGAGGGTGTATAAGAACAAAACTCTTACGATTACTGCGGCAACAGGCTATAGCATTCAGTCTGTTGAGTTCACTTGTACGGCTGACTGCGGCTCTAAGGCAGGATTCTATACGGACACAAAGAATGTTACAGTAGATTCTGGCGCTACTGCTGCTTGCGCAGGCAGTGGTAAGGTGGGAACAATTACCGTTACAGGAAATACTTCCAAGGTAGCCTACACCGCTAATGACAATCAGATGCGTGTTACCAAGATGACTGTCAAGTACATCAAGGCTGAATAATCTTAGTATCAAATAGATGACTTACGAAAGGGAAACCCGTCGGGAGGCGGGCTTCCCTTAAGTCGCAAAAATAGAAATGCATACAGATGAAGCCATTCTTTAGACTTTTCTCCTATGCACTGCTGATTCTTTCTGTTGTCTCCTGTGACATCCTCGGGGGCAAGAAGAGTTCTGCGGACCTTTCTGTGACGGTTTCTGCGGAAAGCTCCGGGGCGGAGGAGGGACAGGTGAGCGTTGTCGTTAGGGGCAGCGGAGCCTGGACGCTTGATCTTGACTACGCAGGGGAGCAGAGCGGATGGGCAAAGCTAAGCCACACCTCCGGAAGCGGTTACAAAAGCAACATCAAACTCTCTTTCAGCAAGAACACCTCCGGTGAATCGCGAAAGGTCTATATCGTCCTTTCCACTGATTCGGATGTGACGGAGTGCAGTTTTATCCAGACTTCCGAGGACACTGCTTCGGACGGATACATCGCGGACAAGGCAGATGTGTCGTGGCTGGAACTTCCCGAGACAAAATCCGGTGACGGACTCACTTGGGGCTGGCATTCTATGGTCGTGAATGAGACCAGGGTGCGTAATTATTCCTTTTACTGGAGTGCCTCCGACCATCTTTCAATCTGGGTGGCCTACCCGCTGAACAAGGGCCTCATAAGCTCCGGTGCGAGGACCAACGATTGGAGCAACTTTGACCCTCTCATCCCTCAGTCCGAACAGGCCTGCACTCCATACGGCGGATTCGGAACGGGATATGACCGCGGACATCAATGCCCGTCGGCCGACCGCTACAGCTACACCGGAAATGTGCAGACATTCTATCCGACCAATATGACTCCTCAGCGCAGCGCCTTCAATCAGAATATCTGGGCAAAACTGGAGGGCACGGTCAGGGACTGGACCAAGTCGCTCAATTCCGCTACGGACACGCTCTATGTCGTGACCGGATGCGTTGTGGAAGGGAGCACTCTGACCCGTCAGGCCGGAAGAAGCGGCCCATATGTCACTGTGCCGACATCCTACTACAAGGCCCTTTTGCGCTACAGCAAGTCAGGAGGCTACTCCGCCTGCGGAATCTGGCTTGACCACGATTCAAATGCGTCCGTAACGACCACTTCCGACCTTATGTCCATCTCCGAACTGGAGAAAAAGGTGGGCGTGAACTTCTTTGTGAACCTGCCTGCCAAGGTGGGTGCGGAAAAGGCCGCGGAGATTGAGTCGAAGGCTCCATCAGCCAACCTTTGGCCTTTGTAGAATAATTGTAAGCAACTGCGAACGCGTTTCGCGTCTTCTTTAGCATAGATTAACCATAAACACACAAAAACGAAATGAATCGGAAAATTTTAGTTTCCCTTCTGCTTCTGCTGACCCTAAGCATTTCTGCAGGAGCGCAGAAGACACGTCAGAACTATGTCATCGGATTCTATAATCTTGAGAATCTCTTTGATACTTACGATGACCCGGTGAAGAATGACCAGGAGTTCACCCCGGAGGGCAAGAACAACTGGACCGAAACGAAGTATAAAAAGAAACTTCACAATATGGCGACGGTAATCCGCGCTATGGCGGACAACAACAAACGTTGGCACACCATCCTCGGAGTTTCCGAGATTGAGAACCGTCTTGTGCTTGAGGACCTTGTGAGCCAGCCTGAGATTGCCGAGGCGAACTACGAGATTATCCACTACGAAAGCCCTGACCGAAGGGGAGTGGATGTGGCACTGCTCTACAAACCGGAGCAGTTCAAACTTCTCGAGAGCGAGTCCATCCCGTTCAACTTCAACTCGAAGATTGATTTCTCAGACACCGACACATCCTACTTCCGCACCCGTGACATCCTGATGGCACGCGGTGAGATTGCAGGGGAGGAGTTCGCCTTCTATGTAGCTCACCTTCCGTCCCGTTACGGCGGAAAGGGCGGAAACCTCCGCAGCAGGGGTGCTGAAATCATCTATGCTCACTCTCGCCGTATGGAGCAGCTCCACCCGGGAATTAAAATCGTGGTTATGGGAGATATGAACGACAACCCGACTGACGAGTCAATGGCAGACTATCTCCACGGCAAAGAGACTCTTACAGAGGTTTCTGAAGAGGATTTCTTCTCTCCTTACATCTCTATGCTCAAGGCCGGCTACGGCTCACTCTGTTATCAGGGAGTTTGGAGCATCTATGACCTCGAGCTTGTGAATCACGCTCTTGCCTTCGCACCGGAAGGCGGACTCCGTATCCAGCCGGTCACCAAAAATCACGGCAAGTCGTATTACGGAGTGATTTTCAAGCGTCCTTGGATGACGACCCAGAGCGGTACTTACAAGGGTTATCCGTTCCGCAC
>CAVJRU010000011.1:0-10715 GCA_963652025.1 bacterium
TTCAGTGTATATATATACTTTCCATTTTCCTTTCAGCAATCATTCCAAATAAGGAGATTATCGTTCGAAACAACTACCCGAACAAAAGGCGTACAAATATAAGGTAAAGGGCTAAAAAGTCAAAAAATTATTACCTTTGCCCTTTGGTAATTTTTACTCTGTGGCGGAGGGGGAATTTTCCCTGATTCAAGGCCCCGTCACAGCACAATAATTTGAAAAGAAAACGATGGACAGAAAAATAGTCATAATTCCGACTTACAACGAAAAGGAAAACATCGAAAAAATCGTCCGCGCCGTCTTTGCGCTTGAAGGGGATTTCAATATCCTCGTAATTGACGACGGTTCTCCGGACGGCACCAGGGACATCGTCGTGAGGCTTCAGGAAGAGTTTCCCGAAAAGTTGTTTCTCATTGAGAGAAGCGGCAAGCTCGGACTTGGGACCGCGTATATAACCGGATTCAAATGGGCTCTGGAGAAAGGCTATGACTACATTTTCGAGATGGACGCCGATTTTTCCCACAATCCGGAGGACCTTCCGCGGCTCTACAGGGCCTGCGCGGAGGATGGGGCCGACCTTGCTATAGGTTCTCGCTACTGCAACGGAATCAGCGTAATCAACTGGCCAATCGGCAGGGTGATTATGTCCTACTATGCTTCGGTCTATGTCAGGACGGTGCTAGGGATGAAAGTCTATGACACGACGGCAGGATTCAAGTGCTACAGGCGCAAAGTCTTGGAAACCATTGACTTGGACCGTATAAGTATGTATGGATACGGGTTCCAGATCGAGATGAAATACAGCTGCTACAAGCTTGGATTCAAAATAAAGGAAGTGCCGATTATCTTCGTGGACCGCAAGGAGGGCACTTCAAAAATGAGCGGAAGCATCTTCGGAGAGGCCTTCTGGGGCGTGCTGAGACTCAAGTTCAGAAAGATAAAACCGAGAAAAGAATAGTCTCTGGAAGCATCTTGAAAGAGTTAAGTTAGGTCGAAAGGAGGAAAAAAAGGGATATGGATTGCAAGAAATTTTCAGCAGACAAGCCTCTCACATACGCGATTTCACTCAGTGCAGTTATTTTGTGGGGAGCGTCATACATCTGGTCCAACGATTTGATTGGCAACAACATCCCCATATTTTACTTCGTATTCGTAAGGATCTTTATCGCTGGAGCATCTCTCGCCCTCATCAACTTCCTGACGCGCAAAATGCAGAAAATCGCACGGAAAGACCTTCCCTGGTTTCTGCTTCTGGCGTTCTGCGAACCATTCATCTATTTTCTTTGTGAGACCTACGGAATCAAGGAGACAGGGTCGCCGACTCTGAGCGCAATGGCGATTGCGACGATTCCTATCTTTTCCATATTCGCCGGGGTGGTATTTTTCCGGGAAAGAATCACTCCTCTGAACATTTTCGGCATCATTCTGTCGCTGTGCGGCATTGTTCTCGTCGCGATGGCTAAGGGAGACCTGGGAGAGCATTTTCTCATAGGGCTGCTTTTCCTTATAATTGCAGTCATTGCAGAAGTTGCACACGCGAGCATCACGAGGAGACTGAGCGATGGGTATTCCAGCTCGGTTATCGTTATGTATCAATTTCTTATAGGGTCGGTATATCTGCTTCCGCTGTTCCTTTTCAAAGGGTTGGATTCTTTCAACGCCGAAGAATACTTCAGCTGGGAGGTGTGGAAACCTATCCTGTGTCTTGCGCTTCTTTGCTCCTGCCTGGCGTTCACTCTGTGGGTCGGGACAATCAAGAAGCTTGGAGTAGCGAAATCCAGCATTTTCACGGCGCTGATTCCTGTGGCGTCGGCCATAATCGCCGGACTCTTCGGACAGGAGGTCCTCAACCTGCGTCAATGGGCCGGGGTAGCAATCTGCACTGTCGGCGTGGTGCTTTCACAGGTTTGCGTCTGCCAGAAAAAATGCGACAACCCCAAATGATATGGAAGAAGTCAACACTGACATACGATTTATGAGAGAGGCTCTCGCCGAGGCGAGGGATGCAGCAGCAGAGGACGAGGTGCCGATTGGAGCAGTCGTCGTTTGCGGGGGAAGGGTAATTGCGCGGGGACACAATATGACAGAGAGGCTTCACGATAGCACCGCCCACGCCGAAATGATTGCCCTAACTGCAGCTACAGAGGCTCTCGGAGGCAAGTATCTTGACAAATGTACGCTATATGTCAGCGTGGAACCCTGCCCGATGTGCGCCGGAGCTATGAACTGGGCACAGGTGGGAAAGGTGGTATATGGGGCTTCTGACCCCAAAAGGGGCTACACCCGCTTCACTCCGTCGCTGCTTCATCCCAAGACCGAGGTTGCGGGCGGAGTTATGGAGGGAGAATGCGGAGAGATTGTGAGTGAATTCTTCAAAAGCAAACGGGGATAATTCACTAAGGCATCCGCGCACCCAAAGCATAAAATACAGAAAACACAGATGTTTGATCTTCAATCACTTGGGCTTCTGGGGCTGTTCATCGGGACATTCCTCTCGGCCACGGTCATCCCGTTCAGTTCGGACGCCGTGTACCTCGCTGTGCTGGCTGCGACCCGCGACCCCTGGGGCTGCCTTCTCGTGGGCACGGTGGGAAACTGGCTCGGGAGCGTTCTGACATACTGGGTCGGTTGGATCGGGAAATGGGAGTGGATTGAGAAGTGGTTCAAGGTGAAGAGGGAAACTCTGGAAAAGCAGAAGGTGAAGATTGACCGTTACGGGGTCTGGCTCGCGCTGCTTGCCTGGGTTCCGCTAATCGGAGACGTGATTGCAATTGCGCTCGGATTCTACAAGACACGGCCGTGGGCCACGATGGTTCTTCTTCTGGTGGGAAAATTCCTCAGATTTCTGGTGTGGAACGGCATTTATGGACTTTTTTAATTTTACGATATGATGAAAGCATACGTTTTTCCCGGACAGGGAGCACAATTCACCGGGATGGCAAAAGACCTTTACGACAGAGGCGGAGAAGGTCGGAGATTGCTTGAAAACGCAAACGACATACTTGGTTTCAGGATTACGGACATTATGTTCGAGGGGACGGACGAAGACTTGAGGCAGACCCGCGTGACTCAGCCCGCGGTGTTTCTGCACAGCGTCGTGAAGGCCCTTGAGGAGTATGGAGACGCGGAGCCGGATATGGTGGCGGGACATTCCCTGGGAGAGTTCTCGGCACTTGCAGTTTGCGGGGCGCTCGCTTTTGAGGATGCGCTGAGGCTTGTCGCTGTGAGGGCGGAGGCAATGCAGAAGGCCTGCGAGGGAAGAAGCGGTGCGATGGCGGCAATAATCGGGCTTGAGCCTGCCGTAATCGAGAGCGTCTGTTTTCAGGTGAGCCGCGGAGAAATCAAGGCGGCGGAGGGGCAACACGCCACGGAGGAAGGTCTCGGGGAAGTTGTTGCTGCAAACTACAACAGCGATGCCCAGACTGTGATTTCGGGAGACAAGGCGGCTGTGCAGGCGGCGTGCGAGGCGCTGACCGCAGCGGGGGCAAAACGTGCGCTCCTACTCGGAGTCGGCGGAGCATTCCACTCCCCTCTTATGGAGCCGGCCCGGGAGGAACTTGCACGGGCTATTGAAAAAGTTCCGTTGCACACGCCGAAGTGCCCTATATATCAAAACTTTACAGCTTCTCCTTCAACTGACCCGGAGGTGATAAAGCGAAACCTTCTCTCGCAGCTCACAGGGCCTGTCCGCTGGAGCGAAACTGTGCGGAATATGGCAAAGGACGCGGCTCTTCGCACGGGGCTCCCGATTTCAGAGGCGATAGAATTCACAGAAATCGGCCCCGGAACGACCCTCGCGGGACTTCTTCGCAGGATTGCGCTCTGACGCGGCGTCCTTTCCCGACGAAAATCTCCGTATTTGTCACTCCGCATCCCCACAAAAGGGTATTGAATTCGCTATAAAATAGCATTCTTTTTTTATATGAAAATCGCAAAAATTAAGTATCTTTGCTTAGTTTTTGCGATTATTCCGTTAACGCACACGGAGCAAAAAGACTTTACAGGAAAATATTGAAAAAATATATTTTATAAAATAATATTAACCAATAAGTTATGGCAAACGAAAAGAAATTCGTCACTTGTGACGGAAACTATGCCGCAGCGCACATCGCATACCTTTTCAGCGAGCACGCTGCCATCTACCCTATCACGCCGTCCTCGACTATGGCAGAATATGTCGACGAGTGGGCTGCGAAGGGTAAGAAAAACCTCTTCGGAGAGACCGTGAAGGTGACTGAGATGCAGTCTGAAGGCGGTGCTGCCGGTGCAGTTCACGGTTCACTTCAGGCCGGTGCCCTCACGACCACTTTCACAGCATCACAGGGACTTCTCCTTATGATTCCGAACATGTACAAGATTGCCGGCGAGCAGCTCCCGACCGTATTCCACGTGTCAGCCCGCGCACTCGCTTCCCACGCACTGTCCATCTTCGGTGACCACCAGGACGTTATGGCGTGCCGTCAGACAGGCTTCGCGATGATTGCTTCCGCTTCAGTTCAGGAGGCGCTTGACATCGCGGCTGTGGCACATCTTTCAGCAATCAAGGCAAGCATTCCTTTCCTTCACTTCTTCGACGGATTCCGCACATCACACGAAATCCAGAAAATCGAGCTTCTCGACGAGGAGGCACTCAAGGGAATGATCAGCACAAAGGCCCTCGCAGAATTCAGGGCACGCGCGCTCAATCCTAACAGCCCTGTAACCCGCGGCTCCGCTCAGAACGGAGACGTTTACTTCCAGGCTCGCGAGGCTTGCAACGGCGCATACGAGGCTGTTCCTGACATCGTCGCAAGGTATATGGGCGAAGTCAGCGAACTCTGCGGCAGGAACTATCGTCCGTTCGACTACTACGGAGCTCCGGATGCAGAGAACATCATCATCGCGATGGGTTCAGTGACCGAGACAATCAAAGAGACCATCGACCACCTCGCAGCAGAGGGCAAGAAGGTCGGCCTTATGATTGTACGCCTCTACAGGCCGTTCTCAGCAAAATACTTCTTCAAGGCCCTTCCTGAGTCCGTCAAGAGAATCGCTGTTCTGGACAGGACCAAGGAGCCGGGTTCAGTTGGAGAACCGCTCTACCTCGACATCAAGGCTCTCTTCCAGGGCAAGGAGAACTCTCCTCTTATCGTCGGCGGCCGCTACGGTCTTTCTTCAAAGGACACCACCCCTGCACAGATCGTTTCCGTTTACGAGAATCTTGAGCTTGCAGAGCCTAAGACCGACTTCACCATCGGCATCGTGGATGACGTGACCTTCAAGTCACTCCCTGTAAAGGAGGAAATTTCCATTATGAAGCCGGGCACAACCGAGTGCAAGTTCTTCGGACTTGGTTCTGACGGTACAGTGGGCGCAAACAAGAACACAATCAAAATCATCGGTGACCACACTTCAAAGTATGCCCAGGGCTATTTCGACTACGACTCCAAGAAGTCTGGCGGATACACCTGCTCACACCTTCGTTTCGGTGACCTCCCTATCAAGGCTCCATACCTTGTTTCCACTCCGGACTTCGTTGCCTGCCACGTTCCTTCATACCTTTCAAAGTATGACGTTCTCGCCGGCATCAAACAGAACGGTACTCTCCTTCTGAACAGCCTTTGGGACGAGAAAGAGACCCTCGAGAGGATTCCTGACCACGTGAAGGGCATCATCGGAAGAAAGAACATCAAGCTCTACATCATCAACGCGACTAAGATTGCCGCAGAAATCGGACTCGGCGGAAGGACCAACACCATTCTCCAGTCTGCATTCTTCAAGATTACCAACATCATCCCTTACGAGGACGCTGTAGGATATATGAAGCAGGCCATCCTCAAGAGCTACGGCAAGAAGGGCGAGAATGTCGTGAATATGAACTACGCTGCCGTTGACCGCGGAGGCGAGTACACCGAGGTTGCAATCCCTGAGGATTGGAAGAACATCACCGCAAAATTCGAGAACCCTAACAAGAACCGTCTCGCTCCTTCATTCGTGAAGGAAATCGCTGACGAGGTCAACTCTCAGTGCGGCGACCGTCTCCCTGTAAGCAAATTCGTTGACATTCAGGACGGTACGATGCCTAACGGCACAGCAGCATACGAGAAGAGAGGCGTTGCAGTGAAGGTGCCTTCTTGGAAGAGCGACAACTGTATCCAGTGCAACACCTGCGCATTTGTCTGCCCTCACGCTGCAATCCGTCCGTTCATCCTCACCGCTGACGAGGCTGCCGCAGCACCAGAGAGCATCAAGAAGACTGCCGGTAAGGCTCAGCTCAAGGAATACACCTACGCGCTTTCAGTTTCTGTTGCAGACTGCACAGGCTGCGGAAACTGCGTGGATGTCTGCCCTGCCAAGGAAAAGGCTCTCGAGATGGTTTCATACCAGAGCGAGGTTCAGGAGCAGGAGAACTTCAACTACCTCCACGCAAATGTAGGCTACAAAGAGGACATCCTCAACAAGGCCGGCAATGTTAAGAACGCTCAGTTCGCACAGCCTCTGTTCGAGTACTCAGGTGCTTGCGCAGGTTGCGGCGAGACTCCGTACATCAAGACTATCACCCAGCTTTGGGGCGACCATATGATGATTGCAAACGCAACCGGATGCTCATCAATCTACGGTGCGTCATTCCCTGCAACTCCTTACTGCACAAACGCTCAGGGTCACGGTCCGGCTTGGGCAAACTCTCTGTTCGAGGACTTCTGCGAGTTCGGTCTCGGTATGAAGCTCGGCTCCGACAGGGCAAGGGCAACCGTTGCTAAGCTTATGGAGCAGGGACTTTCCTGCAGCTGCTGCTCAGACGAGATGAAGGCGCTCTTCACTCAGTGGCTTGAGAACAAGAACGACGCTAAGATTACCCGCAGCGTTGCCGACAAGCTCGTTCCGCTTATGGAAGAGTGCGGCTGCGACACCTGCAAGGCGCTTCTTGAGTACAAGAACTACATTCCTGCACGTTCACAGTGGATTATCGGCGGTGACGGTGCATCTTACGACATCGGATACGGCGGACTCGACCACGTGCTTGCTTCCGGCGAGAATGTGAACATCCTCGTTCTCGACACCGAGGTTTACTCCAACACCGGCGGACAGTCTTCAAAGGCTACCCCTGCAGGCGCAATCGCGAAGTTTGCCGCTTCAGGTAAGAAGGTTCGCAAGAAGGACCTCGGAATGATGGCTATGAGCTACGGATATGTCTATGTGGCACAAATCGCTATGGGCGCATCACCTGCTCAGTACTTCAACGCCATCAAAGAGGCCGAGGCTTACGACGGCCCGTCACTCCTCATCGCATACGCTCCTTGTATCAACCACGGACTTAAGGCCGGTATGGGTCTTAGCCAGAAAGAGGAGAAGCTTGCTGTCGAGTGCGGTTACTGGCAGCTCTACCGCTACAATCCTGAGCTCGAGGGCACAGACCAGAATCCGTTCACGCTCGACTCCAAGGAGCCTGACTGGAGCAAGTTCCAGGACTTCCTCAAGGGCGAGGTACGTTTCGCATCCCTCTACAAGATGTTCCCGGACAACGCCGCAGAGCTTCTTCAGAAGACTGAGGAGTTTGCGAAGGTTCGTTACGACAACTATCGCAAGCTTGCCGGAAAATAGTCCGACATTCTATTGATAAAAAAACGCCGACTGAGATTTCAGCCGGCGTTTTTTATTGGCAGGATAAGTGAGGGCCGGTGATGTACTATGAATCAGGGGATTTTATTATATTTGTAGGATTTTTGCCTTTGTCATCCGCTCTCTCGCCCTTGAGAAGGGGACAAAGCGAAGACAGCGAAAAACATACACTTGTAAATATATAAGACACAATAAATTATGAAAAAGTATCTCCTTAGCGTGGCGGCTCTTTTTGTGGCCGCGGTAAGTTTCGCCCAGACTCAGCTTCCGAATGACCCGGAAGTCAGAGTGGGAAAACTCGACAATGGAATGACCTATTACATCCGTCACAACGAAAAACCTGCCCAGAGGGCGGAGTTCTACCTCGCGACCAACGTCGGTGCCATTCAGGAAACCCCTGACCAGGACGGCCTCGCGCACTTCCTGGAGCATATGTGCTTCAACGGGACAAAGAATTTCCCTGGAAAAGCCCTGCTGGAATACCTCCAGAGGATAGGAGCCGAGTTCGGACGCAACATCAACGCGTCAACCGGCGTGGAGGAGACAACCTATATGCTCAACAACATCCCCGTGACCCGCGAGGGTATCATTGACACCTGCCTTCTTGTGATGCACGACTACTCCCATTTCGTCACTTGCGACCCTGTGGAGATTGACAAGGAGAGGGGCGTAATCCTTGAGGAAAGGCGTTCCAGAAGGAATGCTGCGTGGAGGCTTCACGAGCAGTCTCTTCCTTATTATTATGGAGACAGCAAATACGCGACCTGCAGCCTGATTGGAAGCGAGGAGAACCTCAAGACCTTTAAGCCTGAGAGCCTTCTGAATTTCTACCACACCTGGTATCGTCCTGACCTCCAGGCTCTTATCGTCGTTGGAGATGTGGACGTGGACAGCATTGAGGCAAAAATCAAATCCACTTTTGCGGACATTCCTGCAGCAGTGAACCCTCAGCCTAAGGCTGTAATCACAATCCCAGCAAACGAGAAACCTCTTGTTGCAGTTCTTACTGACCCTGAGTGCAGCAGCAGTTCCATTGAAATTATGTGGAGAGCGGAAGCCACTCCAGAGGCCTACAACAGCACAGACATAGGTTTCCTTTCAAAATTAAGCGAGACAGTGGTCGCGCTCATTATGTCTGAGCGCTTCAACCAGATTACCAGCAAGGTGGGTGCGCCTTTTATCGGAGCCTACTTCAGTTCCGGCAGACTCTGCGAAACTTGCGAAGTCAGCGAAGGACAGGTCAGCTTCAAGGATGGCGAATATCAGACAGCCTTCAAGGCATTCCTCACCGAGATTGAAAGGATGAAGCGCTACGGATTCACCCAAAGTGAGCTTCAGAGAGCAAAGGAAAACATCCTCAGCGCATACGAGAAGGCTGTTCAGGCCGCAGAGAGCCGCAAGAACGCGGATTTCGTGCGTCCGCTCATCAACAACTTCTTTGACAACGACTCTTACCTGACTCCGCAGACCCGCTATGACTTGGCAAAGAGCATTCTTGAAAAGATGCCGGACAAGCTCTACAATATGGTTGCACAGTCTCTGATTGAAGAAAGGAGCATTTCCATAATCTATAAGGCTCCTGAAAAAGAGGGATTGGTTCACCCTACCCCGGAGCAGCTTGAGAGCATTCTCGAAGAGGTGTCCGCAAGCGAAATCGAAGCGCCGGCCGAGGAGAGCGTAGCTTCAGAATTCATTGACCCTTCAACACTTAAGGGCTCAAAGGTCAAGAAAACCTCTGAAGGACTCTACGGGTCAACCGTATGGAATCTCAAGAACGGAGTAAAGATTGTCGTGCTCCCTACCTCATATAAGAAGGACCAGGTGCTCGTGAGCCTCTACAAAAACGGTGGAGAGAGCCTCATCAGCGATGAGGACCTCGTCTCATTCGAGGAGAACATCTACTCTCTTTTCCAGAGCAATAGCGGAGTATCAAAGTTCTCGGCTACAGAGCTCAGCAAGATGCTCACCGGAAAGAATGTTTCTGTTTCATCCAGCATTTCCTCCATCCGTCACGGAGTGAGCGCAGTCAGCACACCGAAAGACCTTGAGACCGCATTCCAGCTCATCTACCTCACCTACACCGACCCTCGTTTCGACCAGGAAGAGTACGAAGTGGGCATTGAGCAGATAAAGGCCGTGCTTCCGAACATTGAGAATCAGCCTAACTTCAAACTGCAGAAGGAGATATCCAAAGTGGTATATGGCAAGAACAAGCAGAGGAATATCGAGCTCAATGACTCCACCCTTGCCAAGGCAAATCTCCAGACCATCGAAAGGGTTTACAGAAGCCTCTTCCACGATGCCGCAGGCCTCACTATGGTTGTCGTCGGAAATGTTGACCTCGACACGCTCAAACCTCTTTGCGAGAAATACATAGGTTCAATTCCAAAGGGTAAGAAGGCCACGACTTGGAAAGCAAACAATCCTGAGATTGTCAAGGGAGAAGTCATCGACCATTTCGCTGTGGATATGAAGACCCCTAAGAACACCGTGGTTCAAGTTTACACTGCCGAGATTCCATATTCAGTAAAGAGCTCAGTAATGCTTGATGCCGCGAACTACATCCTCGATATGATTTATGTCGAAACTCTTCGCGAAGAGGAAGGCGGCACTTATGGTGCATCTTCTTCAATGTCACTTGCTTCACAGCCTAGAAACTTGGCACAGATTCAGGTGGTGTTCGAGACCAATCCGGAGCAGTCCGAGACGCTCATCGCCCTTGCAAAGGAGGGGCTCAAGAAGCTCGCTTACGAGGGACCTACCCAGGAGCAGATGAAGCGCACGCTGGAGAATTTCAAGAAGGGCATTCCGGAGAAGAGAATCAACAACTCCTACTGGCTGGGTAGCCTTCTTGCTCACGAGTATCGCGGAGGCGACTATGACGCGGAGTATGAGGCTGCTGTCAACGAAATCTCAGCCGAGGGCATCAAGGCCGTTCTGCAGAGCATCCTGGAGCAGGGTAACTACATTGAGCTCGAGATGTCCCCTGTTGAGGTTGAGGGTGAATAAATGGCGGTGAAAACAACTAACGAAAATAAATAAAATATAAAAGGGGATGAAGAAATGGCTAGGAGCACAACGCGGCAGACCGCCATTTATTCGCCCCGATAGTATGGCTA
>CAVJRU010000011.1:11201-45247 GCA_963652025.1 bacterium
CCATCGAATACCTCGAAGCCTACCTCAAGCGCAGCCGGTGCACCCTTCTGATGGTGACCCACGACAGGTATTTCCTTGACAGCGTTTGCAACACCGTGATGGAGATGGACCGCGGAGCAGTTTACACATACCGCGGCGACTACGAGAACTACCTCGAAAAAAGGGACGAGAGGATTTCCAACTGGAACGCCCAGACGGACAAGGTCCGCAACATTCTCCGAAGGGAACTGGAATGGATCCGGAGCACTCCCTGCGCGAGAAGCGGCAAAGCGAAATACAGGATTGACGCATTCCACGAACTGAAAGACAGAGCCGAAGACGTTTACACCTCCAAGGCCGTGGATATGTCAGGCGTTGCGGCAGGGATGAGCGGCAAAGGGTTCAGCGCGGATGCACGTCTTGCCAACCGCCTGGGTACCAAAGTGATAGACTGCAAAGACGTAAGTTTTTACTATGGGGCTGACTGCTACTTGAGCCACTTCAGCTACAAGTTCCAGAGGTACGACAAAGTGGGAATCGTCGGACGCAACGGAGTGGGAAAGAGCACTTTCATTGACCTTCTCACCGGAGAACTCGGCGGGTACACCGGAACAATCGAGCGGGGCGAATCTCTCAAAATCGGCTACTATCACCAGAGCGGGATGCAGTTCAACGAGGACGATACGGTGCTTGACACAGTGAACGACACTGGGCTTCTGAGCCGTTTTCTCTTCCCGCACGATATGCTGAGCAATAAGGTTTCTCGGCTTAGCGGAGGGGAACGCAGAAGGCTCTATCTACTCACAATACTGATGAAGCAGCCGAACCTGCTCATTCTCGACGAGCCCACAAACGACCTTGACATCGTGACGCTCAACATCCTGGAAGAATACCTCAAGGAGTACCAGGGAAGCCTTATTATCGTATCGCACGACCGCCATTTCCTGGACCGTCTTGTGGACCATCTTTTCATTTTCTGCGGTGACGGAGTAGTGAAGGATTTCATCGGAGGATACAGCGAATATAGGGCATATATAAAGGATTACGAAGCCTCTCAAAAGGCGGAGCAGCGGGAGATCGAGCGGAAGGAAAAGGAGGCGGCGGCGAGAAAGGCTTCAGCTGCGGGCACTCCGGCAAAAGAGACTTCGGGAAACACTCAGTCCGGCCCCGTAAAAAGAAAACTGAGCTACAAGGAGCAGAGGGAGCTTGAAGCGCTGGAAAAAGAGATGAAGGCCCTTTCAGAAGAGCGCGAGGCCCTGGAAGCGAAGCTCTCCGCGGGAGACTCCCCTTTTGACGAACTCCAGAAGATGTCCCAAAGGATCGGCGAAGTAATCGCGAGAAACGACGAAGTGGAACTCAGACTTTTGGAATTATATGATATATGCGGATAATCGGCACGAAAGAATCTTCGGATAATGCCATAAACGCAAGAATGGATTGTAAACACACAGTTACTGACTATATGAAAATTACGAACCAATTGGGAAAAGTTGCCCTTGTGGCAATCATCAGCCTCACGGGAGCTCTCTCCTGCAGCAAGATTCAGAATGGCGGGGATGTGACAGAGCATCTTGACGACGAATATGTCCTTGTGACTCTCTGGAGCGAGAGTGCAGACTGGAGCGGCGACTATGCTCTCGTCAAGAAAAAGGACGCTTCGACCGCCCTTGTATTCGACTGTCTTAACGAAAGCCACGGAGAAGCGGCCGAGGAGGAAATCGCCATCTATGACGGGGTTATTTTCGGCGAAGATGCCGACGAGTCCAAGACCGTTCTTATCCGCGAAGGCGACTACTACCGTCTTTGCAAGCAGGGCGTGGGCTACATCGGATTTGACAAGACAGCAGGCGGCTTTGTCAGTTCGCTCACGTCCGACAGCTCCGACCCTTACCTTTGGGAAGTGCTCATTTCTGACGGCGACGAGGCGATAAAACTCTGCCCGAAGACCTCCGACAAGTGCATCGGCTGGGACAACGCGAGCGGGAGTTTCGTCATCGGTGACGGCCTGGAGGCTGTATATTTCTACCGTAGAGTGCTCTCTACGGGGGTTACGATTGACCCGGAGACTGACCCTGACAAAGATCCTGACACGGACAAAGACCCCGACACGGACAAAGACCCGGACAATCCAAACCCGGAGCCAGACCCGACTCCTACCCCTACACCTACCGGAGCGAAATACGGCTGGTACGAACTCCCGGTTATAAACTACAGCGAATCAGGCAATTATCTCATAGACAGTTCTGACAACACTCTCTACTACGCACACCATCTGTGCGCCGGCGGAGAAAAAGGCCCTAACGGTAGCACAGCAAGAAATTACACAGTCTGCTACAGCGCCGAGGAGCATTGTCCGGTGTGGGTCGCAGCTCCGAGACATCAGATGTATCAGACAAAAGGCTGCAATAGAACTAACGCATACGGCAAAGACCCGGACATTCCGTCCGACATTCAATATGACTCGAAATCCACGGGCGGCGGATGCAACAAGGGCCATATGCTCGGCTCTGCTGAAAGACTTTGCTCGTCAGCGACAAACAGGCAGGTATTCTACTACACCAACATCGCCCCGCAATACTCAGGGTCATTCAATACCGGTGGCGGAGCCTGGAATAATCTTGAAAGCTTCGTTGACGGACAGGTTTGCTCAGACACTCTCTACGAGGTAATCGGTTGCTATTTCAAGCAGTACAAAGACTCGTATGGCAACGTTGGCGAACCTACAAAAATCTCATTCGGAGGCAGGAAAGACGTCACCCGCCCTTCAATGTTCTACTACGTTCTGCTTAGGACCAAAAGCGGAAATTCCGGCAAAGCCTTGTCACAATGCTCCACCTCGGATTTGAAATGCGTCGCCTTTGTGCTCTGCCACGAGATGGATAAAGGGCACAAGCCGCAGGCAAGTGATATGATGAGCGTTTCCGACCTTGAGAAGCTGACAGGCTTCACCTACTTCCCGAACGTCCCTCAAGCTCCTAAAGACACCTTCAAAGCCTCCGACTGGGGTCTGTAGTCCCCACTACATATCTCGGAGGCTGCGACGGTACTCGGTCGGAGATGTGCCAGTGTGGTGCTTGAAATAGCGGCCCAGATAGGACTGGTCCGGGAAACTTACCCTATAGGCAATTTCCTGGACCGAAAGTTCCGTAAACGTGAGCATCATTTTTATCTCCTGAACCAGTACGAAGTCAATTGTTTCCTTAGGAGACTCTCCTGAGACATAATTAGTTACGGCAGCAAGGTAGCGCGTAGATATGCAAAGCTTCCCTGCATAGAAGGCGACGTCCCTCCTCTTGCGGCAATTTGCATTGAGCAACGCCATAAACTTCCCGTAGATTTCCTCCTTTCTTGAACTCGACTCGGGGAGAGACTCATTGCCATAACGCTTGATTTTGTCGTAAATATCCAGACAGAAAGCCCTGAGAAGGTTCATTGCAATGACACTTCGGTAGGAGTTCAGCGGGTCGGACTGTATTGCGTCCAGAATGTCAAAATAGGCAAGAGTTTTCCTTTCCTCCCCTTCCGGGAAACGATAGGTCGGATTCTCGTAAACCGTGTTGAAGAAAACCGAATCCAGCCTCATCATTGACTGTTCCGAAATTTCATTGGAAAAAATGAACATCCGCACTCTGAAATCGGCGGAGCATTTCATTATGCCCATCGCCATATCCGGCAACAGCAGCACCTCCGTATAGGCTTGGACTATATAATCTTTTGAATCAATGCTGAATGTTGCCTCCCCACAGGTGCAGAGGCAGATTATGAAGCAGTTGGCTTTCATTGGCTCCGGTGTGATTTCATCGGCAGTGATTTCACGCACCCAGAAGCCTCCGTTTACGCCTAGCGTCTGGTCAAAATATTCCTTAATTTTATTCATTTTCGGGCTTTTTAAGAGGAGGCCGGCTTAAGGCGGCACTCCCATCGAACAACAATCAGAAACTATCTGCTGCAAAGTTAGCGATTGTTCCGATTTTGAACAAATAAGTTCATTTTTTGAAGTTATTTTTACCCCAAACTAGCCTTACCTTTGCACCCGCAAATTGAAAACAATTTAGTGTAGTTATATATGAAAAACAATTTTTTGGCAGCAGTGGGCTGCCTTCTTATGGTCGCAGGATGCGGAAACGGGGCGTCGAATGGCGCGACAGAAGCCGCAACAGTTCCCGCAATTACAGTCAGTGCAAAAGACATCGAAGTCTCAGAGCACTATCCGGCAACAATCCAGGGACGTCAGGACATCGAAATCCATCCACAGGTCTCCGGTACGATTTCAAAAGTCAATGTAAAGGAAGGACAAAAAGTCCGCAAGGGTCAGTCTCTCTTCATAATTGACCAGGTTCCATTCAAAGCCGCTCTTCAGATGGCTCAGGCAAATGTTGAGTCTGCGAAAGCGAGTGTAGCCACTGCACAGCTCGTGAGCGACAGCCGAACAGAACTTTATGAAAAGAAGGTCATTTCCGAATTTGACCTCCTCACGGCGAAGAATCAGCTTCTTTCAGCTAAGGCCGGTCTTGCACAGGCAGAGGCTCAGCTTGTAACAGCTCAGAACAATATGACTTACACCCAGGTCCTAAGCCCTGCGGACGGTGTTGTGGGCACACTTCCATTCCGTGAAGGCGCGCTTGTTTCCCCAAGCACCCCGACCCCGCTCACCACGGTGTCAGACAACTCTCAGATGTATGTTTATTATTCACTCTCAGAGACTAAACTTCTCGCTCTTACTGCAGCACACGGCACTATGGATGAAGTCCTGAAGAGCCTTCCTGAAGTAAATCTCGAACTTGCAGACGGCTCCATCTACGCTCAGAGCGGAAAGATTGAGTCCATCAGCGGCGTGATTGACCCGAGGACAGCGAGCGTTTCTGTTAGAGCCGTATTCCCTAACGAGGGAGGCATTCTTCACAGCGGCGCGTCTGGACGAGTGGTCGTAACAAGCGAAATGAAAAACGCCGTCGTGATACCTTGCACCGCGACTTTTGAGTTGCAGGACCTTATCTGCGCGTGGAAAGTTGTGGACGGCAAGGCTGTTACCGCAAAACTTTCCGTGCAGCTCACGGACGACGGCAAGAGCTATATCGTGCGCTCCGGTCTTAATGAAGGAGACCAAATTGTCAGCGAGGGTGTGGGCCTTATCCACGAAGGTCAGGATGTAAAAATTGACTAGTGAGCGGATTGCTGCGTTATGCTCCAGAGCCCTATTCAATTTTTACGCAAAGCTATTTCTTTTGAAATGCGGCTTCGCTGATGAAACAAAAAATATAAAATCAGAAATATGAATATCAAGACATTTATAGAGAGGCCGGTACTTTCATCGGTCATTTCAATCGTGATTGTCCTTGCCGGTCTGATTGCAGTCAGGAGCCTTCCGATCGAGCAGTTCCCGGACATCGCGCCGCCTACGGTGATGGTGATGACTTCCTACCCGGGAGCCAGCGCCGAGACCATCCAGAAATCTGTCGTCGCCCCGTTGGAGGAGTCCATCAACGGTGTGGAGAATATGGACTATATGGTCTCCACATCCACCAGTACGGGTTCCGTGGAAATTATGGTATATTTCCGTCAGGGAACTGACGCGGATATGGCGGCGGTCAACGTCCAGAACAGGGTTTCCCAGGCCAACGGTTCACTTCCTGCCGAAGTTACGAAAATCGGTGTCACCGTCGTAAAGAAGCAGAACAGTATGATCAAGGTCATCGATGTCCACGCTACCGAAGAGAGCGGCTACGACACCCGTTTCCTTGCCAACTACTCCAAGCTGAACCTTGAGCCGCAGCTCAAGAGGGTAAAGGGCGTGGGAACCGTCGTGCTTCTTTCCGACCAGTACAGTATGCGAATCTGGTTCAACCCTGCTGCAATGGCGCACTACAATCTCATTCCGGACGACATAACCGGAGTGCTCGCAGAACAGAACATTGAGGCGGCAACAGGTTCATTCGGAGAAAATTCGGGTTCGTCATACGAATACATAATGAAGTATTCCGGCCGAAAGCAGACTCCGGAAGAATTCGGTGAGATGGTCATCAGCGCCCTCCCGAGCGGTGAGGTGCTCCGCCTTAAGGACGTTGCCCACATCGAACTCGGAACTGAATCCTACCAGTACAAATCCACCACGGACGGCCATCCCGGCGTGGAAATGATGGTGTTCCAGGTAGCGGGTTCCAACGCGACCCAGGTCGTAAACGATATCGACGCCCTCATTGACGAGGCGCGCAAAACCGCCCCGAACGGCATTATGGTCGACTCAATGTTGAGCGTCAACGACTTCCTCTACGCCTCCATCGAAGAGGTAATTAAATCCCTGCTTCTTGCAATCATCCTCGTCGTGCTGGTGGTTTACTTCTTCCTGCAGGACTTCAGGGCAACGCTCATCCCGACAATTTCCATCTTCGTCGCAATCATCGGTACATTCGCATTTATGGCGGTGGCCGGATTCACAATAAACCTCCTTACACTCTTTGCACTCGTGCTTGCAATCGGTACGGTGGTCGATAATGCCATCGTCGTCGTGGAAGCCGTGCAGTCCAAGCTGGAAATGGGCTACACCTCCTCAATGCAGGCTGCAAAGGACGCGATGGGAGGCATCACTGCTGCAATCCTCACCTCCACCATCGTCTTTATGGCGGTGTTCATCCCTGTCTCAATGATGGGAGGAACATCCGGAGTGTTCTACACCCAGTTCGGTATCACGATGGCAGTTGCGGTGGGTATCTCCGCCATCAACGCCCTCACGCTTGCCCCGGCCCTCTGCGCCGTCCTCCTGAAGCCGTACGTTGATGCTGAAGGAAAAGAAATCGACTCATTCTCAGCACGTTTCAGAAAGAAATTCACGACAGTCTTTGACAAAGTTGTGGATAAATACAAAGAAGGAGTCAAATTCTTCATCAAGCGCAGCTGGCTGGTTTGGACCATCGTTGCAGTCTGCGTCGTTCTTCTAGTCTATCTGATGGCTACGACCAAAACAGGCCTCGTGCCTGACGAGGATATGGGCAACATTATGGTGGAGCTTCAGATGGCTCCGGGCAGTTCCGTTGACAATACAAACAAAGTCCTGATGCAGTTCTACGACAGGGTCAAGGACATTCCTCAGATTGAAATCGTGTCAACTGTGTCCGGCTACGGACTCATCTCCGGTTCGGGTTCAAACTTTGCCAGCCTCACCATCAAACTCAAGAACTGGTCTGAGCGCCCCGGCAAGAAAAACGACGTCAATGCTGTAATAAACGAGATTATGGCACGCACCGCCGACATCAAGCAGGCCAGCGTCATCCCTATGGCTCCGCCTATGATTAACGGTTACGGTATGACCAACGGTTTCGAGATGTCGCTTCAGGACAAGAGCGGCGGAGACATAAAGGAGTTCTTCAACATCTCCCAGAACTTCCTCGCAGAGTTGAACAAACGTCCTGAGATTGCGATGGCATATTCCTCATTCAACCCGGAATACCCTCAGTATCAAGTGGATGTGGATGCCGCAAAATGCAAGATAGCGGGAGTATCACCTGCGAGGGTGCTCTCCACGCTTGGAGGCTACTACGGTGGTCAGTATGTTTCCAACATCAACCGTTTCTCTCACGTGTATCGTGTTATGATTCAGGCAGATCCAAAGTACAGGATGACTCCGGGAACTCTTGACGCCGTTATGGTGAGGACCAACAGCGGAGAAATGGCGCCGCTGGGCCAGTTCGTAAAGCTTACCAAAGTCTATGGGCCTCAGACGCTGACCCGTTTCAATATGTACAACTCCATTGCAGTGAACGGCTCGGCTGCAGAAGGTTACTCTTCCGGAGACGCGATTAAAGCCATCAAGGAAGTGGCGGCAAACACCCTTCCAAGAAACTACGGCTACGAATTCGCCGGACTTACCCGCGAGGAGGACCGCTCTTCAAGCAACTCTCTCTACGTGTACCTTATCTGCATCGTGCTCATCTACCTCATTCTTTGCGCATTCTACGAGAGCTTCGTCATCCCTATCGCGGTCATCATCTCCGTGCCTTGCGGAATTATGGGAAGCTTCCTTTTCGCGAAAATCTTCGGGCTTGAGAACAACATCTACCTGCAGACAGGTGTGATTATGCTTATCGGACTTCTCGCGAAAACCGCCATCCTCATCACCGACTACGCCTGCTCAAGGCGCAAGGCTGGAATGAGCATCAAACAGGCGGCGATTGGTGCAGCTAAAGTGCGTCTGCGTCCTATTCTTATGACCGCCCTTACGATGGTCTTCGGTATGATTCCGATGATGTTCGCAAGCGGTGTGGGTGCAAACGGTAACTCCGCCCTTGGAACCGGCGCCGTCGGAGGTATGCTTATGGGAACGCTCATTCTGCTGTTCCTCGTGCCTTCGCTGTTCGTGACCTTCCAGACTTTGGAGGAGAAGTTCAAGCCGATGAAGTTTGAGAAGACTGAAGACGCTAGCATATCCGATGAAATCGAGGACGTGCGCAAGCAGAAACTTGAAAAGGGCGAGACCGACAACACCGAAAGACTGTAGAAAAAAACACGTGATAGAATATGAAGAAAATCCTATTATATGCGGCGGCTCTTCTTATGAGTGTCAGCTGCGGAATATATAAGAAATATGAGAGGCCTGCGGAGGTTGAAGCCGATTCTCTTCTGTACGGGAGCGTGGTGACAGACACCACCTCCCTTGCAGACCTGGGATGGAAAGAACTTTTCACAGACCCGTATCTGCAGGACCTGCTGCAAAAGACCCTCGACAACAACACAGACCTCAAGAAGGCTAGACTCAGCACCGAGCAGGCTTACGAGTCACTCAGGGCAGCAAAACTTGCCTACATCCCGACACTCGGGTTTGCACCGCAGGGGGAAGTGGGAAATTTCAACAGCAGCTTCATTGAGAACGGTATAAATACAGGAACCTCGTGGACCTACACGGTCCCGTTCACGGCAAGCTGGGAGATTGACATTTTCGGCAAGCTCACCAACCGCAAGCGTCAGGCAAAGGTCAACTACGAAATGGCTCAGGACTATGAGCAGGCCACTTTGACGGGCCTTATCAGTGCCGTAGCCACTCAGTATTACACTCTCCTGATGCTGGACGAACAGCTTTCCTGCGCCAACGAAAACGTTGAGAAATATGCCAACAGCATTGAAGTTCTGAAATCGATGATGGCTGCAGGTATGACAAATCAGGTTGCCGTGTCACAGATGGAGAGCGCCTACTACGCCACCTCTGCATCCTCTGCATCTATCGCCCAGTCCATCACCGAGATAGAGAATTCACTCTCAGCCCTTATGGGCGACACGCCGCACAGCATCGCGCGCGGGGCTTTCAGCGACACCGCATTTCCGGAAGAACTCAAGACCGGCGTTCCGGCTCAGCTTCTGGAGAGAAGACCTGACGTGCGTGCAGCCGAAAAACAGCTAGCTTCTGCATACTACGGTGTGAACATCGCCAAGGCATCCCTTCTTCCTTCAATCAGTCTGAGCGGTCAGGCAGGATGGACGAACAATCTCAGCGGAACCATTATGAATCCTTCAGGGCTCATTCTCGGGGCTGCAGCATCGCTTTTCCAGCCGATTTTCCAGGGTGGACAGCTGAGGGCGCAGCTTCGGGTTTCGAAAAGTCAGATGGAGCAGGCGAAACTCTCTCTCACCCAGACGCTTCTTGATGCCGGTTCAGAGGTAAACACGGCGCTGTCGCTTTATCAGAACGCTGTTAAGAAAGAGCAGTGGAGAGAGAAACAGGTGGAGTCGCTGTCAGCAGCTCTCGAGAACACCGAGACCCTTATGAGGTACACTTCCACCACTTACTTGGAAGTGCTCACCGCACAACAGTCGCTGATTTCGGCTGTGAATGCCAGGGCTGCAGATAGGCTGGAGAAGGCTACTGCGGTTATAAACCTCTACCGTGCCCTCGGCGGAGGCACGGTAGAGGCTGAATAAAAGCGGTCTACTGCGTTCCTCTCCTAGCGAAAATCCTCACAACCGATAGGTTGCTGCGGTTTTCGCGTCGGAGAGAGCCTTGTATCCCATCTTTTATTCGACCTCTCCCCCACACACATAGGCGGTCTACTGCGTAAAACAAAAAAGGATGACGAAATCGTCATCCTTTTTTTGTTATTTGACTATCCCTCAGCCCTTTACAACCACCCTCTCTATGCGGCGGGGGACGGAGGTGAGGATCTCGTACGGGATTGTGCCGAGGATGGAGGCGAGCTCCTCTATGGTCGGGTCCTCACCGAAAATCGTCACGGTGTCCCCCACCTGAGCCTCAACGCCGGTAATGTCCAGCATACACATATCCATACAGATGTTTCCGATTGTAGGGACCCTCTTGCCGTTCAGAAGGAACGAACAATTCCCCCTGCCAAGATGCCTGTCAATTCCGTCGGCATAGCCCACAGGAATTGTCGCGATGACAGTCCCCTCCGGAGCGATGTGTCCGAAACGGCCATATCCAATTGTTCCATCCTCAGGACGGAGGTTCTTGATTTGGAGAATTTTGCATTTGAAAGATGCGACCGGACGAAGTTTCACCTCCGGGAGAGCGCTGATGCCGTAGATTCCGATGCCGAGGCGCACCATATCGTATTGATACTCAGAGAATCGCTCAATCCCGGCAGAATTCAGGATGTGCCACATCGGTTTATATCCCAGGCTTCGGGAAAGCGAAGCTGCATTGCGGGAGAACATCTCGATTTGTCCGAGCGTAAAGTCATCATTCTCAGGGTCTTCGGCAGCGGCGAGATGGGAAAAGATGGATTTTACCTTAACCCTGTCCGTTGTGCGGAGGAAGTCCTCAAGTTCCGCGAGTTCAGATGTCATAAAGCCCAGACGGTGCATTCCGGTGTCAAGTTTTATGTGAACCGGGAAATTATGGACATCCCTCTTCTCAAGCAGATTGCAGAGAATTTTCAAAGAATGGAGATTAGGAATGCTCGGCTCAAGATTATTGTCAATTATCTCGTCGAAAAAGTCAGTTCCCGCGGTCAGCACAAGAATCGGCTTGTGGATGCCCGCAGCTCTAAGTTCCATTCCCTCAACAGGATAAGCCACGGCAAGATAGTCCGCTCCGAGCGTCTCCATCAGATGGGCGAACTCCACCGCCCCGTGTCCGTAGGCATTAGCCTTCACAAGGACGAGGAGTTTAGTCTCCTTGCGGAGCAAACCCCTGAAATATTGATAGTTATATTCACATCCCGGCAGGGAAAGTTCCAAGCGGGAAAAGTCGTTTTCACCAAACATAAGCGTGAGTTTTGAGGGAGACGGGCGCTCGCCCCTGCCCCGGTCAAGGCGCGGAAGAAAGCCCCAGCTCGAATGGAGTGCAAAAGTACCACTTTTTTAAGAAATTCGGGGCATACTTGCCCAATTTTTGCAAGGTCTCTTTCTCAGCGTCCGGACGGAATAAAATCCCGGCAGGGAAGTATATAAATCCGGGGCAAAATAACGATTCATAGACTTTTACAAATATGAAGACAAACTACCTGTTTCTTGCCGAGGGATTTGAAATCGCAGAGGCGATGTGTCCCGTCGATATGATGACCCGCGCGGGCCTTCCACTTAAAACCGTTTCCATCACGGGCGAAAAACTTGTCAGGACATCCCACGGAATCGGTGTGGAGGCGGACCTTGTCTGGAGCGAATTCCTCAGGGAACTTTCCACTCAGGAGATTGACGGCGAGGGGATTCTCGCATTCCCTGGCGGTATGCCGGGTTCGAAAAACCTTGCGGCAAAAACTGAACTTCTGGAGATTGCCCAGCGCCACTTTGACAAGGGCGGCATCACGGGAGCCATCTGCGCCGCTCCGAGCGTAGTTCTGGGGAAACTCAAGGGAATCAGCGGCCGCAGGATGTGTTGCTACGAAGGCTTCGAGCCGGCTCTTGAGGAGGCTGGAGCCATTGTAAGCAAAACAGATGGCGTGGTTATTGATAGAAACCTCATCACTTCGCGCGGAGCCGGACACGCAATCGCTTTCGGCCTCGCTCTTGTTGCGGCATCCTGCGGACAGGACTGCGCCGACAAGGTCGCACGAAGCATAATGTTGTAGTTTAATACAAGATACGCAATAAATATGACAATTTGGATTATAATGATTGCTGTGATGCTGCTCAGCTTCGCCATCCAGCAGATTCTTCAAAGCAAGTTCAACAAATACTCGCAGATTCCGAACTCCGAGGGTCTCACCGGTGCAGAAGTCGCGCAGAAGATGCTTGACTACTACGGAATCACAAATGTGCAGATTCGCCGCACAAACGGCGTTTTGACAGACCATTTCGACCCTCGCAGCCGCACCGTGAACCTTAGCGACGGAGTCTATTCAAGCAATTCGATTGCAGCAGCCGCAGTTGCAGCGCACGAGTGCGGACACGTCGTTCAGTACGCTCAGGGCTATGCTCCGGTTAAACTCCGCACAGCCCTCGTTCCGGTGGTGAACTTCAGCAATATGGCGGTGCAGTGGGTACTCCTTCTCGGGGTGCTTCTGATTAACTCCTTCCCTGCAATCCTCTGGGCCGGAATCGCCCTTTTCGCGATGACAACGCTCTTCAGCCTCGTCACTCTCCCGTGCGAGATCAACGCAAGTTCAAGGGCAGTAAGCTGGCTCTCCAACTCCGGAGTAGCCGACGACAGGACCCGTCCGATGGCAGTTGACGCCCTGAAATGGGCCGCCTACACCTACGTAATAGCAGCGATAGGCTCCCTCGCCACCCTTTTCTACTACATCGGCATCGCCACCCGCAGAGACTAAAAGAACGCGGGGACTCATTTGAATAAAAAAAAGGAGCGGGACTCATTCGAGTCTCGCTCCTTTTTCATCGTAGAATTCATTCTGCAGGACGGAGAAATCCGTGGATGTCTCCAGACGCAGCTTGCATTTGTACTTCTTCTTCCAGCGGGCTAGAATGCTTGCCTCGAAAAGCGATGCTTTCGTGAGGTAGGCTCCCAGAATCGGTCCTGTCTTGAGGACCAGAGAGGTCATCTTCTTGTCCTGGACATAGTAGGAGAGTTTGCGCTCGATGTCCTCGTCAATCACAATGCTTGAAGATATTTTTCCTGTGCCGTGGCAAACCGGACACACCTCAAGGGTGTTCATCTCGATTGCCGGCCTCACCCTCTGGCGGGTAATCTGCATCAGGCCGAACTTAGTGAGCGGAAGCACATTGTGCTTTGCCCTATCCCCCTCCATCAGCTGCTGCATATATTTGTAGAGATTGTTGCGGTGCTCGCCGGATTCCATATCAATGAAGTCCACGATGATGATTCCGCCCATATCCCTGAGTCTGAGCTGCCGGGCAATCTCCTCGGCGGCATAGCAGTTGACATCGAAGGTGTTCTGTTCCTGTTCCTTGTTCTTGGCCCTCGTACCGCTGTTGACATCCACCACGTGCAAGGCCTCAGTGTGCTCGATTACAAGATAGGCTCCCTGCTTGAGGGGCACAACCTTGCCGAATGAGCTCTTGATTTGCCTCGTGATCTCAAAATGATCGAAGATCGGTTCCCTTCCCTCATAGAGTTTGACGATTTTCTCCTGGTCCGGAGAGATGAGGGAGATGTACTTGCGGGCTTCCTCGTAAATTTTCTCGTTGTCAATGTAGATGTTGTTGAACGAGTCGTTGAGAAGGTCGCGAAGGACGGTGGTTGTCTTGCTGTACTCCGTGAAAAGCTGCTGAATGTTCTTGGATGAAGATATTTTCTTCCACGATCCTTCCCATTTCTCGATGAGAGACATTATCTCAGCATCGAGCACCGCAGCATTTTTTCCCTCGGCCGCAGTGCGTATGATGGCACCATAGTTTCGCGGGAGAATGCTTTTCACAAGGGTCTCAAGTCTCTTTTTCTCTTCTTTTGAAGCTATTTTCTGTGATACGCTGACTTTCTCCGCAAATGGGAGAAGCACTACGTTGCGTCCTGCCAATGAAATTTCAGCTGTGAGCCGTGAACCTTTTGTGGAAATCGGTTCCTTGACGATTTGAGCAATTATCATCTGACCCGGAGTGAGAACTTTTTCGATGCGTCCTTCCTTCTCCAGAGGGGTACCGATTTTAATGTGGGAATACATTCCCTTCATATCGGTATTTGGATTTGCCCTCTTGACGAACTCGTCGAACGCGTTGAAATACAGTCCCAGATCAAGGTAATGGATGAACGCCTCTTTTTCGTCGCCGATGTCCACGAATGCGGCATTGAGCGCCGGCAGGATTTTCTTCACCTTACCCAGGTAAACGTCTCCCACCGAAAAGCTGTGCCCCTGGACCGACTCCTTGTTGAGCTCAATCAGACGGTGATTCTCCATCAGAGCGATGGATACCTCCGACGTGCTGACCTCAACCACAAGATCTTTCAAGGATTCTTTTTCTTTTTCGGCTTCCATTAAATTGGTGTGTTAGAGATAAAAATGAAGGCTGACCACCCGGGCCAGCCTCCATACATTTTTCAAGACTGCTAAGCGGCAGACACACTGAGTAGGCTACTTCTTCTTATGCCTATTCTTGCGTAATCTCTTCTTACGCTTGTGTGTTGCCATCTTATGCCTCTTGTGCTTTTTTCCGTTTGGCATAATTTATTAAAATTTAAAAGTTACTCTATCGTACACTGTAATTTTGAGATGGATTTTTGAGAAAATGGATATATCCCCAAAAAGGCGCTCAAAAATTACTTCTTAATTTCGTTTACGAATGACTTAGACGGCTTGAATGCCGGAATGTCGTGTGCAGGGATAGTGATAGTCACTTCCTTGGTGATGTTGCGAGCGGTTTTCTCGGCTCTGTGCTTGATGATGAAGCTGCCGAATCCGCGAAGGTAAACCGGCGTTCCCTTGATGAGGGAGTCCTTCACTACTTCCATAAAGCCGTCAACTACGGCCTGTACCTGATCTTTCTGAACTCCGGTTGACTGTGCAACCTCGTTTACGATTTCTGCCTTTGTCATAATTATGATATAAATATAAGTGTTTATAATTTCATGACCGATCAGGATTTCTCTCAAACAGACACTACCAACTACCTGAGAATTAACTCCTGCGACCCTAAAACCGTGCAAAATTAGGCTTTATTTTCTTAAATTCAAAAAAAAACAGCACTTTTGAACTGGCATAATGATTGACCTATTAAGAGGTTGCACACGAAATGGGCGGATTGCTGACATTCTGTCAGTATGATCGTTATTTTCCGTATGCAAAAAAAGCTTAAATTTGTAATCGGCTACACAAGTAAAATTCACTCTCAATATAACGATATGAAAGACATTCTACAGGATATATTCACACCTGGAGAGGCGGCGGTTAGCGTCATACCCGTGGCTGCCCCTGAGGCGATGATGGACGAACTCAAGGATGCGGAACTGCCTGATACGCTGCCAATTCTGGCACTGCGCAATGCGGTTCTCTTCCCCGGAATCATATACCCGATTAACATAGGCAGGGAAAAATCCCTCAAACTCATCCGCGATGCCGAGAAGCACAACAACTTCATCGGCGCGGTTCCTCAGACCGATGTCAATGTGGAAGAGCCGCAGAGAGGCGACCTCTACGACTTCGGAACGGTGGCAAGGGTGATGAAGACCCTTGAGATGCCGGACGGAACGATAACTGCCATTCTTCAGGGTTACCGCCGTTTTGCTCTTGACGAACTCAGCGGTGACGACCCGTATCTTTGGGGACGGGTTCACTACCTCCAGGAAGACAGGAGTTCTCTCAATCCGACTCTCGTCAAAATCAAATCCGACCTCATCAAGGAGAAGTCGATATATGTGACGAAGTCTTCGGCCTATATGCCTAAGGAGGCTATTTCTGCGCTAAAATCCATTGACAATTTCGAGTTCCTCGTGAATTTCGTTGCCACGACAACTGATTTCGAGGATTTCGGGTCAAAGATTGAACTTCTCGGCATCCCATCCATTACCGACAGGGCTGACAGGCTTCTGGAAATGCTCAACAACCAGACTGAAATCGTGAAACTCAAGAACGAAATCAATCAGAAGGTGAAGGGCGAGATGGACCAGCAGCAGAGAGAATACTACCTCAACAACCAGCTGCGCACCATCCAGGAAGAGCTTGGAATGGACGAAGAGGAAGATGTGGAGAAACTCAAGGAGAAAGCGGCGAAGAAGCAGTGGGGCGAGAAGGTTCAGGCTGTTTTCGACAAGGAAATCACAAAACTCGAAAGATTCAACCCGACTTCCCCCGAGTACAGCATACAGCTTAATTATCTGCAGTTTATGGTGGACCTGCCGTGGGGCGAGTTTTCCGAGGACAACCTTGACCTCGCACACGCGAAGAAGGTTCTTGACAAGGACCATTTCGGACTGGACAGCGTGAAGGACAGAATCATCGAATACCTTGCGGTGCTGAAACTTAAAGGAAATATGAAGTCGCCTATCCTCTGCCTCTACGGCCCTCCGGGAGTGGGAAAGACCAGCCTCGGAAAGTCCATCGCATCGGCTCTCGGAAGAAAATACATCAGGATTTCTCTCGGCGGTATGCACGACGAGTCTGAAATCCGCGGACACCGCAAGACCTACATCGGTGCGCTTCCGGGCAGGATACTCAGCGGCATCGAAAGGGCCGGAACATCGAATCCGGTGATTGTTCTGGACGAGGTGGACAAACTCAGCGCCGATTTTCACGGCGACCCGTCTTCAGCGCTTTTGGAAGTGCTTGACCCTGAGCAGAATACCACGTTCCACGACAACTATCTCGACATAGACTACGACCTTTCCAACGTTCTGTTCATCACAACGGCGAACACCACATCCACCATCCAGCCGGCACTTCGCGACCGTATGGAGATGATTCCGGTGAGCGGATATCTTGCCGAGGAGAAGATGGAGATTGCAAAGACTTATCTTGTTCCCCGCCAGATAGAAGAGCACGGTCTGAAAAAGAACCAGCTTAAAATCAGCAAGGCAGCGCTTGAGGCCATCATTGACCAGTACACGCACGAATCCGGAGTAAGGGGTCTGGAAAAGGAAATTGCGAAAGTCGCACGCGTGACGGCGAAGAAAATCGCTCTTGAGGAGGAATACCCTGCCACGTTAAAGCCAGAGCACCTGAAGGAGTATCTCGGTCTTCCGAAGGCATTCCACGACAAACAGAGGGGCAACGAGGCTCCGGGAGTGGTCACAGGACTTGCCTGGACCGAAATGGGGGGCGAGATTCTTTTCATCGAAAGCTCCATCAGCAAGGGAAAAGGCAATCTGAGTATGACGGGTAACCTGGGTGACGTTATGAAAGAGTCTGCGACCATAGCCTACCAATACATCAAGGCCCATCCGGAACTCACGGGACTCTCCTACGAGGATTTCTCCGCGAAGGATGTTCACGTGCACGTTCCTGAAGGCGCTGTCCCTAAGGACGGTCCGTCAGCGGGCATAACTATGGTGACTTCTATGGTATCGGCCTTCAGAGGCAAGCAGATTCGCAGCGGTTACGCAATGACCGGAGAGATGACTCTTCGCGGCCGTGTGCTCCCGGTAGGCGGCATCAAGGAAAAAATCCTTGCGGCAAAGCGCTCCGGAATCCACACAATCGTGATTTCCGAGGACAACCGCCGGGATGTGGAAGACATCAAACAGATTTACATCGAGGGGCTCAGCTTCATCTATGTGAAGGACATTCAGGATGTAATCAACGCCGTCTTCGAATAGATATGGATGTTAAAATTGAAGATAGCTGGAAAGAGGCGATGAAAGAGGAGTTTGACAAGCCGTATTTTTGTCAACTTGTCAAGACTCTTCACGAAGAGAAAGCCGCCGGCACGACGATTTTCCCTCCCGGAGGGGAAATTTTCAAGGCGTTCAGTCTGACTCCGCTTCCAAGCGTCAAGGTTGTCATCCTGGGTCAGGACCCCTACCACGGCTACGGCCAGGCTATGGGGCTGTCGTTTTCCGTCCCCGACGGAGTCCAGGCTCCCCCATCGCTCAAAAATATCTTCAAGGAAATTGAGTCCGAAACCGGAGAGAAGATGAGCGGGAGGACTAATCTTGAAGGATGGGCACAACAGGGAGTGCTTCTTCTGAATGCAATTCTTACGGTCCGCGCCGGACAGGCCGCGTCGCACAGCCGCATCGGCTGGGAAACGTTCACAGATGCGGTAATCCGCTGCATCAGCGAGCGATGCGACGGAGTGGTTTTTATGCTCTGGGGCAATTTCGCAAGAAGCAAAAAGGCGCTGATAGACCCGTCCAAACACCTCATTCTGGAAGCTGCACATCCCTCCCCTCTTGCCCGCGGAGCCTTTTTCGGTTGCGGGCATTTTGTCAGTGCAAACAACTGGCTTTCTTCTCACGGGAAGACTCCCATTGACTGGAGAATCTAATTCCAAGCCCCCCGAGAACACGCAATAACAACTTGATTATAAATAGGTTATCATAAAAGTTATGAATACCTCCACAAAAGAAAATATCACCCCGACATCGAAAAAAGCCCTGTTCCCAGGCTCGTTCGACCCTTTCACTGCAGGACATCTCAACATCCTCAAACGCGCCCTCACTATGTTTGACGAGGTTGTGGTCGCAGTGGGTATAAACAGCGACAAGAAGGGATTCTATGATAATGAGAAAAGGCTTGATATTATCCGTCAGGCGACTCAAGGGCTGAGCGGAGTGAGCGCGATTTCATACGACAAACTCACCGTGGACATCTGCCACGAACTAGGCATCCACCACATTGTGAGGGGTGTGAGAAATATGATTGATTTCGAGACCGAGAGGTCCATCGCTGACGCGAACCACAGGATTGCGCCGGACATCGACACCGTGATTATCCCGACTGTGCAGGAATATGCGCACATTTCATCGTCGGCCGTAAGGGACATAATCCGTCACGGAGGCGACTACTCGGCGTTCATTCCCGAAGGCGTTGTACTGTAAAAACGAAGGATATGCAGGTACTCAAAAGGCATTGGTCCACGCACGCGTGGGGGACCGAAATTTCGAAGAAATTTTGGTGGTTTCTTTTGAGTGCCTGCATATCCGTACTGTCCCCACTTGGGTTGGCGGCGCAGTCGCCTCAGCGTGACAGCGTTCTGAGGGAATACCTTTCGGCGCTTGACGGGTGCGACATCCCGACAAAAATCTCCGAATGTGACTTCATTCTATCGTCCTGCACCGACTCTCTAAGCCGAGGCGAAACTGCCCGAAAGGTCTTTACGCATTTTCGGGACTCCCACCTTATGGGAGACGAGAATGTGGCCGTTTATGTGGCAGAAAAATGGATTCTCGGAGCAGGCGGAAACCCTCAGAACACCTCTGAGGACGCCAAAATTGTCTCATCAGACTCAACGCTTTGCGCCGTAAGAGAATATGTCCGCTTCAACAGGGAGTCTCTTCTCGGGATGAAAGCTCCGCTGCTCCCGGAAGCCGGGCTCACGGCGTGGGATGGAAACCACTGCACGGCACTCTTTTTCTACGACACCGACTGCCCCGTCTGCAAAGTGGAGCGACTTCTTCTGGAGGGAGTGCTCCTTAGACATCCGGAATGCCGACTCATAGCGTTCTACACCGGAACGGATGCCGCAAAATGGAAGACATTCCGCACAGAAGGCTTCCCTCTTCTCGGAGAAAAGGTCACGCATCTTTGCGACCTTCAGAACGAGAGCAATTACAAGGAAAAATACTCCGTCACAGCCACTCCGAGGCTATTTCTCATTGATTCTGACGGAATAATTGTCGGCAGAATGCTTGACTCTGAGGCTCTCGAAACTCTTCTGGAGAGGCGAAATGAAGGAGAGAAACAAGCCGTGACGCAGCTCTTCTACCAGCTCGTTCCCCAGCGGGGAGAAGAGGCGAAGAACGCCCTCGAATACATAATAGACAAACACATCCTCTGTGAGGATTCCATTTTCAACACGGCGGAAGACTCGCTGATGGTAGTAAACTTCGCCTTGATGCAAAAAGACCTGCTCTCAAAGGCGAAACCAGGGACGAAAATCGCGGCCATAAAGGTCCGTGGGCGTCTTAACGGAGGCAGAGAGAAGTCATACAGACTTGACCGCGCCTGCCGCCGGAAAGGAGGGCTTATCATAGTTTTCCACACCACAGGCTGCCACCAATGCGAAGAAGAGCTTGCAAAAGCAGCTCAGCAAAAACGCAACATCCTTGAGGTAAACATAGATGAGGTCGAAAAAACGTCAAAAGAAACATTTTCAGCTCTCCTTGACGCCTTCGACCTCACCACTCTTCCCCTGCTTGTGGAAACCGACCGCAAAGGGATAATCCTTCGCCGCTACTTTTCCCTATAGGTTCTCCTACGGCAGCTACTTAGCTTCCAAAAGATAAACCGCGCTGTTATAGATTTTTCTTAGCGGCGGGTTCACTCCCTTTACCATCAGGACGCTTCCCGGGATGGTCTTTCCGGAGAACCAGCTCTGGGATTTGTCCACATTCAGTTCTGTGATAAGATAGTTCTTCTCCGGGTCAAGACCGCCTAGGCGAAGCTGCGCCACTGAATAGCGGTTGTCGTAGGAGGTGCGGTAGGCAAAAAGCACCGCACGAGTCTTGTCCTCGGAAACATACAGAACACCGAACTCTCCGCTTTCGTCCTCCGGGGAGCCGATGCGGTAGAGGTCACCTTCAGCGATGATGTCGCGATAGCCTTTGTAACTCTCAATTGCCCGCTTTGCAAATTCTTTCTCCTTCTCGGTCATAGCCTTCGGCTGAAGTTCCATTCCAAGACGCCCGCTGCAGGCCACGTCGAAACGGAATTTAATCGGAGATGAGTTGCCGGTCTGATGATTCGGAACTGCTGAAACGTGCGAGCCCATAATGTTGGCAGGATAGAAAAGGCTGAAACCGTACTGCATCTGCGTTCTCAGAAGAGCCTCCGTGTCGTCGCTGGTCCAGACCTCGTCAAAATACCTCTGGTTGCCATACTCGGCCCTTCCGCCGCCAGAAGCGCAGGCCTGGATGAGCACCTCAGGATATTTTGCACGAATACGCTCCATAACGCTGTAGAAGCCCTGAACATACTTCACCCAGAAAAGGGACTGCTCCCCCGAAGGAAGGTAGCTTGAACCCACGCTCTCAACAATGCGGTTCGCGTCCCATTTTATATAGTCGATATTGGAGGACAATCCCATAACGGAGTCGAACGTATTGAAAACAAAATCCTGAACTGCAGGATTAGTGAGGTCCAGAAGGCACTGATTACGCTTCAGCGGCACCTCGTGCACCTTATCCTTCACCACCCAGTCAGGATGCTTCTCATAAAGTTCACTCTTGGGGTTAACCATCTCAGGCTCAATCCAGAGTCCGAATTTCAGACCCTTGGAGTGGGCGTAAGAGGCGATATAATCAATTCCCTCAGGAAGTTTTTCGCGGTTCACCTGCCAGTCGCCAAGACCCGCGTTAGAATCGTTTCGCGGATATTTGTTGCCGAACCATCCGTCATCCAGCACAAACATTTCAAGTCCGAGTGAAGCGGCATCGTCAATCATCGCCGTGAGTTTTGCAGTGTCATAGTCAAAATACGCTCCCTCCCAGCTGTTGAGAAGGGTTGGAACCATAGCCGAGCCATTATGCAGCTGATAGTTGCGCGCCCAGCGGTGCAGGTTGCGGCTCGCCTTTCCGGCACCCTCTCCGCTCCAAGTCAGGATCATATCAGGGGTTGTAAACGACTCGCCTTTTTTCAGCGGATATTCTCCTGCATAGGGGTTGATTCCGCCGAGAACGTTAAGAATATTGAATTCCGTAAGTTCGAAATTCAGACGGAAATTGCCGCTCCAGGCCAGCGCTCCGGCTACGACCTCTCCCCCTGTTTCACTGAACGAATCGGTATTGAGGCTCAGCATAAAGACGGGGACTTCTGAATGGGTGGTGCAAATGCCTTTTTTGGACTCAATGGTCTTGGTCCCGTGGGTGAGAAGAGTATGCGCAACCCTGTCCTCGTGTGCCCAGGTGCCGTAAAGATGGGTAAGGAGGAATTTGTCCGCCATCAGCGGGAGAGCTGCCGAGTAATAGCTGCGAAGCGAAATTTTGCCCTTCCCCGCGTTACGGATAACTGAATGGGTAAGGATTACATTTTCCTTGGAATAGGCCGTGTAAACAAGGTCCACATCCACTTCTTCCGCCTTGTCTGAGAGATGGAGGACAGTCTCGTTAACTCCTTCAGATACGCTTCTGCGGTCAATCCCCGTGAAGCGGAGCTCGGTGTTCAGGTCTCCGTTACGGTGAGTCACCGCAAGAGCCGGTTCATTGAAATTCTTCTCGCCCTCTGTCGGATAAGTCTCGTATGGGGTGCCGTGGCCCTGGGTGAATCCGTTTTTGAAGTCAATCAGGGACGAGGCGTCGTCAATCGCCCCGCCGAAATGGAGAGTCGTGAGACGTCCCAGTTTATCCACCTTAATGACAAGAGAGACATCATCGGTGCGGATGTTCACAATCTGACGGGTTTGCTCGGATGCGACTGCGCCCAAAGACAGAAGCAAAGAGAGCGAAAGAAGAAGTATTCGTTTCATAATGTTTGTGTGTTATCAATGAAAAGGCGGTGCTGCGGAGTTTCTCTGCGGCATCATACAAATTTGAGGACTATTTCCCTCTTTTGCAAATCCCGTCCGCCCTTATTTTCTTGACTTGTCAAAAAGAGGCGAGAAGCGAAAAAAGCAATGACAGAAATACCCGACCCGGGCGGTCCGCTGATGCGGACGTCACTCACCACTTATCAACGATAACTTACAAAAGAAAAGGAGATAACCTTTGTTATCAGTTATCTCCTTGTCGGGATGATGCGACTCGAACGCACGACCCCTACGTCCCGAACGTAGTGCGCTACCAACTGCGCTACATCCCGATTTTTTGGTCTTTTGGTCATCTGCTTTGTCAAGCGTCGAATCGTCAGTCGGTCATTACCGGGAGGTAACTCCCTTCTTCCGCTCTCGCTTTTCGCGCATCTGAGCCAAAATCCCTAAAAAATCCCCTTTAAAAATAACGGAAGCCGAAGCTTCCGCTAGATTCTTCTTTTAGTTATGCAAGTTTATTGATGTAAACCTGAATACCGCTCTTAAGGTTTGCTGCCTTATTTGCGTGGATGACCCCGGTCTTAGCAAGTTTGTCAATCATTGCGTAAACCTTCGGTGCAGAAGCCTCAGCCTCGCTCTTTACGGTCATTGCCCTCAACGCACGGATTGCGTTGCGTGTTGTCTTCGCATAATACTTGTTATGCAAGCGGCGCCTTTCGTTTTGACGATTGCGCTTGTCTGCGGATGCGTGTTGTGCCATTATTTTACTTTTTTATATTTTTAGTAGTGGGTAGGGGAATCGAACCCCTATTGCAAGAATGAAAATCTTGAGTACTAACCGTTATACGAACCCACCGCACACGTTCTTCAGCAGAACTAAACCCCTTTTTTGCAAAGGGATTGCAAAGGTATGCAATATTTTTCAGAGAAAAAAATATTTTTCCTATTTATTTTCGTTCATTTTGTCATCTGCCCACTCAAAAGAGTAGAGAAGCGACTCCACCTGCCTCAGATAATGGCGCTTATCATATTTAGGAGCATAGACAAAAGCATCAAGGGTTATGATGTACTTCCCGTCCTGGCTGTAGAAAGAATGGGAGACGAACGGACCGCCCATATAGTCGCCGTAAACTTCCCAGTAGCCTCTCATCTCGGCAAAATCAAGTCCCCTGTATTTCAGATACTTAACCTGCGGTGCCACCAAAGGGCTTGTAATCATATAGGTATTGTCGAACATCCCCGGGACATATTTTTTCAGGAACTCGTTCTTCTTGGCGACAAGACTCTCTCTGCTGAACGGGTCGGAACCCTCAACCGGGTATTTGTAGGCGAATATGCCCTGATTTGTGTACTGAGTCTCATAAGCCACCCAGACAAAATCATCCGAAGCCTTTCTCAACGCGTAGCCCACCGGGAAATGGATGCTTCCGCCGAAACGCTCGTTAAGATATGGGGCAATCCCCTTCTCCTCATACTGTATTGAATTGGATATCACCCTATTACGCTCAGCCTGCTCAAGATAAGTCGCAATCTTCTCCTTATTATCCTCAAAAAGCTGGACGGCAGAGTCATCATCCACTGCCTCAAGTTTAATCACGCACTGGGGTTTTGCCCAGATGTCGGACAGGAACCTTACGCCAGGCTCGGATATTCGAGGGTTCACATTAACCATCAGAATGTTGCGGTGCACCTGGAAAATGTTCGTAAATGCGGTCGGTGTGATGTTCACAAGGGTGTAGAGCGGCTCCTTCTGAGGAAGGAACGGACAGTCGCTCGTGAGGGTGTCGCGTATGGCGCTTCCTATCGCGCCTTCCCATTCTGCCTGCTCAATCACGACAAGCACCTCTCCAGCCTTTCCGCTGATGCTAGGAAGAAGAGCTTTCTTCCTTTCCCCGCAGCCGGTTGCGACTACAGCCATAAGGAGTATAGCCGCAAGTATATTGATCCTTTTCATAATTATTTAATTTTCAATTCATTATATTCTTATCCATCAAAACTCGCTCCCGGAAAGAAAACTACTTCAGAAGTCTTCCGATGTCATTTCCGAATGCCAATATCATCAAGCCGAAGATGAGAATCATCCCGACAATCTGCATCACAGTAAGAAAACGGTCGCTCGGCTTTTTCCCTGTAATCATTTCATACAGAAGGAAAACTATGTGCCCGCCGTCAAGCGCAGGAATCGGAAGAAGATTCATAACACCCAACATCACGGAAAGAAGCGCGAGGATGTTCAGGAAAGCATACCAGTTCCACGCCGACGGGAAGACCTGACCGATGGCGATGAAGCTTCCCACAGACTTATAGGCCTCGGTGCTCGGCGTAAAGACAAGTTTGAGGTCTTTCAGATAGTCACGAATTGTCGTAAAAGTGTAGGTAAACCCTGCAGGAACAGCCTCCAGGACGTTGTAGGTCTTTGTCTTGATGTTCGGCATCGTTGTAAAGACCCCGATTCTTCCGAGAGTGTCCACCTCAACAGGAAGGACTAGAGTGTCAGCTCCGCGCGAGATGCTCACCATCGCCGTACTTCCGGAATACTCTTTAAGCAGCGTCCGGCTGTCCTGAAGATACTCGGCCGCCTCTCCCCCGATGGCGATGATCCTGTCCCCTTTAAGCAGGCCTGCAGCGGCATTCAGAGAGGTCGGAGGCACGCTGTCCACGACAAAAGGAAGCGCAAGGTCAAACATACCCGGCGTATTCAAGACATCTCCGATCCGGCTCTGATCCACATAAAGAGTGAGAGTATCATTCCCGCGGAGAAGCGTAACCTTGTGCACATCGTCCCTCACCAGATTTGACTGCAGAAGGGAAAAATTCTCCTGCGGGACGTCATCGAACGCGATAATGTGGTCGCCGGTGCGGAAGCCCATATCCGAAGAGAGCGAGTTGACATAAATATCGCTGCCCTCGTTGCTGACGTAGCTTTGCCCGTAGATGGCAAGTACTCCTATGTATATAAAGATGGCAAGAATGAAGTTGAAAAGAACTCCCCCGGCCATCACCAGCAGACGCTGCCAGGCTGGATGACTTCGCATTTCCCACGGCTGAGGTTCACTCTTGAGGGAATTTGTGTCAAGGGACTCATCCACCATTCCGGAAATTTTGCAGTAGCCGCCCAAAGGAAGCCAGCCTATTCCGTACTCCGTCTCCGAATTCTTGGGTTTGAACTTCAGGAGCGCCTTGCCCCCGACGTCGAAGAAAAGATAGAATTTTTCTACCCTGATTTTGAATATCTTAGCAAAGGTAAAATGCCCGAGTTCGTGAAAAACTATAAGTATCGAAAGGGCGAGTATTACCTGAAGCGTCTTAATTAAAACAACCATCATTTTACCTGTTCCACATATCTATTGCGTAAATACCTTACTTAACGCAGGCATCATCTCTACAAAAATCCGACCTATTCTACAGGCCTATAGCCTCCTTCGCCTTTGCAAAAACTTCATCGTTCGTGGAGAATATGTCCTCCACTGATGGAGAGGCGACGAACGGAGTTGAGTCCATACAGTTGGAAATGAGTTCAGGAATACCGTAGAAACTGATTTTCCCCTGCAGGTATGCCGCCACGGCCACCTCGTTCGCCGCATTCATCGCGCAAGGGATGTTGCCGCCCTTTTCGAGGGAAGAGAACGCGAGAGAAAGGCACGGGAACTTCTCCAGGTCCGGAGCCTCAAAAGTGAGGGAAGCCAGGGATGCAAAGTCCAGTTTCCGATTATTCAAAGGAAGCCTCCCCGGGTATGCAAGGGCAAACTGAATGGGCTCACGCATATCCGGACAGCCCATCTGGGCAATCACCGCGCCGTCTGCGTATTCCACCATCGAGTGAATTACAGATTCCGGATGCACGACAACATTTATCCGGTCCGCCTCCACGCCGAAAAGCCACTTAGCCTCAATGACCTCGAAACCCTTGTTCATCATTGTCGCGGAGTCTATGGTGATTTTGTTGCCCATATTCCAGTTCGGGTGCTTGAGCGCATCGGAAGCCGTAGCAGTGGCTATCCTGTCGCGACTCCAAGTGCGGAACGGGCCGCCGGAGGCCGTGAGATGGATTTTCTCTATCGCGTTACCCTTTGCTCCAAGAAGACACTGGAAAATCGCGGAATGCTCCGAGTCTACAGGAAGAATCGCCACCTGCTTCTGAAGAGCGCGTTTCATAACGATGGAGCCTGCCGCGACAAGGGTCTCCTTGTTCGCCAGAGCGATGGTCTTTCCCGCTTCGATTGCCGCAAGAGTGGACCTCAGACCGCTGAATCCAACCATAGAGGTAAGAACGATGTCTATGGAGTCGGACCCCACCAGGTCGCAGACAGACTGCATCCCGGCAAAAACCTTTATCATCTTGGGCTGCAGAGCCTCGGCAACCTGAGAATATTTTTCCTCATTGCAGATGACAACACAGTTGGCATCAAATTCAATTGCCTGAGAGATAAGAAGTTCCGCGCTATTATTCGCGGTAAGAAGTTCCACTTCAAACAGGTCCCGGTGCTGGCGGATTACATCCAGCGCCTGCCGTCCGATTGAACCGGTCGAACCCAATATCGCAACTTTCCTTTTTTCCATTCCTTAGAAACTGATATATTTTGCAGGATCGACTGCCTCGCCTTTGTACCAGAGCTCAAAACGCAGATGGTCACCTACTGTGAGGTTGTCGCTGCTGCCGACCAAAGCAATCGGAGTGCCTGCTTTCACCATATCACCGGTTTTCTTCAACAGCTTTTCGGTGTGCTGATAGATGGAAACGATGTCACCCTCGTGTTGAATCTGGATGGTATATCCCGCATCATTGTTCCATCCCGTGAAGATTACCGTTCCGTCCAGGGTTGCCATAACAAGGGAATTGGCCGGTGCGGTGAGGTTAACGTACGGATGGACGTATTTGTCATATGGCTTGCTCACGACGCCCTTAAGCGGTGAGAAAAAGTGCACTCCTTCTATCGAAAGATCTCTCTTGTGACCGGCTGAGAGGTCGAACTGTTCCTCGTCCGTAACCATCTCGCGGAATTCCTCCTCGCTTCCTGTTGCAGGTGCAGCCTGAACGGGACGGGCAGCGGAAGAGTCAGCGGTAGAAAGCAGAGATTGCAAATCAAGGGTTTCTTCTCCCAGAACCACCCTTCGCAGATTCTCCGAATAGAGTTCCCAGCGACAGATTACATTCTCAAGAGAATCGATTTTTATGGCGTTGCGGATTGCCTCGCCCTTGGAGTGGGCATCCGGATAGCCTGGGATGAGAGTACGGATCGGGGTGTAGGCCACAAGGCAGAAAACGGCCACGCATAGCATAAGAAGGACATAGACCACGGTGAACCAGAATCCGAGTTTTGTAAATCTTATGGTTTTCAGCGGTTTATGAGTCTGGGCATCCACCACGTTAAGAAAGAAATGCCTGACCTCCTTGCCTTTTTTATTTTGTTGAGCCATAATCAATTTTAACTTTCGCAAGTATTTAACTTAGTCAAGTCTCACATTTGCGAAACTTGTGATATAATGTTAACTTTGCAGCCAATGAACAGGTTTGTCGGCATAGATTACGGGCGGAAACGGGTTGGAGTCGCTGTGAGCGATCCGCTCGGCATCTTCGCATCTGCATTGGAGACGGTACATTCTGCAAAGATAATAGATTATCTGAAAAATTACGCCCAAAATGAGAATGTAGTTTCATTCATAGTGGGTTACCCGCGCAATATGAACGGACAGCCTTCAGAGGCAGCTGCAGACGTGGATATATTCCTCAAACAGCTCCGTAAGGCCTTCCCTACGACTCCCATAGAACTTGAAGACGAGAGGTTCACATCGGTGCTTGCGCACAGGGCTATGATTGACGGGGGAATGAAGAAAAAGGACCGCCAGGACAAGATGAGCGTGGATAAAATCAGCGCGGCTATCATCCTGCAAAGTTGGATGGACAAGAAAAAATAACAACAATATGATATTACCGATTTATTTATACGGTCAGGAGGTTCTTCGCCAGGTGGACGAGGAAGCTGACCTTGAGAAGAAAGATGAAATCCTTAAACTGGTTTCAGATATGAAGGAGACGCTCAAACAGGCTGACGGATGCGGTCTTGCAGCTCCTCAGGTGGGCGTTCCGCTTAGGATACTGATTGTGGACGGCACCGACCTCACTGACACATACGACTACCTGAAAGACTTCCGCCGCACGATGATTAACCCCCGCGTGCTTGAGGAGAGTCAGGAAAAGTGTTCATATTCAGAGGGTTGTCTCAGCGTCCCGGGCATATATGCGGAGGTCCTGAGGCCAAGCCGCATCAAAGTCGAATACTACGACGAGAACTTCCAGAAGCAGGTGGAGGTCTTGGACAAATTCGGTTGCCGAATGGTTCAGCACGAGCTCGCTCACCTCGATGGCAAACTATTTGTTGACGAGATTTCCCCGATTCGCAAAAAAATGATTGCGAAAAAACTTGCAGGAATTGCTTCACGCAAGATTCAGACCCGCTACAAGAGCAAATAAAGGGCGGGAAAAGAGTCTTAAAAGAGCATCCACATAAAACACAAACTATCATTATTTTTAAATTATGGGCGCATTTCACGCATATGACATACGAGGCATCTGGGGCGTCGATTGGGACGAGACAGTGGCCTACAAAGTGGGATATTTCATCCCCGAACTTCTCAAGACCCGCAAGGTCCTTCTAGGAAGGGACTGCAGGGTGTCTTCTGATACGATTCACGACGCTGTCATCAGAGGCGTCACCGATGCCGGTGCAGACATCTACGACATTGGACTCAGCAGCACACCGATGGTATATTTCGGAACAGCGAACTATGGTTTTCACGCATCCGTGCAGATTACAGCGTCGCACAATCCTGCCGAGTACAACGGAATGAAGGTCTCCACGACCAACGCTGCAGCCGTCGGGTTTGACGCCGGACTCGGACAGATAAAGAAATGGATTGACGAAGGAAAAGCCTGCCCTGTGGCCGCAGAAAAAGGAAAAGTCTTCACGAAAGACATTCACAAGGACTATCTTGACTTCCTTCTCAACTTCAAGGAGGACTACTCCAACCTCAAGATTGCGATGGACCTTTCCAACGGAATGGCAAACCTCTTCGCAAAGGAGATTTTCGGTGACCAGCCTTCATATATCTTCGACACCATCGACGGCCGATTCCCCAATCACGAACCGAACCCGCTTGTGGCAAAGAACGTGGTTGCTCTTCAGGAACTTGTCCGCAAAACCGGTTCTGACATCGGTGTCATCTACGACGGCGATGCCGACAGGGTTATGTTCGTGGATGAAAACGCCAATTTCATATCCCCAGACCTTATGATTGCCGTGCTTGGGCACTATTTCCTTGAGAGGAAAGGTCAGAAAGGCATTGTGCTTCAGGACATAAGAAGTTCAAAGGCGGTGGGAGAATATCTCGCGCCAATGGGAGCGAAGATGGAGACCTGGAAAGTCGGCAGGGCTTTCGCGGCCACGAAGCTTCGCGAGATTGACGGCATTTTCGGCGGTGAACTCGCCGGACACTATTATTTCCGTGATTTCTTCTACTCCGACAGCGGACTTCTCGCTTCAATCATCATTCTGAATGTCGTTTCTCAGATGAAGCGCAAAGGCGTCAGCCTGAGCCAGCTCATTGGAAAGATTGCGAGGTACAAGAACTCCGGAGAGGTCAATTTTAAGATTGAGGACAAGAAGGGCGCTATGGATGCCGTAAGAGACCACTTCCTTTCACAGGAGAAGTCCACGGCTTATATGGATTTTGACGGCTACAGGGTGGAATTCCCTCGTTGGTGGTTCAACATAAGACCTTCTAACACAGAGCCTTACTTGAGGTTCATCTGCGAGGCTGACTCCGATGCGCTCCTCCAGGAGAAACTTTCCGAGGTAGAAAAGATTCTCTGCGAGAAATTCGGTGGAGTCCGTCAATAACGCCCCGCACTAATTTTCGCGCTGGCAGACAGAAAAGCTGTCAGCAAACAGTTAAAAACGGCTGTGAAGCCGATTGCAAAAAGGAAAAATTTTGAAAAGACAGATTGTTATTTTTATGGCGTTTGCGCTGCTGCCTCTCGGGGCGGCGGCGCAAAACAGCGCTAAGGTGGTGGACGCGAACATTCCCTCCGCCAACCCTCAGTACAAGTTCCCGACCAGCGACGGGACAGTTATCCCACGTATTCCGCGTCAGAGCGTAAAGCCTTTGATTGCCAGCGATTCGGACCCTGTTGACACCCTCAACACAATGGTTGATTACGTGAAAGTGGTGCTCTTCGGTGACGGAACGTGGAAATACATCAAGACTGAGGAGTTCTCACTCGGCAACGACATTTTCACAAAGAACTGGGACAACCGCAATGTGGACCCATACAAAATAAGTTGGGACTCACTCCCCTCCTATTCTGCAATCTGGCTTGTGGACAGCACGAGCAACTACAGCTGTCCTTACATCGGGAAGGTTAATCCGCGTGGAAAGTTCGGACCGAGAAGAGGAAGAAGGCATCAGGGAGTGGACCTTCCGCTGACAACCGGCAGCCCCATCTACGCCGCTTTCAACGGCAAGGTTAGGGTGTCCACGACGATGAGAGGCTACGGAAACGTGGTTGTAATCCGTCACGAAAACGGTCTTGAGACTTTCTACGGACACCTTTCCAAAAGGAGCGTGGAGGCCGGAGACTGGGTGAATGCCGGAGATGTGATCGGTCTGGGAGGCAGCACAGGACGTTCGACAGGGCCGCACCTTCATTTCGAGACCCGCTATAACGGATATGCGTTCGACCCGCAGTGGCTGATCAATTTCGAGACAGGTGAGCTGCGCCACCGTATGTTTGTTCTGAAGAAGAAATACTTGAGCCAGTTCAGCAACTACGAGCAGGATTTTGACGATGAGACCAAGACTCAGGAGGAGGACGCCGCCGAAGAGGCCGCACTGAAGGCAATGCGCTATCATACAGTAAAATCCGGAGACACTCTGGGCCGCATAGCCATCAACAACGGCACCACAGTAAGCGCCATCTGCCGCCTCAACGGCATCAAATCCACCTCAACTCTTCGCATCGGCCAAAGACTAAGAGTAAAATAACGATTTCGCATTTTCAGTTCGACTTTTCGTGGATTCCCACACTTTTAAGGACGACTTTTTGCTAAATAGTACATTTTTTAGTTCGACTTTTGTGCGTTATTGTGCATTTGTGGAAAAAAATTCAGGGCTGAAATGTGTACGTCTTTCTATGTCACCCTACCGGGAGCAGGACTGGCTGACCAATTATCCGCTCTATTCAGTTGAGGCGGTGATGAAGGGGGATGAAAGGTAACAATCACTTCAAAAGTGCTGATTTTTGCCGAAATCGTCACTTTTGAAGTGATTATTGGTTATAGTAGTGAAGGACGACTAGAATACGGCCACGGCGACATAGTGCCCCTCTGAGGGCATCGGGTGTTAACCTTTTTTGAAAAGGCGCTGCAGTATGTCTGTAACCAGGCTGGTACAAGGATCTTGCAATATTCCATCCCCAAAAGAAAACCGCGGAGCGGTGTGGAGACTCCCGCATTTCGGGCACTTGACCGGATAGGAATCCGCTGTGCCGTTCCACTCAATATCCATCCCAATAAACTTGTGTCCACAATCCTTGCAGACATATTTTTCAGTATTTCTTACCATATCACAACTGTTTAATAGATTCAAGACAGACTACCGGCCATATATCCGGCGCTTTTCTTCCTCGGTGAAAGCCGCGAAACGCGCCATCCAATAGGCTGATTTTTCGCCGTCGAACTGCTGCCGGTCAATCTCCGACTCCTTCCCGGCGCTATGCAGAACGGCATTGTTTCCGTCCCCCATATGCTCTTTCCAAGTAAGTTCGGCAAAAGGCGAATCCTGCTGCTGCCCGATGTGGTGTAGCTCGTAAGGGTCACCATTACGGTCACGCGGCGGGAATCCCTCCCCGATGAGATCGGCGTTGTTATACTCCGCCCATTTGTCGTAGTCCTTCAGCCCCTGCTGCGCACTATTCCGCAGCCAGGTGTTCCGCCGGATGGAGTAGTCCGCCCAGTCTATGTCGGAACGGACAAGAGCCGGGCGGCCGCCAATCACAGCCTCCCGCAACCCAGCCCGGATATAAATCTCCGCCTCCTCCACGCACCGGATCCTGGACACAATAGCCTCCGACCACCCAGTCCGTAGGCGGAGTTGTTCCTGTTCTGGCTTTGTCATTTTCCCATTACGTCAATTGTTTTCGTTGCGACAACTGCAATTGCAGCGACTGCAACGAGTCCTACAGCTCCGACCTTTGCTGCCTTTGATGCGTTGGGATCTTTCATTACATCCATTCCTTTGTTAAGCAATGATTGCGGGCCGTTGTTTGCCGGCAGATTCTGTTCACTCATAATAATTAGGTTTTAATTGCTTTCAATATGTTTGTGTCGGAGCACTAAATGGCGTTCATCCGGCAACAGAGTCGAAGAACTTCATTGGGGAGCAAAGATGCGAAAAAGTTTCGCACGCTTTTCCCCACGCGTGGGGATTATTTTCCCATTTCGCCGAGGAGATTTCTGATGGCGGTGCCGCAGATGGGCTGGTGAGTGGTGTACTCCTTCAGACGTTCCGTGCGCCACTGTGCCTTGCTGCCGCAGTCGTAGAACAATGCTCGGGCTAAGTTGAACGGTTTGACAGGAGGGTCCTGCGGGGAGTCGGCGGAGAGGGCGGAGGCTAGCTCTACTATTAAGCCGTCCCTTTTGTACTGGGTCTCGAAACCGGGAGATGATTTCTTGAAGACTATTTTGTCCGGGGCCGATGTTATTCCCTGAGCATAAAGATTTTGCAGGATGCGGTGAAGTTTTTCGGAGGCTCTTTCCGGGAGCGAGATTTCCAGAAGGCGACGGTAGAGATAGCCCTCAAACTCGGAGTCCCAGATGTGCGGAAGGACCTCGGTCTGTCGGGCATCGGGAGCCTTCGCACGGCTTCTGCCCCTTTCGAGGCAGCTGAGGATTTTTTGGAGCCGCGCCGCCTCGTCGCCGATGGAGTGAAACGACTTCAGAGAGGAGAGGATTTCATTCGGAGCTGCCTTCGGGGCGATGTTGAAGGTGAACCGGTATATCGGGAGAGTCCAGTCCTGGTTCTCGTCAATAAATCTCAGACCGGAGAAGTCGGCCTCGTGCGCCCTCAGGCAGTCGGCGACCGCCGTGTCGATGACATAGATGACCTCCGGGCGCAGTTCCTTTAGCACCGCCGCAAATGCAGGGAGCTGAGAGTCAAAGAGTTCCGAAGTAAGGGCGTAGAAAAGAGTGTCGTACTCCCCGCTAAAGTTCTGGAGGAAATTGGTGTAGGCTATACTGTCCCAAAGCTCGCGCCTGGACGCCTGCACAACGTGGCGGTTGGTGCGGAGGAGGTATTTGGTGATGGAGGAATAGGTGGGGTAGTTCACTTCGCCCTCAAGGTAGCTCTCTACCTCAATCTCGTTGCTGTTGGAAAGCCTGTAGTAGTCGCCCTTACCCTCATATTGGGGGCAGAGGGAGTCGAAGCGTGAGCTGTCCGCAAGGCATTCCGCCCGAAGAGGGCAGCACTCGATGGTGCAGACGTGGAACACCCCGAGGACGAGAGTCCGGTAGCCCTCCCATCCGCGGGAGTAGTGCTCCGGGATGACTCTCGGCAAGAAAAAATATGGGCGGGCTGAAGGTTTTTCCATAAACTCGGAT
>CAVJRU010000012.1:0-45142 GCA_963652025.1 bacterium
GAGCGGTACTTACAAGGGTTATCCGTTCCGCACATTCTCCAACGGCTCCTTCATCGGAGGGTATAGCGACCACTATCCGACCTATATCGTGATTGGCAAATAAACACACAAAATAAACACACAATGGTTAAGAAACTCTTATTGGCAGCGGCAGCTCTCATCGCTTCCTTCTCGCTTTCGGCTCAGACTGTTGGCGGAGTCGGCGGCGTTAAGGGAACAGTCGTCAATCGTGCGGGGCGTGTCCCTGTACCTGGTGCTCAGATCACCATTGCCAAAGGTCAGAACATTCTTATCTCCGCCAGTTCAAAGTCTGACGGAACATTCCTTTTCGATGGCCTCGACAATGGGACATATCAGATGACCGTTTCTGCAGACGGCTTCCTCACATCAAACATCAACGTCACAGTTGAAGGCTATGTGAAGGACCTCATCTTCGTTTCCCTCGTGGCCGAGCAGGTCGTGCGGGATGCCGATGACACCTCCTTCGCCGAGTTCGATATGGAGGACTCCGGCTACACCGACTCTCCATCCATCCTCTTCGGAGCGAACGACCCCTACAACAACATCGTGGGCTACGGCTTCAGCGACGTCCGTTTCAAGAACAGGGGTTACAACAGCGAGAGCCAGGATGTGCTCCTTGCCGGCGTAAAGATGAACGACGCCGTCACTGGCTACTCTCCGTTCTCTCTTTGGAGCGGCCTTAACGAGGCGACAAGAGCGAAGGAAAGCACCATCGGTGTGGAGGCGTCTCCGTACAGTTTCGGTGGTTATAACGGTGTGACCAACATCCTCGCGAACCCGTCTTCAGTGCGTCCGGGATGGAGATTCAGCGCACTTACCAACTCCGCCCTCTATCGTCTTCGCTTTATGGCGACATATGCCTCCGGAGAGTTGGACAACGGCTGGTCATTTGCAGCCAGCGCCTCTGCCCGAATCGGCGGAAACGACTGGGTGAAAGGAGTTTACTACCGTTCATTTGCATATTACCTCGGTGCTGAGAAGAAATGGGGCGATGCTCACAGACTTGCCTTTATGGCCTTCGCGGCTCCGGGACAGAGGGGAGCTCAGAACGCTTCCACTCAGGAGGTTTACGACCTTATGGGCGACAATATGTACAACTCCAACTGGGGCTACCAGAACGGCAAGGTGAGAAACTCCCGCGTAAAGGATACCCACGAACCTGTTTTCGTCCTGAAGTACACAGCCAATCCTCTTGAAAACCTTGAGGCTGGCGTTACCCTCCTTTACCGTACGGGCCGCAACGGATACACCGCCCTCGACTGGTACGACTCAGCCGACCCGCGTGCCGACTACTACCGCAATCTTCCGAGCTACTACTATATGGAAGACAGCAACTGGGGCAGGGTCAATATGGATAAATATGAATGGGCTACAGAAGCCTGGAAAACAGACGTCAAGACTCAGCACCTCGACTGGGACCGCCTCTACAACGTGAACTACTACGCTGCCGACGGACGTTCAAAGTACATTCAGGAAGAAAGACGTGCTGACCAGAACGATTTCAACCTGGCCGCTAACGTCAAATGGACAGCAAACAGCCTGTTCACTCTTACGGGAGGACTTTCTGCGAAGATTAACCGCACTGAATACTACAAGAAGGTAAGAGACCTTCTCGGAGGCGAGTACTATCTCAACACGGACAACTTCGCCGAGCGCGACTTCTCCTTCTCGGAGGCGATGATTCAGAACGACCTTGACTACTACCTTTCACACGACGGCGAGGCCGAAATGATTACAAAGGGCGGCAAGTATGGATATGACTACTACGCGCAGGTCCGTAACGGAGACCTTTGGGCAAACGGTCACTTTGACGTCGGAAACTTCAAGGCCGACCTCGGCGTAAAAGCCGGAGTTTCCTCATTCTGGAGGGAAGGACTCGTGAGAAAAGGACTTTTCGCCGGTCTTGACGACGATGGAAACGAGATTGTTGTGAAGGATATCAACGGCAAAGACCTTGTGCTCTCCACTAAGGATGAAAACGGCGAATATGTGACTTCAAAGGGTAAGTCTAAGACTTCTACATTCTTCACTTACGCTGTTAAGGGCCACGCCGAGTATGTTCTCACCGGAGGACACCGTTTCTTCGCGAATGCCGGCTACTTCAACGACGCGCCGACTTTCACCCAGTCATTCCTCTCCCCGAGGACCCGCAACTCGCTTATCCCGAATCTCACCACTACGAAGACCGTTTCTGCCGATGTTAACTATCAGCTCAGCAACAACGGCTACGACCTTCGTCTTACCGGATTCTACACCTATATCTTCGACCAGTCCGATATGATGAGTTTCTACGATGATTCGCAGCGTTCGTTCACCAACTTCGCTATGACCGGCATCAACCAGAGACACCTCGGACTCGAACTCGGATTCAAGATTCCGTTCTTCCTCCAGGGACTGAGCCTTCAGGGTGCCCTGAGCCTTGGAAGCTACGTTTACACATCCACTCCAACGATGTATCAGACCGTGGACAATAGCTCCGAGGTCGTGGCCGACTCCTACGGAAAGCCTGTGACCTATTGGGCTGCAAGTCCTGTGTATAAGCTTAGGGACGACCTCACCGACGAGGAGCGTGCGATTGCCGCGTCTTCAACCATCACCCCGACCGATTATTTCGCAACGGATGAGGATGGAAACTTTGTCGTTGAGAAAGTTCAGAAGCATCACGTTGCTTCCACTCCTCAGATAGCGGCAAACCTCGCCCTCAACTACAGGACCTCTTCCTATTGGTTCTTCACTCTCGGAGCGAACGTTTATGCGAAATCATACCTCGATATGAACCCGCTCTACCGCACAATCAAGGCGGCTGCAGGTCCTGACAATGCCCTTGATGATGACTACATCGCTGAGCACGCCAATTCCTGGCTTCTTAACGAGGACTTCACCGATAAGGGACTTACTCCGGGTGAAATCAACTATATGACTCAGCAGGAGGAATTCAAACCTGCCGTAGTGATGAACCTTAGCGTTGGAAAATCCTGGTACATTGACCGCAAATATAACTTCGGCTTCTCTCTCGAAGTGAAGAACCTGCTGAACAACAGGAAGATAAAGACCGGAGGTTATGAGCAGACCCGCCTCATTACGAGCGAGGATTACAAGAACTACTATAAGTTCGATTCCAAGTATTTCTATATGCAGGGAATCAACTATATGTTGAACCTTTATTTCAAATTCTAAGGAGGAGATATAAGTATGAAAAAGACAATATTGGCAATTCTTTCGTCTGCAGTCCTTTTCACCGCCTGCGAGGAATTCCAGCCGGTGTTCACCGGGAAATATGAAAACGCCGAGGAGTATACTCCATTCGACCCGTCTGAGGTTACTGGTACGGTTCTTACCGTGAAGGAGCTCTGCACGAGGTTTATCTCCGAGGCTGCAAAGATAGACCCGACAACAGGCGCGTCCAATTCCACGAATCTGGTGACCTGGTGCTGGGAAGTGGATGAAGACCTTTGGGTTAAGGGAAGAATCACCACATCCGACCGCTCCGGCAATTTCTATAAATCTTTCTATATTCAGGATGATGACCTTGGCCCTGGTATCGAAGTGAAGATAGGCCTCACAAGCCTTCACAACGACTACCGTGAGGGACAGACGGTCTATATCAGTCTGGATGAACTTGCTGTGGGCGAATATGGTTGGAAATCAGGTAAATACGGCGGTTCCGGAACAATCCAGATCGGTCTTAAGGACCCGGAGGGAACGAAGTATTCCACATCCTACATCGAGAATAAGTACATTGTTGACCGTCACATCTTCCGCTGCGATCCTGGTAACGTGAAGCCTGTAGCCCCAAGGGAGATAACCTCTCTCCCGTCCTCCTCCAGTTCGCAGGCTGAGGACAACTCCGTGGGCGCTCTCGTAACGATCAATGGGCTCAAGTATGGAAACGAGGTGTTCGCTCTTCTCTACATTGACGGAAACGTGGACAGCAGCGAGTCTTCGAACCGCGTCTTCCTTTCCGACAAGACTTGGAACATCACCACTTGGGCGATGACAAAGACCAATTTCCTCTCTCACATCAATGCGGGAGACTGGGACAGCGCCGAAGTGGGTAATTCCGGCAGCACTTCGGGCCAGACTCTTGCGGATGTGAAGTCCAAGATTCGCGGCAATGCGCAGGCCTATTCCGTGAGCCAGTATTTCAACGGCGCAGGCGGTACGGTGCAGATCCGAACGAGCGGCTACTCCAAGTTCGCAGACCTTGAGATTGACCCGAAGGTGTTGAGCGGAGAGAAGACCATCAGCGCAACAGGTGTCCTCACGATGTATCAAGGCAGTGTCCAGCTTGTTGTGCGTGACCAGTACGACATCGTTGTAGAATAATTCAGACAGTTCTTCCCAAGAAGCGTCCAGGCGTCTTTCCCGGAAGAACTGTTTTTGGTTAAACAAAGGAATTTTTATGAAGAAAAATATAGTAATTATGGCTTTAGCACTCGCAACCCTTACGGGATGCCGCGAAAATCCGTTCCTTACCGAATGGGACACCCCTTACGGAATACCTCCTTTTGAGAAAATAAAGACAAGTGACTATCTTCCTGCCATCCAGGAAGGAATCCGTCAGCAAAGAGAGGAAATCGAGGCTATAATAGCTCAGGATGAGACCCCGACTTTCGAGAACACTGTCGCCGCGCTTGACCGTAGCGGAGAGCTTCTCGAAAGGGTTGAGGGAGTTCTTTTCAATCTAAGCGAAACTGACGGAACACCGAAGCTTCAGGCAGTCGTGGAAGAGGTGATTCCTCTTGTCTCCGACCACTCCAGCGCAATTTATATGAACCACGACCTTTTCGAAAGGGTGCAGAAAGTCTATGCGGACGCCTGCTTCGCCGAGGATTCGGGCTGCGACGACGGCTGCGGGGTGAAACTCTCGAGGGAGGAGATGATGCTCCTTGAAAAGACCCACAGGGCATTTGTCGCCAACGGAATTGCTCTTTCCCAGGAGAGTCAGGCCCGGATGAAGGAAATCAATTCCCGTCTTTCTTTGCTTGAGCAGAAATTCGGCACCTCGCTTCTTGCCGAGAATAACGCTTTTACGGCGGAGTGCGGGGTCACTGTTTCGGAGTATGCCCCTACGATGGCTTCCTGCGCTGACAGGGCTCAGAGAGAGAAGATGTTCAGGGCATATTCCAGCCGCGGAGCCAATGGGGGAGAGAACGATACGAGGGAGATAATCGCAGAAATCCTTGAACTTCGTCAGGAGAAGGCGCGTCTTCTTGGCTATGAAAGCCCTGCTGCGTTCATCCTTTCGGACAAGATGGCGAAGACCCCCGGGGCTGTGGATGCGTTCCTCGGGACTATCATAACTCCTGCTTTGAACAAAGCCCGCGAGGAACTCGCCGACCTTCAGGTGGAAATGGATAAGGATATCGCTGCCGGACTTCTTGAAAAGGGCACGCGCATCGCTCCGTGGGACTGGGCATATTACGCCGAGAGGGTGAAAAAGGAAAAGTTCGCCCTTGACGAGGAGCAGACCAAGCCATACTTTAAGATGGAGAATGTCCGCAAGGGAGTTTTCGAGACGGCTTCCCGCCTGTATGGAATCCGGATTGAGCCTGTGGAGAATGCTCCGAAATACCATAAGGATGTTGAGGTGTTCAAGGTTAGCGACGCTTCCGACGGCACTTTCCTGGGCATTCTCACAACGGATTATTATCCGCGCAGCACCAAGAGGGGCGGCGCGTGGATGAACAACATCCGCAATCAGGGCTATGACGCCGCAGGGAGCGATGTGAGGCCGATTATCGTGAATGTGGGCAACTTCACAAAGCCTACCGCAGACGCTCCGTCGCTTCTTACCATCGACGAAGTGGGCACTATGTTCCACGAGTTCGGACACGCTCTTCACGGTCTGCTTACAAAGTGCCATTACAAAGGAGTGAGCGGCACCAGCGTAGCACGCGATTTCGTGGAACTTCCTTCCCAGATTAACGAGAACTGGGCGTTCCAGCCTGAGGTTCTCGCAACCTACGCATTCCATTACCAGACCGGGGAAGTCATCCCCGAGGCTCTTGTGGAGAAAATCGTCGCAGCAGGCACGTTCAATCAGGGCTTTATGACTACCGAGCTTGCCGCGGCATCCATCCTTGATATGAAGTGGCACGAGCTGGAGTCCATCTGGGTGGACAAGGACTCTCCGCTTGCTTCCGATGTTGAGAACCCTCAGGACTCTTCGCTGCGCCGCATCGACATTTCGGCGTTCGAGAAGAAGGTCTGCGAGGAGATGGGACTGATTGGGGAAATCATCCCGCGTTACCGCACGTCCTACTTTAACCACATCTTCAACAGCGGCTACAGCGCCGGCTATTACAGCTATCTCTGGGCCGAGGTGCTGGACAAGGACGCGTTCGAACTCTTCCGCGAGAGGGGCGTTTTCGACAGCGAAACCGCGGCCTCTTTCAAGCACAACATTCTTGAAATGGGCGGCAGCGAGGAGCCGATGACGCTCTACAGACGCTTCCGCGGCGCGGAGCCCAATCCTAAATGGTTATTGAAAGCACGAGGTCTGAAATAAAAAAAAGTCCCGATTTCTCGGGACTTTTTTTATTTTAATATCGCTTTAGATGAGCGCCTCGCCTGTCATTGCTTTTGGTTGTTCAATGCCCATCAGTTTGAGAATCGTCGGAGCGACATCCGCAAGCTTTCCGTCGCGAACGCTCTTGACCTCTTCACCGGCATTGATGACGATGAACTGCACCGTGTTGAGAGAGTGGGCGGTGTTAGGCGTACCATCGGCATTCACTGCGTTATCAGCGTTTCCGTGGTCAGCGGTAAGAAGAACGGTGTAGCCGTTAGCTTCAGCGGCCTCGACAACCCTCTTCACGCACTGGTCAACCTTTGCAACTGCGCGGCAGATGGAAGTGAATACTCCCGTGTGGCCCACCATATCTCCGTTAGCGAAGTTAAGGATAATCATATCCTCTTTTCCTGTGTTCAGAACATCCACGAGTTTGTCGGTGATTTCCACTGCGCTCATCTCCGGGAGAAGGTCGTAGGTCGGCACCTTAGGGGAGTTCACGAGGATGCGGTCCTCATTCTCGAACTGCGCCTCCCTTCCTCCGTTGAAGAAGAAGGTCACGTGTGCGTATTTCTCAGTCTCGGCAATCCTCAGCTGCCTCTTTCCTGCCTTTGCAACGGTCTCTCCGAGGGTGTCGGTCACGTTCTCCTTAGGGAAGAGGATGTGAAGACCCTGGAATGCGGCGTCGTACGGAGTCATACAGCAGTAGTAAAGCGGAAGAGTATGCATTCCCTGCTCCGGCATATCGGCCTGAGTGAGGACTGAGGTGATTTCGCGTGCGCGGTCGTTGCGGAAGTTGATGAAGATTACTGCATCGCCCTCTTCGATTTTGGCAAGCGGCGCTCCGTCTGCTCCTGTTATGACGGTAGGCTTTACGAACTCGTCAGTAACACCCTCTGCGTATGAGGCTTCAATGGCCTCCACAGCTGAAGTCGCTTTCGCACCTTCACCGCTCACGAGCATATCGTAGGCAGCCTTGACCCTGTCCCATCTCTTGTCGCGGTCCATCGCGTAGAACCTTCCGCAGACAGAAGCCACCTTTCCGCAGCTTTCGCCCATCTTGGTCTCCAGCTCCTCGATGAAGCCTTTGCCGCTGTGAGGGTCGCAGTCACGTCCGTCCATAAAGCAGTGCACGTACACGTCCTTGAGCCCGTACTCCTTTGCTACAGAGAGGAATTCATAGACGTGAGCCTGAGAAGAGTGGACTCCTCCCATTGACATAAGTCCCATAAAGTGGAGCTTCTTTCCGGTGCTCTTTACATAGTCGTAAGCGGCTTTAATCTCCGGATTCTCAAGGAGTTTGTGGTCGCGGCACGCGATGTTGATCTTTACAAGGTCCTGATACACAACCCTGCCGGCACCGAGGTTGAGGTGTCCCACCTCGGAGTTGCCCATCTGTCCGTCAGGCAGTCCGACGTATTCGCCGCAGGCCTGAAGGTGTCCGAAGGGGTATTTTGCGCGAAGCGAATCGATGTACGGCGCGCCCTGCGTGTAGATTGCGTTTGTCCAGTCGTGTTTGCCCTCGCCCCAACCGTCGAGGATCATAAGAAGAACTTTTTTATTCATATTATAAACTTGTTTATTGCCCCAAAGGTATGTTTATTGTCGTATTTAAAGTCTCTCGGGACTAATCTTGTCCCCAAAGAATGTTAATTAGGCAAATTTTGTTAAATTTGCGCCGCAAATATAGGCAATTTTAAGGTATTAGGGTTTAGATATTTGCGAAACTTACGGAATATATAATGTCTAGAAGAAAGAAATTCGGCGCGCGGAAGCCCCGCGAGAAAAAAGTGCTCCCTGTGTTTGAGGGAACCGTGCAGATGACCCGTGAGGGCTTTGCTTTTGTTGTGATTGAGGGTCAGGATGATGATGTCTATGTGAGCCGCACCAAACTTGGCGGAGCTCTCCACGGCGACAAGGTGAAAGTCGCCATAACCCGTGAAAAAACAGAAAAATCACGTCGTGAAGGTCATATAACCGAGATTGTCGAAAGAAGCGGAAAGCCTTTTATCGGCATTCTTCATATTTTCGACGGTCAGGCTTGGGTGCTTATGCAGAGCAAGAATATGCCGTACGACATTGTGGTTTCAGACCTCGAGAAACATCCTGAGGCTGAAAGCGGGATGAAGGTGGCGGCAGTCGTGGACGAGTGGAAGCGGGGAGAGAACTGTCCGAGCGGACACATAATCGATGTCCTTGGACTTCCAGGCGAAAACGAAACCGAGATGCACGCGATTCTTTCCGAATATGGACTTCCGTATCGCTTCGAACCTGAGGTGGAGAACGCTGCAGAAGATATTTCTGACAAAATTCCTGCGAAGGAACGCAAAACTCGCCGCGATTTCACGAAAACTTTAACATTCACCATAGACCCGGCCGACGCAAAGGATTTTGACGATGCGCTTTCTTTCAAGGTCCTTCCGAACGGCAATTTCGAGGTGGGAGTGCACATCGCTGACGTTTCTTACTATGTCACTCCGGGCTCTCTTGTTGACGAGGAGGCCCGCACCCGTGGCACTTCGGTCTATCTTGTGGACCGCACCGTGCCGATGCTTCCGGAAAAACTCTGCAACAAACTTTGTTCTCTCCGCCCGCACGAGGAAAAACTTACTTTCTCCGCTGTTTTCGAACTTACTCCGCTTGCAAAAGTGGTTTCACGCTGGTTTGGCCGCACCATCATCGACTCCGACTACAGGTTTGACTATGACGGAGCTCAGACCGTGATTGAAACGGGAAAGGTTGTCCCGGGCTATCAGGCTTCCGCTGACGGAAAAACCGAGGTCGTTCCTGATGAGGTCCAGGAGGCGGTTCTTACTTTGAACAAACTTGCCTCAAAACTCCGCAAGAAGAGATTCGCTTCCGGCGCAATCAGTTTCGAGCGTCCAGAGATGAAGGTTCAGGTGGACGAGACGGGAAAACCTGTCGGGGTCTATCAGAAAATATCCAAGGAGGCGAACTGGCTCGTGGAGGAGTTTATGCTTCTTGCTAACCGCTGTGTGGCAGAATTTGTGGCCACCGGAGCTGTCCTTGACAAGGATGGCAATGCTGCGGAGAAGGTGCCGGCAAAGGCTAAGAAGGACGAAAAAACCTTCGTCTATCGTGTGCACGACGAGCCTGATATGGCTAAAATCGACAATCTTCGCGGTTTTGTGGGCAATTTCGGATATAAACTCGGAGAGGTCCGCGACGGTAAGGACATTTCACGCGAACTCAACGGACTTTTCTCGGCGGCTAAGGACACTCCTGAGTTCAACGCCATCGAACTTCTGTCACTCCGCACAATGGCGAAGGCACGCTATGACACCGTGAACATCGGTCACTACGGCCTTGCATTCCGCTATTACACCCACTTCACTTCCCCGATTCGCCGCTATCCTGACCTGATGGTTCACCGTCTTCTGGCGCGTTATCTCGGTGGCGGTGCAAGTGCGGACCAGCAGTACTACAAAGATGCCTGCAAGTATGCCTCTCAGCGCGAGGTGGTTGCCGCCGAGGCCGAAAGGTCGAGCATCAAGTACAAACTCGTCGAGTTTATGCAGGATAAGGTGGGCGCAGAGTTCACAGGACACATCTCCGGCCTTACAGAGTGGGGTATGTATGTGGAGATTGAGCCGACAAAGATTGAGGGTATGGTGCCGCTGAGGGATGTACGTTCGGACTTCTTCCAGTTCGATGAGGAGCATTACACGCTCGTCGGACGCCGCACCCACAAAGTTTACAATCTCGGCGACGAGGTGCAGATAAGGGTAAAGAAAGCAAACCAGGACCAGTGCCTGCTGGACTACGAGCTCATAGACCCTTCCGCCCCTAAGGACTCTTCTGTGGAAGGGGGACGCTCTGCAGGCAATCGTTCCGCTAAAAAATCGAATGCGAGAACTTCAGCGAAACGTTCCAAGGCTAATTCAAGAGCAAAAAAGAATAAGAAATAATGAAAAGAATAACAGGAGTTTTAATGGGGCTTGCAGTCCTTTGCGGCTTTGCAACATCCTGCTCGCTTGAGGCTGTCTCTGAGCAGGAGACGGCTCCCGAGACAAAAATTCTGAATCCCGAAGATGCCCTGACATCTTCGAGCAACATATTGATATTCAATGCCCCAGGACTGGGTTCCGAGGCAGTCGACTCGCTCTCGGCCTCTGTAGGCGCGGAAAAAATATGCCCGGTATTCGACCTTTCCACGGGCAACGTGGCCATTAAGCGCCAGTGCGGGATGCAGAACTGGTATGAGGCACATTTCGCGGAGGGTGTTTCCCTTCAGGAGAAGGCAAGATGTCTTGCTGAGTACTCGGCCGTCAAGTCTGTTGAGTTCAATAAGGAAAGAAAGAAGGCTAATGTGGGCCCAGCCAGACAGTATATCCCTTCCGTCGGGACAAAGGCCATAGCCTCCACTTCGTTCAACGACCCATATTTTGGTGACCAGTGGGACTTGGACAATAAGGGTGAGACGAGGATAGCTCCGACTGCAAAAGAGGGTGCTGACGTGAATGTCAAGCAGGCCTGGACGCTTTGTGCAGGCAATCCGAAGGTGATAGTGGCTATAATAGACGAGCCTGTGGACGTGGACCATCCGGACCTCAAGGCCAATGTCTGGACAAATCCTAATGCGTCCACCCCAAGGGGCAAGTACGTAAATGACCTTCACGGATGGAATTTTGTGGATGACTGCGCTGAACTTAAAGTCACGACGGACGGCAACACGGGCCACGGCACACACGTGGCTGGAACTGTTGCAGCCGTGAACAATAACGGTGTGGGCGTAAGCTCCATAGCAGGAGGTACCGGCAATGGGGACGGCGTGAGGATAATGTCCTGCCAGATTTTCAATGGTAATGACGGTGGATATTCTAACCAGACAGCAAAGGCATTTGAGTATGCTGCAGATAACGGCGCTTGCATAGCCCAGTGCTCATACGGCTGCGAATCAGGTGACTATAAGAGTGACAAGGCTTACACTTCAGCCGGCTCAAACACTCTTGAGACGACCGCAATTCAGTATTTTGTCTCAGTCTCCAACTGCTCTGAGGCCCTCGCCGGCGGTCTTGCAATCTTTGCTGCCGGCAATGAATCCGGGTCTATTTGCGCCTATCCTGGCGCGCTTAAATATTGCATCGCTGTCTGCGCCCTCGGATGTGACGGCCTTCCGACTTATTACACCAACTACGGACCCGGCTGCAATATCTCTGCTCCGGGCGGAGAGTATTACACCGGAGGGAAAACAGATGACGATATGGCCGCAATCCTCTCAACTATGCCGACAAAGAAAATCCGTCAGATGGACGATTATGGCAACTTGACATCGGAATACTCCGCGACCAATTACGGCTATATGCAGGGTACTTCAATGGCGTGTCCGCACGTAAGTTCCATTGCGGCTTTGGGCATCTCGTATGCGTTGAAAAACGGTTATAAGTTCACGAACGATGAGTTTACTTCGATTCTTCTGACCTCAGTGGACGGCCTTGATGACCTTCTTGTCGGGACAAAACTTACTCTCGACGGGAACAGAATCGGAAGTTTGAGGCTTCCCGCTTTCCGTGGCAATCTTGGCAGCGGATCCGTGAATGTGTGGAAAATGTTTATGCAGATGGACGGCGTCCCTTCAATTGTAGTGAAGACCGGCCAAAACTGCTCAATCTCCCTCTCCGACTACTTCGGCGGCGATAGCGAAAACTTGGAGTACACCGGTGTGAGGGTTCTTGACAACGGTACTGAGGCTCTTGGACTGGCATCCAGCCCTGTTGTGAAAAGCGGCAAGCTTGTCTTCACGACCGGCAAGTCGGGCTGTGCCCGATTGGAGATTTCCGCCATCGCGGGCTCTTCAATTTCGGCTTCGCGTCCTAGCGGCTACGCAGTGTCGAAAGTTGTGTCGATTATCTCCAAACCGGAGGTGTCTTCTAATGGCGCCTGGCTTTAGGACTAGGGCTAAATAAGTATAGCTTACCACCTTGAGTGCTTTCAATGTCGCGCCTGACGTGGTCTTTCAATATTGATGATATGAAAAAGATAATAAAGATATTTTTTCTCTCTGTCCTCCTTCTTGGATTCTTGGGCTGCAATAAGTCAAAGAATCCGGGAGATATAACCGGGGAATGGAAGCTGGAAAATTACTACGGAAATTCCGCATCCTCAGCATCTGTCAAGGCCGAGGTTTACCTTAATTTCAAAGCCGACGGCACATTTGAGATTTTCCAGAAACTCGGCTCCGCGGGACATTTTTCCGCTTTTACGGGCCTTTACGAGACTGCCGGCGGGCTTCTTTACGGAGACTATAATGGTCAGGGCGGAACCTATTGGGCCAGCAACTACTCATACTCCATTTCGGGCGATGTCCTAACCCTTGAGGATTCGGATAACCCGGGCTCGGGAACTTGCCTGTATGTACGCAGTTCCATCCCGGAGAGCGTTCGGAGAGATGCCGCTGATTTTGCGGAATAAGAGTGTTGGTGACGCGGCCTTCGGAGGTCGTTTTACGCATTAAATGATTTTTTTATACCTTTGCACGCTTTTTTAGAAAGGAATATATATGGATATTAGGAACATCGCAATCATCGCGCACGTAGACCACGGCAAGACGACGCTCGTGGACAGGATGATCTATCAGGCGAAACTGGTCAGGGGCCAGGAAAATCTCGGGGAACTCATCCTCGACAACAACGACCTTGAAAGGGAAAGAGGTATCACAATTCTGGCGAAGAATGTGTCAGTAACCTACAAGGGCGTTAAAATCAACATTATAGACACTCCGGGGCATAGCGATTTCGGCGGCGAGGTCGAAAGGGTGCTCAATATGGCGGATGGCGTGCTCCTGCTTGTCGATGCGTTCGAGGGCTGTATGCCTCAGACCCGTTTCGTGCTTCAGAAAGCAATCGAGATGGGCAAGAAACCTGTTGTGGTAATCAACAAGGTGGACAAGCTCAACTGCCGCCCTGACGAGGTGCAGGAAGAGGTTTTCGACCTTATGTGTACGCTCAACGCGACCGACGACCAGCTTGATTTCAAGACCGTCTATGGCAGCGCGAAGCAGGGTTGGATGTCCTACGACTGGAAAACTCCTACGACGGACATAACCCCGCTCCTTGACACGATTCTCGAGGCAGTCCCGGCTCCAGAGGTTAAGGAGGGAACTCCGCAGCTTCTCATATCTTCACTCGAGTACTCTCCGTACGTCGGCCGTATCGCCATCGGTAGGGTGACACGCGGAGAACTCAAAGCAGGAATGAACATCAGCCTCTGCAAGAGGTACGATATAGTCCAGAAACAGAAAATAAAGGACCTTATGGTCTTCACAGGTCTTGGAAAGGCCAAGGTGGAAAGCGTTCAGTGCGGTGACATCTGCGCCGTAGTGGGAATTGACGGATTCGAAATCGGTGACACCATCGCAGATTACGAGAACCCGGAGGCTCTTCCGCCAATCGCTGTGGATGAGCCGACGATGAGTATGCTCTTCTGCATCAATAACTCTCCGTTCTTCGGCCGTGAGGGCAAGTTCGTGACTTCCCGCCACCTTAAGGAGAGACTTGAAAAGGAACTTGAAAAGAACCTTGCGCTTAGGGTGAAACCGGGTCCTAATGCGGATTCATTCGTGGTTTACGGTCGTGGAGTTCTCCATCTTTCAGTGCTCATCGAGACTATGCGCCGCGAGGGATTCGAACTTCAGGTAGGTCAGCCGAAGGTGCTGGACAAAACTATCAACGGTGTGAGGTGTGAGCCTATTGAGAACCTTACTATCGATGTGCCTGAGGAGTATGTGGGCAAGGCTATTGAGATTTCCACCCGTCGTAAGGCAGCTCTCATCCATATGGAAAACCGCGGTGACCGCACCCATCTCGAGTTTGACATCCCTTCAAGGGGCTTGATGGGCCTTAGGAGCAACCTTCTTACCGCCACTGCAGGCGAGGCTGTCGTTGCACACCGATTCAAGGACTATGAGCCGTACAAGGGCGAAATCGAGCGCAGGACCAACGGTTCTCTCGTTTCCCTTGAGACCGGCGTTTCTGTGGCATACTCAATGGATAAGCTTCAAGACAGGGGACGTTTCTTCATCGACCCGGGTGTAGAAATCTACGCTGGTCAGGTTGTGGGTGAGCACACGAGGGAAAGAGACCTCAACATCAACATCTGCAAGACGAAGAAACTTACGAATATGCGTGCGTCCGGAAGCGACGACAAGGTGATGCTTCCTCCTCCTATCGTTTTCTCTCTTGAGGAGGCGTTGGAATATATTCAGGAGGATGAGCTCGTTGAGGTTACGCCTAAGTCAATGAGAATCAGGAAGATAATCCTTGATGAGATTGAGCGCAAGCGTCACGGAGGCGTTGCTTCGGAAGAGTAATAAACACTTTTTTGTAAGATAGAATTGATTTTGGGAAAAATTATTTCTATCTTTGCGGGCTCAAATCTATTTTGGCGTCCAAATAAATAACAAATCCAGGGTATGGAAAACTTTTTACTTGTGGCTCTGAATGGATTGCCTTCCGGCAAAAGCGATTTCGGCGGAAGGATTGGCGAAGAGTTCTTTGCAGGTTTTGGTAACTCGGAAATCCTTGATGCGGATGTCGAGGTGAGCGGCACTGTTGAGAAAAGCGGCAGTTACGTCGGCATAGACCTCCTTCTCAAGGGTAGTGTGACGGTTTCTTGTGACAGATGTCTCGAAGACCTTTCCCTGCCGGTTTCCCGCACGGTACTTCTTGAAGTGAAGACCGGCGAGGAAGCATCGGAAGAACAGCAGGACGGGCAGCGGGAAGTGCTCTATCTTTCACAGGATAACACGGAGCTGGACCTTAGCCAGACGGTTTACGACTATGTCTGTCTGAGCCTCCCGCTTCAGCGCCATCACGAGGACGGCGGATGCAATCCCGAAGCGATTAAACATCTCTGCGGCTTCGGAAAACAAGATTGTTCCCAATCGCAGCCCTCTTCCACCGAGACTGAACAGGTGAACCCGTTCGCAGCACTAAAAGGCTTATTTGATAATAAATAATTAAAAATATAACAATATGGCACATCCGAAACGAAAAGTCTCCAAACAGAGAAGAGACAAGAGAAGAACTCACGATGTAGCTGTGGTCCCTACACTTGCAACCTGCTCAAACTGCGGTGCAACAATTATGTTCCACAGGGTTTGTCCTGAGTGCGGCTACTATCGCGGCCGTCAGATCATAGAGAAGAAGGGCGAATAATCCCTTCTTTCCTCCGGGGTCCCGTAGTTCAACGGATAGAATGGAAGTTTCCTAAACTTTAGATAGCAGTTCGATTCTGCTCGGGACTACTCATAATAAAATCCCAATCGGTTGATAGATAACTGATTGGGATTTTCTTATTTTTTGGTTCTACCATAAGGACGTTATATCAGAACCTCGTTGAGGAGCCGCCTCCGCCTGAGAATCCGCCGCCGAAGGAACCGCCGCCTCCAAAGGACGAACCGCCTGAGAATACGCCGCCGGTGCCCCCGCCGACAATTCCTCCTCCGCTTCCACTGCGAGGCTTGCGCGGAATGACCTCGTCAACGAAATTTAGCTGTCCGCATTTGCGGCACGCAAAGGTATATCGGTATGTGCCGGTGGAGTGCGTTGTAGCGGCTTTTATTATCTCGCCGCTCTTATATTTCATCTTCCCGGTCTCTCCGCAGCAGCTGCAGGTAATGCGTTTCCCGAGACGGCGGCGTTTAATTCGGAAGATTAGATCCACCATCACCCAAAGGCAGAAAATGAATATCGCGACTTCGCCGAGAAAGATTCCCATATTATCTTCCTCCTCTTCAACCTCTGAAGGAACATTCCCCCGGAGAATTTCGCACACGGCTCCAACCCCCGCGATGAGTCCCCCTCCGTAGTCCCCGTCCTTCATCAGCGGCACCATTACATTGCTCTGGATTCTCTTGCAATAAGCGTCCGGAAGGTCTCCCTCGAGTCCGTAGCCCGTAATCATTGACACCTCGCGATTTCCCTCCTCAGTCGTGAGCATAATCAGCAGCCCCCTCTCGCTTTTCTTCCCGCCGATTTTCCAGGTGTTGTAGAGTTCTACCCCTTCTTCGTGGAGAGTGGAGAAGTTTCCTGTGTCGAAAAGCGGGATGACAACAACGGCAATCTCGGCTGAAAGCGAGTCCTTCGCAAGGCGGCAGAGGGCGTTGAGGCTGTCTTTCTGCGCGGGGCTGACTACTCCAGAAAGGTCCGTGACGTAGCTCCACGACAGGATTTCCGTCTGGGGGATATCTTTGACACCGTAGGCTTTCGGTGCGGCGGAGCAGAAAAGAAGGCCCATAGCCGTGACAATGGCAGATGCCACGAAAGTTCTGAGTGTATTCATAAATTCTCCAAAAATTTGCATAATTACGCAAATATAGAAAAATTGATTGGCGCAACGAAAAAAATGGGTAACTTTGCCCTCGTAAAAACAAGATAGTGAAGATATAAATCCCTTTAGCTCAATGAATTGCGGCGGTCTATTCCGGTTGGATGGTCTTGGCCCGTTCAGAAGCAAGTTTCAAATAGGAAGATTCAAATTTGGGGCTTTAGGAAAGTTAAATTAGGAAATGATACAATTTTTATCAATGGCCTCTGTCGCAGAGAATGCGACGAGTGCGGTTACGGAGGCTTCGGCCTGCGCGTATTCAATGCCGGCCTGGGCGATGATTCCTTTCGCCTTGATGCTTCTTATGATAGCGGTCGGGCCGCTTTTCGTCAGCAAATGGTGGGACAAGAATTCCCATAAACTCTTTGTCTCCCTCATTCTGGGAGTGCCTGTAGCGGTGTTTCTCATCCGTCACGGCCTCGCCTCAGAGCTTGAACACCAGATTCTCTACGATTATGTGCCGTTTGTGGTGCTCCTTCTCGCGCTTTATGTCGTGACCGGAGGAATCCATCTTTCCGGCGGCATCCGCCCGACCTCAGAAGTGAACACGGCTTTTCTCGGAATCGGTTTTCTCGTCGCTTCCATTATGGGAACTACGGGAGCTGCTATGCTTCTTATCCGTCCGCTTCTTAGCATCAACTCCAGAAGGAAGTACCGCGTGCACACGATGCTCTTTTTTATCGCGCTCATAGCAAACTGCGGCGGATTGCTTTCTCCGCTCGGAGACCCGCCTCTTTTTATGCTCTACCTTCGCGGTGCGACATTCACCTGGTTCCTGAAGATGCTGCCTGAGTGGCTTTTCGCCGGAGTACTGCTTCTGCTTATGTATTACATCGCTGACAAATTCTACTACTCCAAGAAGGAGAATCCGCTTGTGATGGAAGAACCTGCAGACGATGGCCCGATACGCTTCATCGGCAAAAGAAATTTCTGGTATCTCGGAGGCATAGTCCTTTCAGTTGCATTCATAAACTCAAGTTTCATCCCTCAAATGGCTGCTGAAGACGCTCCGCTTTGGGTCAAGTTCCTTCGTGAGGAAGTGCTTGTCTGCCTTATGGGACTTTCGCTCTACACCACCCGTCACGACGTGCGCTACGGCCTTAACGGTTACACCTGGGCGCCGATTCTCGAAGTTGCTGTGCTGTTCCTCGGCATTTTCGTTACGATGACTCCGGCCCTTCTGTATATGCAGGAAAATGCCGCACATCTCGGGTTTACTGATGTCTGGCAGTTCTATTTCGCTACAGGTGCTCTGAGCTCCTTCCTGGACAACACGCCTACCGCAGTGGCATTCCATAGCCTTGCAAGCGGACTTCCTGAATCTTTGGCAGCTGCAAGCGCGGGCGTTGTGGACGGACTTATGAACGGGACAATGTTCGAAGCCGGCATCCCGGAGATACTTTTGAAGGCGATTTCGATTGGTTCCGTCTTCTTCGGGGCAATGACCTACATTGGCAATGGTCCTAACTTTATGGTCAAGTCCATCGCGGAGAGCCAGGGAGTCAAAATGCCGTCATTCTTCGGATATATGGCGAAATTCTCCCTCGTCATCCTTCTCCCGATTTATGTCCTTATCTATTTCATATTCCTGTAAGGGGGGGGCTAAAAATAGAAAACTATGCCGAAGTACGGACTCATAGGTTACCCGATTGCGCACTCGCTCAGCCCGCGGCTTTTCGAGGCTGCTTACGATGGAAAGTATCGCTACGACCTAATTGAACGTGAAAGTTTTGAGGAGGCGTTCCGGGTCTTTATGAAGACATACGACGCGGTGAATGTCACGGCTCCGTTCAAAGAACAAGCCTTCGAAAGGGCAAAAATAAGGAGTCGTGAGTGCTGCCTCATTGAGGCTGCGAACATCCTTGTGAAGACTCCCCACGGGCTGAGCTGCTTCAATTCGGACTGCTCGGCGGTGAAGAGCATCCTTGAGACTTCTTTGATGAGACCTTCTGATGACATTTCTTCCTGCGAAGAAAGCGGGGAGACTGGCTCTCTCCCGTTCAAGGCGGGGAATAACCTTGCAGGGGCGCGGGCTCTTGTCGTGGGCTGTGGCGGAGCCGGTAAGGCGGCAATTGTGGCGGCGGCGCAGTGCGGGTTGGAGGTGACTGTGATGAACCGCAACATCTCCCGAGCTCTGAATTTTACGCAGAGTCTTAATCTCAAACTTCCCGGAGCGGGCATAAGCGGCTCGGTGAAAGTTCTTCCAATAGAAAACTTTCTCTCCGCCCTCTCTGAAGCCGACATACTCATCTACACGGCTCCAGCCCCTCTGGATTGTTTTCAGTCTCTGGGTGACCTCCCGGCAGGAGCACGTCTGAAAGTAATTCTGGAAGCCAATTACCGCAATCCGTCCTTCACTCCGGAGGTCCTTTCCCTCCTTCCTAAGGATGTCAGATACATTGGCGGCAAGGAGTGGCTTCTCCAGCAGGCCATCTCCGGCTACAAACTGATGACCGGCCAAAGTGTGTCCTGTGAGGGACTTATGAATTGCGAACTCTGAGTGCGGCTTGATTTTTAATCGGCTTTTTAATCGTTTGCGGGCGTAAGTGTTTGCTGGTCAATGGCGTTTCTTCTGGAACACTACTCTTTAGAGGGCTCGTTTTACGACGATTTGTTACTTTTATTTATTGAATCTGCCTTCTACACCCTTCCATTGCCTTTTTTGAACTTTATCCGTTGAGTATTTCATTCAACGGATATTTTTTTGTCCCTTTGCTGCGTCAGTGGAGGAGGCCTATGATGTGGTGGTCTGCCGCGTGTTTTTTATATGTTTAATGTCAATACTTTGGATTATGAAAACGTTTTTTGACTTTATTCGCCGTGGAATTTGTTCGGCCGGCGGACTTCTGATTGTTTTATCCGGAGGCGTCTCTTGCGAGAAACGCATCGGGACGGACCTTTCTCAGAATGTTGACGAAAGAGGGGGCAGCATCGCGCTGGACAAGGTGGCGGCTCTGCTTTCTTCTCTTCCGATTGAGAAGGAGCACCTGCAGGAGGTTTATTCGGCGGTGGGCTCCTCCTCTTTCAACGGTTATGACGAGGAATACACGATGGCGGACCTTTTCCTTTCGCCTGGAAAAGGAGTGGGGGACACTAAGGCTAAGGCCTCTCAAACCAAAGCATCTCTCTCTCAGGCGGGCGGCTTTCGTCCTCTTAGAGAACTTATCCGCGAACGCGTCATCTCCTCTTCTACGAAGGCAGGAGGGAGCGGCGAATTCGGCGATGACCCGGAGGCGTGGCTCTCCGCTCTGGAAAGTTCCGATGTGCAGATTTACTGGCCCTATTCCGAGGACTGGGACGGTGAGGCGACTCCGGTCTTCACCTTTGACCCGGGCGATGATTCGGATGTGAATGTCGGTTACAGGGTGGTTTGTGACGAAAATGGGGAGAGGCGGATTGAAACGGTGGACGTGACTGAGGATTATGCCCGGCGGAATCCTGTGTGGGTTGTGAACCGCAACTCGGACTGCGGGTTCACTTCGCTTGACATCCTTCGCCGGGACCATCCGGAGTGGGACAACGGGGGAGGGGCGCTGATAATCGGCGGAAAGACTTCTGCACTCGCGACAAAAGCCGGAGGGACGAACCTCAGGACTCTTGTAATCAAGGAGTTCACGATGCAGCGTCACTACGATTGCTGGTTCGCCGGAGGGTCGGAGTTTTTCATCAAAGCGGGGTCGGTGGCGGACTTTTCTGCATCCACCGAGGCGGAACTCCGGCTCTACTCTCCTGCCATCACGGACTTTATGGTGGTCGTGAAAAGGAAACAGCTCGGAGAGGCCCTGCCGCTAAATGCCGTGATAGTTTCCGACTGGTCGGAGGATGTGGAACAGATTGCCTTTATGATTACCGAGGACGACGGCGGATCGCTCACCCAGTGGAAGTGTTCTGCGGTGGTGAAAGTTGCCTCCAAGAGCTACGGATTCGACATTTCTCTCCCGTTCAATTCGCGTGATGACATAGTCTGGCGGGGACAGCTGAGTCGCCGTTACATTGAAGCCACCAGTAACGTCTCAGGCCATTTCGGCGGTGTTGACATCACCTTCCAGGTCTTGGACCCGACCACTCTCGGCGATAAGTCCCGGGAATAAGCACTTACTGGAAGTTCCGCTATTCGGTGATGGTCATTTCGCAGGAGGCGCAGTCAAACCCCAGACGGAGGAGGCGAGCGTTGTTGCGTAGGAAAAGTCCTTCTTTGAGGCTATTTGCATTGCAGAGGGCGTTGTAGGCCGTGGTTTTTCGGCAGAAGCCCAGCTCGTGAAGAATGCAGTATTTGCTTCTCATCAGCTCCTTTGGCCTCTTGTCCTCTGACCTGCCGCCGCAAGTCTCGGCCCCTCTTTCCGTCTCACTCCAGTCTGCTCTGGGGGCGAATCCTGCCGGAAGAGCTTCGCCGGACAGCTCGTAGGCAGGTTCGATGGCCTCGGCTCCGCACCTGCGGTAAAAATCTGCGGCGAGAGAGTTTGCGACATCTGACTTATAGGTGATGTGGGGAGGGAACTTCAGCTCCTGGGGAAGTTCTCCCTTGAGAGGGGACTTCCTGAGCGGTTTTGAGATGCACTGCATAGAATCAAGGTCATCGGCGAGAGAGCGGCGAAGGCCGTTTAGAAGCGATGAGGAAATCATCGGGAGGCTTCCTGTGAAGTTTATCTCCTCGCTAAGGCGGAAAGAATAAACCCCGCTATTTTTTGAGAGCTGATTTCTGACCCCTTCCAGCATTCTCTCTTGATTCCTGGCTGGTTCAGATTCTATTTCGACCTCTTCCTGAGCCCTTCTTCCATCCTCGCTCTGCCCCTGGACGCGAATCCTGTATCTGCCACCTTCGGGATTTTCAATCTGCACTCCCAATTGCACTCCGATGCGTCTCAACCCACCCTTCTCAACTTCTTTTTCGAAAGCTGTGTCGAGATTGCGGTAAAGCTGCATCCCCGGTCTAAGTCCTTGAACCTCGCGGCACTGGATGACCGTCCCATCGCAAACATCTGCCCGAAATCCCGTCTCTGTGCCGTCAGGGCCTATGAAAGCGAAGCCGTCGCCGTTGTGAAGGTCCGGCAGGGAGTTTTGAACCCGTTCACCCCGTTTTTCAAATCCGCCGTTATGCTTTTTTTTGTCGCTGCCCGCTGAGCTGCCGCCCTGAAGGACAATCCTCATCCCCCCGTTTTTGCCTCTTGAGACTTCCTTCACCACTCCAACGGCCTCTCCGAGCGCTTTTCCGGCATCGAGGCAGGCCCACTGGCCTTCCCTTTTCGCGTCGAAGAAAATCTCGGTAAAGCCTCTGTTGAAACTTTTGACGGGGTTGGGCGTGAAAGCATAGCTGACCTGTCCGAAAGACGCTCTTGAGAACTCATCCGGAGAATCCGCAACAATCTTATCCAGCGCACGGGAATATGCGGCGACGATGTTCCTTACATACGAGATGTTTTTCAGACGTCCCTCAATTTTGAAAGATACCACGCCTCCGCGCGCCATCTCGGGAAGCCTTTCCAGAAGGCATAAGTCCCTGAGGGAGAGAAGAGTCCTGTTCTGCGCAAGAGGCGCCTGAGAGCGGGTGTAATCTCCCTGAGCACCCTTAGAAGGCTTCTTGGGACAAACAATCAGCTGTCCTTGAGAATCTACAAGGTCGTAGCGCGAACGGCAGGCCTGGATGCATTCTCCGCGGTTTGCGCTTCTGGAAGTGAGCATCCGGGAAAGATAACACTGTCCGCTGTAGCAAACGCAAAGCGCCCCGTGTACGAAAGCCTCCACTTCGCAACTCACCGCGGAGCAAATCTCCCGGACTCTTGAAAAAGGCAGCTCCCTTTCGAGAACAATTCTGGAAAACCCGAGGGCGTCAAAGCGGCGCGCCTCCTCCACCGTGCGTATGGAACACTGGGTGGATGCGTGAAGCGGGATGCTGAGTTTCTCGGGATGGGAGGATTCGTAGGCGGCAAGTGCCATATCCTGCACAATCAGCGCATCCACTCCCGCATCCTGAAGACTCCTCGCGAGCGAAAAAGCCTCATCCAACTCCGAGTCGTAAAGGATGGTGTTCAAGGTAACGAACACCCTTGCTCCGAACCGGTGGGCATACTCGCACAGTTCCCGGATATCCCCGATGGAATTCCCGGCGGCCTGGCGAGCTCCAAACGCGGGCCCGGCAAGATAAACGGCATCGGCACCGCAGTCAATGGCCGCGATGCCGATTTCTTTGTTTCTTGCCGGAGCAAGCAGTTCGAGATTCCTCATAGACCGCTTCCTAAGGCTATGTCTATTTTCCGAGAGCCGCAATCTGAGCTTTAGCTACCTCAGTGTACTTCGGATTTGAAAGGATCTGATTGTAGTACTCCACAGCCTTTTCTTTGTTGCCCTTCTTCTGGAAGCTTACAGCGAGGGTGCAACGGATGTCGTCAGCCTTCTTGTCGTTCGGAGCGACTGCAAGGAACTTCTCGAATGCAGCGATTGCATCATCCTCTTTGTTGAGCTTCTGTGCGGACATTCCGGCGAAGTAGAGTGCGTTGCCGCTCTCAAGGTAGCCGTTGGACTTCATCGCAGCCTCGTATGCAGCAGCATATTTCTGAGCCTTGAGTGCTGTCTGAGCCTCTTTCAGGTACATATTTGCAAGCTGCTTGTTTGCTGCCTTATCCTGGCCGTTGGCTGCAGCTGCAAGGTATGCCTGCTCCGCTTCATTGAGTTTGCCAACCTTGGTGTATGCCATTCCGAGACGGAGCTGAGCTGTTGCATTCTTAGGGTTGGTTTCAATTACTTTTTTGTATGCGGCGATAGCACCGTTAAAATCCTTTGCGTTCAAAAGGTCATTCGCCTTGTTCATAAGAACCTGAGGGATAAGGGCATTGGCATCCTCCACAACTTCGGTTGCTCCGTATTCCTTAGCCACTGCGATAGTCTCGTCAATTCCTGCGAGTCCTTTGTCGTAGTCGCCGTCCTTGATGTAGGACTTGGCAATGTTGAACATAATCTTCGGGATATATTCCTTGCAGTTTCCGACCATCTCGGCACCTTCCTCACCGCAAGCCTCTGCCATTGAAAGGGCGGACTTGAAGTTTGCAAGAGCCTCGGCGTCGTTTCCGGCCTGAAGAGCCATAGCTCCGTTGTTGTAAGTCTCAGTAGCCTGCGCCATATCCTGCGCAGAAACAGCAACTGCAGTAGCGAGTGATGCTGCAAGAATAAGCAATACTTTCTTCATAATCAATAATTTATATTCATTTTAAGTTTAATGCCGGTGGCTTTGAAGGGCAAAAACCTCGCCAGTGGTGTGGCGCTCCAATCTTTCCTTCAAATCGCACAAGCGACAAAAGTAGCAAAAAAATACCGTATAATCGCACTATTGCGCCCAAAAATTCAAATTGCTCCTGCTCGCTCCCACTCATCCAACGCCGCGGCGAGATGCAGAAAATGCATCATCCGATTTCCAAATATCTCCGCTTTGCACTAAATTTGCTACTTCTACTGATTGGATTTTTAGTGGTCTGATAATTATGAATAGGAAAAAATATATTTTTACTTGTGCGGCTTTGGCTTTCGGCTTTCTGAGCCTTTGCGGGATTTCACTTTCGGGAAGGGATATTCCCAAATTGACCGCTGACCCCAAAATTTCTTCTGGTGTGCTTCCCAACGGGATGAGTTGGTTCGTGGTGACGAATACTGCGGAAAAAGGATTCGCCGACTTCTCGCTTGTCCTTAGACACGACGGAGACTGTACCGCTTCCTGCCGGGAGATTCTTTCCTCACAGGGGCGCATAGAGGGACGGGCGCTTCAGAAATTCCTTACCTCCAATGCTGTGGCTCCATCCTATGAGGGTTATGTCTCATATCGTGACGACTCCGCACTCTTTCGTTTCGAGGACGTGATGCTTTCCCGCCATCCTTCTCTTGCGGATTCCCTGCTTCTGGCGGTTTTTGACATCGCAGACGAGTTATCCCTCAGGGCGGATTCCCTTTCCATCTCGACGGAGGATATGGCTATTGTGGTCTCTGGAGATGTGAATGTCGGGGATATATCCTCTAAGATTAAGACTTTTTCCCTTATGATTCCGCGGCGTAGGGCTCAAAATGACGTTGCCCCGGGAATTCCGGAGGAGGCTTCTTCGCTGGAGCATAAACCTGATTCTGTAGGCGCGAGGAGACCGCGTATTCATTCATCTGAAATTACCGCCGACACTCTCGGGGGAGTTTGCCGCATAGGGGCAGAATACAGCTATCCAAGGATGCCGAAAGAACTTATGGCAACCACGCAGTTTGCCGTGATGGACAGGATGGCTTCGACCTTCGGGGACATTGCCGCGAGAAAACTTCGTGATGCCCTTCGGAGGGAAGCTATACCTTTTGCTTCCATCAACTTTAACCACACTTCAAGCGCCGAAACGGCCGGAGAGGAGTCTGTAAGAATCTCTTTCTGCACACTTCCGGAGCATTCCGGCGCAGCCCAAAGATGCTTCGGAGAGGTTATGCGCTCGCTTGAGGAGGGGGAGATTTCAGTGTCTGAGATATCCCTTTCCTCTTTCGCATACAATGAAAGATGCGTCCGCAGTCTCTCGTCCGTTGTCTCCAACAGCGGATATGTTCAGCTGTGCGCGGACGCTTTTCTCTACGGCGCTCCGCTAAGCACGGGAAAGGAAATGTGCAATTTCTGCGCGTCACGAGTACTTCAGGATTCTGTGCAGCTGAAGTTGATGAAGGGGTTTGCAAAGGCCCTTATCTCGACCCCGGTGGACTCAACTTCGTTCTTTGCCGCCGGATGGAACGATGGGAAAGTGTCCCCTAAACCCGATTTCAACTTCTCGGACACCCTCCTTCTTCCAGGCCGCACCCCCAAAAAGATGAAACGTGGAGCTGACCGTCGTGAATCAATGTCGGGAGGGGAAATATGGACCTGGCAAAACGGGTTCAAGGTTTACTATAAAAGAGTCCCGGGCGCAAAGGGTCTTCAATGGGGGATGACACTCAATAAGGGTTATGCTCTGGAGGAGTCTCTTGTGAGCGGAGAGGCGGCATTTATGTCGGATTTGGTAGGGCTCAATTCAGTCTGCGGCATCCCGTGCGAAAAAATGCGGGATATTCTCTCTGCCTGCGGAATCTCTTACAGGACAGATGTTTCGCTTTATTCCACCTCGGTCCGGGGAACTCTTTCCGAGGCATCGAACCTTGACCTTCTGCTTAAATGGCTTGGGGGAATGTTTTCCTCTTCCAGGAAGGCGGATGAGGATGCCGTTGCGCAGTACGCGGCGAATATCCCGGTGCTCAGGCAGATGACTCAGGGAGGCCGAAATTCAAGAATTGCCGCCATTGACAGCCTCATATGCTCAGGCAATCCATATTCAAACGTCAAAATGTACGGGAATTTCTCAAGCGAGACCCCGTCGAAGGCAGCTTCGCTCTCGGATAAAATCTTCTCCAACATCGGGGACGGTTTCCTCGTGCTTTCGGGCGATGTGGACCCTTCCGACCTTCAGAAGACGCTTTCTTTCTATGCAGGGAATTTCCCTGTAAGCGGAATCGCAACAAAACGGCCGTCAGTGCGCTTCCAACCGGTTTCCGGGTGGTCCACAACCTCAAGAATGGGGGAGAAGGAGAGCATTGACATTCTGCTTACGGCCCCGCTTCCGATGACCGCAGACAATCTTTGCGTCTCCTCCCTCGCGGCATTTATGCTTGATGATGCCCTCAAGGATTCTCTCGTTGGAACGGGATTCCACACAAGGACGGTTTCCCATTTCGCGCTTTATCCGCAGGAGCGTTTCAGCGTTCTTATAACTCTTGACAGGATTCCTGAGGATGGATTTGCCTATGGCGAAGTCTCCGAGACGGAGCTGCTTGAGGTTTTGAAACGGGTTCGCGAAAGTCTGAAATCCTCCGATTCTCCGCTTTGGACCGATGCGGCCCTGAAGGCATACAAACAGAGGCTCGTGAGCGAGCATAAGGCGGACGAGGCCTCCGCCGAGTGGTGGGTGGAAACTCTTACTCTTCGCTACGGTGCAGGAAGGGACGTGCAGACTAAAATCGAGGATAAGATAAATGCGGTGACGCTCAATCAGATACGCTCCCTCCTGGAGAAACTTTCGCAGGGAAGCCGCATCGAACTGGTGGTGTCCAAAAAGGGTGGTAACAAGTAAATTCTGAGCTCCTCCCGCAAGGGCGGAACAGAGAATAAGAAGACAACGATTATGGCTAAACGTGAAGAATACAATTCAATAATCCAAATTGACGATTATCTGGTCTCCGGGGACATCCTCTCTGAGTATTTTGCCTGCGACTATCCAAAGTGCAAGGGCGTGTGCTGTGTGATTGGGGACAGCGGGGCGCCGCTTGAGGAATGTGAACTGGAGGCGATAGAAAAGAATTACCCCCATTTCAGTCCGATTATGTCTCCTGAAGGGCGTGCGGCCGTGGAGGCGAAGGGATTTTTTGAGGTGGATATTGACGGAGATCTTGTGACTCCGCTTGTCCCGGGGAGTGAGGAGTGCGCGTACTGCCGTCGTGAAGAAAACGGCAACTGCTTGTGTACTATGGAGATGAAATGGAATGAGGGAGAGGGGGATTTTCGTAAGCCCATTTCCTGCTGGCTCTACCCGATACGTGTTTCAAAACTCTCCAATGGACTCACCGCACTGAATCTGCACCGCTGGGATATCTGCCGCGATGCGTATGAAAGAGGACGCAGGGAGGGGATAAAGGTCTATCAGTTTCTTCGCGGCCCTATTGAACGGTTTTTCGGCGAGGATTTCTACTCCGCTCTTGAAGAGGCCGCAAAACTGTTCTAACGAGGCCGACTAAAAAGCTGTCAACTGCTTTACGTTCCTGGCGAAAATGTCCTACTCCTCTGAGTCGGTCCCGTCGCCGTTAAAGTGATATTCCAAAGCGGAAACAATCCGGGCAAGGTCTTTTGACGGCCCTTCGACCTCCACTCCGCCGAGAGTCGGCGTGACGGTGATCCTGTCTTCCCAAAGACGTGCAATCCTGACACCCGCCTGACGGCTTCTGAAGCAGATTTTATCCGCTTCATCTGTCTCGATGCGGTAGCCCCTGTTAGCGAAAAAATCCTTCAGACGCTCCGCCACATCAGGCCATTCGCCCTCAATCTCAACCTTTCTGCTCTGATAGCCGAAACGTGGGTAGAGAAGGGAGAATATCAGCACTATCCCTGCAATCTCGGCAACGGAAACCCAGCCGTGGATAAACATCTGAGAGATGTCTGCGGGCACGAACTTTGTGAAAACTAGGACGCTGATAATCAGCACGAAAAGGATTGCAAACCAGCAGAAATACTTTGCTGCGCGGATGGCATATCTTGCGGCAGGTTTCATATTCTTAAAATTTTAAAGTGGTGACAGGAAGCCTCGAAAACCTCTAAATGTTGAGTTCCGGAGGGCAAATATAACGATATTTCGCATATTTTGCGTAAGTTTGCATCTCTTTGTCCGAACGAATGGGGGGCATCGGGAATATGTGGGGCAAAGAATATTGATAATAAAACAAAAACTCAATAAATTATGGAAGAGAAAAGTTTGAAGAAAGTCGTGTATGGCCTTGCGGCAGCGGCTGTGGTTCTTGCCGGCGTTCTGGCGTATATCTGGATTCAGAAATCGGCACTTGTCAACGACCTTAAAGAGGAAAAGGCAGAGCTTACTGAGCAGATGCTTGCCCTCCAGAGCGACTACGCTACACTTTCATCTGATTATGACACAATCAATTCGCAGCTTGACTCCTCAAGGGAGGAAGTGAACCAGCTGCTTGAGAGGATTCAGAAAACCGACGCAACCAACCGCCGTAAAATGCGTCAGTATGAGAAGGAACTCGGCACGTTGAGGAGCATTATGAAGAACTACATCGTTCAGATTGACTCGCTCAACACCCTCAATAAGAAGCTTTCTGCCGATGCTGCAGCCGCACGTCGCGATGCTGCCGAGAGCAAGAAACGTTCTGAGGAACTCTCCAAGAAGGTCGAGGCCCTCACAGGGCAGGTCGCAACCGGTTCAGTGCTCAAGGCACGCGGACTTTCGCTTACGGCTTACAACGCTTCCGGGAAAGCTACCGACCGTCGCAGCCGCGTAACCCAGTTCCAGACCCGTCTGAGCCTTGTGGAGAACGATCTTGCGCCTAAGGGACCGGTTAGGATTTACATCAGGGTGACCGACCCGGATGGAGCGCTGATTGCAGGAACAGAGCAGAGGGCTTTCACTTTCGAAGGCGAGACCCTTGCAAGTTCCGCTTCCAGGGAAATCGACTATCAGGGCGCCGAGACCGACATCGTCATCTATGTAAACGGCGTTCAGGACTGTCTGAAGGGCATCTACAAGGTGGAAGCGTACACTGAGCAGTCTTCACTCGGCACAGCTGAATTGATGCTGAGGTAGTCGCGTAATTTTGTTATGATTTATATTCACATCCCGTTCTGCAAGTCTTTTTGCACCTACTGCGCCTTTTATTCTGAAAGGTCCGAGCGTTATGAGGCTTTCACGAAGGCATTGCTTGAAGAGACTAGGCAGAGAAAGAGCGAGATTGCGGACGCAGGGGAAGTGAATACGCTGTATATTGGCGGCGGCACACCATCGGTGTTGCCGCTGCCTTTGTTTCAGGAGATTGTGGGGGCATTGGGCGAAGGGCATTACGATGAGTTCACCGTGGAACTGAATCCGGACGACGTCCTGAGGCGTGGGCCGTCTTATGCTGAGAGTCTGCTTCGCGCGGGAGTGACCAGGGCAAGCCTCGGGGTACAGTCTTTCGATGATGGGATTCTCCGCTGGATGAACCGACGCCATAATGCGGAGACTGCAGTTGAGGCGTACAGGACCCTAGAACGTGCGGGTTTTCAAAATATAAGCATAGACCTTATCTTCGGTCTCCCACAGAGCCTTCTTTCAAGGGAGAAGTGGTCTGAGACCATTGACCGGGCGCTGAGTATATCCTCATCAGGAAGTCTTCCGCGACACATTTCAGCCTATCAGCTTTCCGTGGAGGAGGACTCGGCGCTGGAGGAGATGATCCGAAGGGGAGACGTCGCGGAGGCGGAAGGAGAAGAGTGCGCAGAGCAATATGACAGACTTTGCTCCACCCTTGCTGAGGCGGGCTACAATCACTATGAGATTTCTAATTTCGCTCAGCCAGGCTTTGAGGCCCGGCATAATTCCGCATATTGGAAACATATCCCGTACGTGGGTCTTGGCCCCGGGGCACATTCTCTGCGCCGCCTTCCAGGGGGAGGATACCAAAGGGTGTGGAATGAAGCTAATCTGGAGGGATATATTTCGTCACTGTGTGGCGGCGAAATCCCCGGCGGGGGCGAAGTCCTGACACGCGAACAAATTGACATTGAAAATGTTATGCTGGGTCTTCGGACATCTTCAGGGTGCTCTCTCGAAGTCTTGAGGGCCTCCTGCAACCCGGAGAGCCTTTCAGAGGAAATTCGTTCAGAGCACCTTGTCCCTGTTGGGGAGGCTGTGAAGGAGGCGACTAACCTTGCCCCGGCTGGACTTGCAGAAGACATCCCGGAGGACATTGGAAGAGCCCGCAACGAGACATATTACCGGATTCCGGAGAAATATTTTTTCATTTCCGACAACATAATCCAAAGGCTTATTTCTTGACGTTGGGGCTCTCTTTGGAGGATGGAAGGGACGCTCCCTCGGGAAGTGACGCTCCCTCGTGGGGATTAAAGTGTAATTTACATAAAACCAGATAGTTATGGCAAATATTTATGCAGAAAGAATCGGCGAGGTACGCCGCAGGATGGCAGAGGGCGGATATGATGTGCTGCTTCTCAACGCCTCCGACCCGCATTGCAGCGAATATCCGTCCGAAAGGTGGAAACAGGTGGAGTGGCTTACCGGATTCACCGGAGAGGCCGCGAGCGTTGTCATAACCCGTCAGCACGCAGGCCTTTGGACCGACACCCGCTATTTCATTCAGGCGACCGAGCAGCTTGCCGGAACAGGCGTGGAACTGCATAAACTCCGGATTCCTGAAGCTGTGCCAATCCCGCAGTGGCTTGCTGAAAACGTGGATTTTGTCCTTGGCGCCTCTTCTGCTCAGGCTCTTTATGCCGGCACTGCCGTTTTCCCAAGGAAACTTCGCATCGCAGTGGAAGGGCTATGCTCCAGTGCGGAGGAAGTTCTTGCCGTGGATTCCGCTCTTTCTGCGGCCACATCGACGTCCGACTTTCAATATGAGATAGTCTCTGTCCCTGATTTTCTTGAATTTTTGTGGACAGACCGTCCGGCCATCCCTACAACTCCAATCCAGACAATCGACACAGAAATTTCCGGAAGTGAATCCCGCCTTGAGAAAATAGGCTGGCTTCGCAAATGGATGCTCCGCTCGGAGGTGGACAATATCCTCATAACTTCGCTGGACGAGGTGGCCTGGCTTCTGAACGTTAGGGCTAACGACATTGAATATAATCCTTTCGTGATTTCCTATCTCCTTGTCTCTCAGGAGACTGTGCGCTGGTTTGTCAGAAAGGACGGCTATGATGACCCGGACACTCGCGACAGCTTGGACGAACTCTCTGCAGACGAGGTGACAATTGAAAACTACGCGGATGTGGAGGATGCAATAGCCTCTCTGGGGTCCGACGAGTCGCTTTATGTGGACCCTTCGACGCTTAACTACGAACTTTACAGTTTCATTGACAAGATGTTCCGCCCGGATGCCGAAGAGGGTACGTCTCTACGTTTGGGTACATCCCCGGTTGCTCTTCGCAAGGCTGTGAAGGAAGATGGAGAGATAGAGAGGCTTCGGGAGACATTCGTGGAAGACGGAGTGGCTGTGGAGAGATTTCTCAGGTGGCTGGAGACATCCGTTGAGGCGGCCGCAAGGGGAGAAGCGGAGAGAGTCTGCGAATGGGATGCTTCCGTGAAACTTACCTCCCTCCGCTCTGAAATCTCTGGCTACAGGGGTGACAGTTTTGAGAACATTTCCGCCTACGGCCCCTCAGCAGCGCTGCCCCACTATGTCACCAAGGCCACAGGCTCGCGCTTTTTGGAGCCTCGCGGCCTCTACCTCGTGGACTCCGGCGGACAGTACCTCACCGGCACGACGGACATAACCCGCACCGTTCCGCTCGGTCCTCTCACAGAACTTGAGAAGGAGGACTACACCCTGGTGCTCAAGGGAATGATTGACCTCTCGGCGGCAGTGTTCCCGCGTGGAACCGCCGGCTGTCAGATTGACGCCATAGCTCGCGAACCCCTTTGGAAAGCACGCCGCAACTTCGGTCACGGGACTGGCCACGGCGTGGGCTATTATCTGGGCGTGCACGAAGGGCCGCAGGATATCCGTCAGAATTTTAACTCTCAACCGCTTCTTCCGGGAATGGTCACATCGAACGAACCGGGCCTTTATCGGGAGGGCCTGCACGGAATACGTCACGAAAACATACTGCTTACGGTGGTTGACAGCATCCCTGGCGTGAACCCTACGGGCTGCAACGAGTTCGGGCAGTGGCTGCGGTTCGAAACGCTCACCTGCTGCCACATCGACACGGCGGCGGTGCTCCCGGAGCTTCTGACGAAGGAGGAAAAAGATTGGCTGAACGCCTACAACGCGTCTGTTTATGAACGGCTTAGCCCTCGCCTTAGTAGCGAAGATGCTGCCTGGCTGAGGGAAAAGACCCGCGAGATATAAATGCTTTCTTCCCCAAGCCTTCCGCTGTCTTTGGCGTGAAGGTGTGGGGTGTCGCGCTTACTGAGCAAGAAGTGTCTTGACGATGCCGGAGATTACCCTGCCTTCTGCAAGACCTGCCAGTTCCTTTGTGGCAACGCCCATAACCTTACCCATATCTGAAGGCTTTGACGCTCCTACGCGGGTGATGATTTCACGAATCTTGGCTTCCACTTCCGCCTCGCTGAGCTGCTTGGGAAGGTAAGTGTCGAGAATGGCGGCTTCGCTCAGTTCGTTGTCCGCCAGCTCCTGCCTTCCTGCTGCGGTGTACTGCTCTGCGGATTCCTTTCTCTGCTTGGAAAGTTTCTGGATGAGTTTAACTATGTCGGAATCTGAAAGTTCCTTGTTTCCGCCTTCGGATGTTTTTGCCAGCAGGATAGCCGACTTGATGGAACGGACCACGTTAAGACGGACATTGTCCTTCTCTTTCATCGCGGTCATAATGTCTTTTTGAATCTGTGCTTCAAGTGCCATAATTATATTTTTTAATCGTGTGACAAATATAAGAATTGTGGGGAAATAAAAAGCGGTGACTTGGAAGGTCACCGCTTTGTGTTTTTCTGCATTCGCCCTAAGTTATGCGAGGCAATTTACGTGAATGCAAACTGAGATTGCGACAGTTGCAAAACCTACGAAAATAAGGGTTGCGAAGATGTAGCCGATGACCTTGAGTCTCTTGAGCCAAATCATATTGTTCCAACCGAAAGTCTGGAATGCGCTCCAGAATCCGTGTGAAAGGTGGAACCAGATGGCGCCGAACCAGATGAGGTACAGAACTGTAACCCACCAGCGTCCGAATGTTGCGTCGAGAAGGTCGTACGGATTGCTCTGTGTTCCGCCCGTGAAGTCCTGAAGCTGCATATCAGCCCAGAAGTGGGTGAGGTGGAATGCGATGAATCCGAGAATGATGATGCCAAGGGCAATCATATTCTTTGCGGCGAATGAATCAGCCTTAGCTTTGCTTGCAACAGCGTAACGGCAAACTCCTCCACGAGCCTTGAGGTTCGTATAGGTGAGGTAGCATCCGTAGAAGATGTGGATGACAAAACCAAGCGCGAGAACCGGCACCATAACGGTGACGATAGGAAGGGACATAAAGTCGCATCCGAGCTGGAAAAGACCGTCTGATGCGCCGTATTCTCCTGTGCACAGGTCAATTACTGCGAAGAGATTGATGCTCATATGGAGCAGAAGGAAGATTACGAGAAAAAGTCCCGAGATGCTCATAATGAGCTTTTTGCCGATGGACGACGTTAGAATGTTAGCCATATATAATCGTTGTTTTTATCAATACTTAGGGAATAGGCGGCAAAGCAATCCCAAAAATCGCATTTTGCGGTGCAAAGATATATTCTTTCTTGCAACTTTCATAATAAAACGATACTTTTGTTCAATAATTTGAAACTCAAGTTTCGCACTTACGGAACTTGAATATGGGAAAAATATTATGGGAAAATACAAGAGAGTTTTATTGAAACTCAGTGGGGAAAGCCTCGGCGGACCCACCGGAAAAGGAATTGATGAAGGATGCCTTGCGGCATACGCTGCAGAAATCGCGCAGGCCGTAAAGGGCGGTCTCCAGGTTGCTATCGTAATCGGCGGAGGCAACATTTTCAGGGGTCTTAGCGGCGTCGGAAAAGGATTCGACAGAGTTAACGGCGACAAAATGGGTATGCTCGCAACCGTAATCAACTCCCTTGGACTTGCGATGGCTCTTCGTAGCGAAGGCGTTGAGGCTGAGGTGTTTACTGCAACCCCGATGATGCCTGTCGCAAGGTACTATATGAGGGACGACGCCGTGGCGGTGCTGGAAAGAGGCGGAGTCGCCCTTCTTGCCGGCGGCACAGGAAACCCGTTCTTCACAACGGACTCCGGAGCTGCCCTCAGAGCTCTTGAAATCGGTGCTGACGCACTCTTGAAGGGTACTCGCGTGGACGGTGTTTACACCGCTGACCCGGAGAAGGACCCGACTGCAGTGAAATATGACTCGCTTTCTTTTGACAAGGCCCTTGAGGACCATCTGAAGGTGATGGACCAGACAGCTTTCGCACTTTGCAGGGAAGGAAATATGCCGATTATAGTTTTCGATATGAACGCGAAGGGCAATCTTACAAAGCTCGTCGGCGGCGAAAACATCGGTACACTGGTTCACGTATAGTCCCCGTTCAGAATAGATTGATTATTAAATAATTAAATACCATAAAAATGATTGAAAAGGCTAATGAAATCTTGGAAGAAGCCAAGATGAATATGGAAGACGCAGTCGTTTTCCTTGAAGAAGACCTCAAGACCTACAGGGTGGGCAAAGCTAACCCGACAATTTTCAACAACGTGCTCGTTGACTACTACGGTGCAATGACTCCGGTTCCGCAGGTCGCTTCAGTTTCCGCTCCGGACGCGAAGACCCTCGCCATCCAGCCGTGGGAGAAGAAAATGATTCCTGTAATCGAGAAGGCAATCCTTGACGCCAACCTCGGACTCACCCCGTCCAACAACGGTGAGACCATCCGCTGCACTGTTCCGCCTCTTACCGAGGACCGTCGCAGGGAACTCATCAAGAAGGCAAAGGCTGCTGGTGAGAACTCAAAGATTGTGGTGCGCAACTCCCGTCGTGACGCCATCGAGGCCCTGAAGAAGGCTCAGAAGGAAGGACTCTCCGAGGATATGCAGAAGGACTACGAGGATAAGATTCAGAAGGAAACTGACGCCTGGATTAAGAAGGTGGACGACCTTGTAGCGGCAAAGGAGAAAGATATTCTCACAGTATAACTCGTACATTCATTGAATAAGGTGACTGAATGCCTCCCTTTGGGGCAAGATGTCACCTCTTTTAATCTTAACTCTATGGCTAAGAAGAAGATAAAGAAAATTGCTCCGGCCGGGACGATGCGCTCGAATGGTGACTATGAGTGGCATTTCTCCACCATCGGGGGAGTAACACGCGTCAACATCTCCACCGGAGATGACATCGCCCACCTTGGCGAATTGGACCAGAAACTTTGGACTGTGCTCAGCTGTCCTGCGTCCGGTCTTGAGATGGACCCTGTGAGCTTGAAACTCCTGGACATCGACGGAGACGGGAAAATCCACGTGAACGAGGTCGTCCAGACCGTGGAGTGGCTTAAACCGTTTCTGAAGGATTTTTCGGTGCTCATCGGCCGTCCTTCAGCACTGAAACTCAGCGACATCCGCACCGACACGGCGGAAGGAAAGAGCGTGTATGACTGCGCGCAGCAGATTCTCAAGAACGCCGGTCTGAGCAAGGATGACATTTCTCTTGCCGATGCTGCCGAGAGCCTTTCCATTTTCGCAGCGAATCCGCTCAACGGAGACGGAGTCGTGACCGAAAATTCCACTGCGGACGAGGGCCTGAAGGCGATAATCCGGGATTGCATCGCCACAATGGGCGCTGCCGCTGACCGCAGTGGCGACCCGGGCGTGGACTCTGACAAAATCGCGGCGTTCTACAAGGCCGCTGCTGACTATGTGGCCTGGAAGGATGCCGGAGTGAAGGACATTTTCCCGTTCGGGGACAAAACTGCCGATGCGCTCGCCGCTTGCGAGGCTCTTAAGGACAAGGTCGCTGACTTCTTTATGAGGTGCAAGCTTGCCGCATTCCACTCCGAGGGCGAGGCTGTGCTTGACGTCACCTCTGAAAGGCTCGGGGCAATCAGCACGAAGGACCTTTCCGCCTGCTCCGACGAGATAGCCGCCTATCCGCTCGCAAAGGTGAATGCTGCCGGAGAGCTTCCGCTTGAGGGCGTAAACCCTGCGTGGAAGGCTGCCTTCGACTCGTTCAAAACTCTTGTCGCAGCGGAGGAATTCCCTAAGGCAAAGGCCATAACAGAGGAGAATTGGAACTCTGCGCTCGCGAAATTCGACGCCTACAAGGCGTGGATGGGGGCAAAGGCCGGAAGTGAGGTGGAAAGCCTTGGCTACGACCGCCTGCAGACCATCCTGAAGGAAAACCGCAAGGAGGAAATGGACGCTCTCATCGCTTCCGACAAGGCTCTTGAAAGCAAGGTGAACGAGATTCAGACAGTGGACAAACTCCTTCATATCTGCCGCGACTTCTACACCCTGCTCCGCAACTATGTGACTTTCTCCGATTTCTATTCCACCAAATCCACCATATCCTCAGTCTTCCAGGCCGGAAGGCTCTACATCGACCAGCGCAACTGCGACCTCTGCATCAAGGTTACTGATATGGCCAAGCAGAACGCAATGGCGAGTCTGAGCGGTATGTTCCTCATCTACTGCGACTGCGTTTCAAAAACTTCCCCGGCAAAGATGACCATCGTGGCGGTTATGACCGACGGCGACATCAACAACCTCAAAGAGGGCTGCAACGCCATTTTCTATGACCGTCAGGGCAACGATTGGGACGCGGTTGTGACCAAGATCGTGAACAACCCGATCAGCGTGCGTCAGGCATTCTGGTCTCCGTACAAGAAGATGGGCGATTTCGTGGAGAAGCAGATAAACAAGATTGCCGCAAAGCAGGATTCCAAGGTGCTTGAGAAGGCTACTGCGGACCTTACCTCGGCGGGAACAGCTGTGGCGGCATCCGCAACTGCGGGCGCGACAGCCGGAGCGGCTGCAACCCCTGTGGCGGCAACGGCTCAGACATTCGATGTGGCCAAGTTCGCCGGAATCTTCGCTATGGTAGGTATGGCTCTGGGCTCCATCGGAACATTCCTCGGCAGCCTCTACAGCACATTTATGACCCTCAGCGCGTTGGCGATGATAGGCTCTGTCCTGGGACTTATCCTCATCATTTCCGGTCCGTCGATGGTTATGTCGTGGCTCAGCCTTCGCAAGAGGAACCTGGCACCGCTTCTTAACGCCAACGGCTGGGCGGTGAACGCTAAGGTTATCGTGAACGTGAGGTTCGGCAAAACCCTCACCGGTATGCCTAAGATGCCGATGGTCGTGGGAAATGACCCGTTCGCAGAGAAGAAGATGCCGCGCTGGAAGAAGATTACAATCAGCGTTGCGATGGTTCTCGCTCTCGCTCTTGCCGGAGCTGCGTGGTGGTATTTCTCCCTTCCTAAGGAGAAACGCCCGTTCCCGAAGGCAAAGACCGAGGCCGTGGAGACTTCAGCCGGGGCAGCCCCTGCTGCTGAAGCTACAGTTGATGCCGCTGCAGTGGAAACGCCTGCAGCAGAGACTGCTCCTGCCGCCGAGGCACCGGCTGCTGAATAACTACAGCGTTAGAAGACACATCCTGAGCGAAACTTAAATTTTAAGACAGCGATGGACCAGACGATTTTACTCACGGGCGGCATCGGCAGCGGAAAATCTGCCGTAAGGCACATCCTGGAAGGGATGGGGATTCCCTGCTACGACGCCGACTCGGCCGTAAAATCGTTCTATATCCCTCAGTCTGAGGCGGAGAGCGCCTCTCTGTCAGAGGACTGTAACATATCATTTGATGGGTCTCTGCTACGGGAAAACTCCCCGAGGCAGAGGCCTTTTTTATTACCCGCTCTTGAGACGGCTCTGGGGGTAAGCCTCAGGGATTCGGAAGGCAAGTTTGACAAGAGGGCGCTTTCCGCACTGATTTTTTCAGACCCTGGAGCGATGGCGAAAGTGGAGAGCATAGTTTTTCCTGCTCTTGCAAAGGATTTCAAACTGTGGAAAGAGGAGGTCGCCTCTTCGTCTAAAGCGGCACTAGCTTCAGCGGATGGCGGCGCATCTCGTCCCTTTGAAGCGCCATCTGACTTCGTTGTTTTCGAGTCGGCTACGGCTCTGGATAAACCGGAGTTTCCCCGCATCTGGACAAGGTGTCTCTGGGTGGACGCCCCGCAGGAGCTTAGGATTCAAAGAGTTATGAGCCGCGACGGATGCTCCCGAGAGGCCGTTCTCTCCCGTCTCCGCCTTCAGTCTCCGCTGGAGGCTCACCGCGGCAAGGTTGATTGGGTGATTGAAAACGACTGCCCGCTCTGGGAGCTTCGCAGCAGAGTGGAAGACGCTCTTGCCCGTCTGCGAGGCTAGAGAGATTCCATCCGGGAAGCCTCCTATTTCATTGAACCTATCCAGATGAAAATCATTCCGAGGATAATCAGACCGAGGTCGAAAGCTTTGGCCTTGAGGTTCTTTTCCTTGAAGAACAGCCAGCCGCAGAGGAACGAAACTATGACTGCGGCCCTTCGCACAAGCGAGATGATTGAAATCATTGACCCGGGTTCGCTCAGAGCGGTGTAATAGACAAAATCGGCCCCGCTGATAAGAATCGAGATGGCGGGAATGGCCCAGCTCCAGTGGAACGGGGTGGTCCGGCGCCTTGTCGGGAGCCACATCACAAGAAGCAGAATGCCCATAATCAGGCACTGATAGAGGTTGAACCAGGTCTGGACGAAAATCGGAGCGAAGCGGAGCATTATGAATTTGTCGTAAAGTCCGCTGCAGGCTCCAAGCATCACCGACGCCGCGAGGCAGAAAATCCACTTGTTGTGGGTGAAATCAATCGCTTCCTTTTTGCTGGAGCGGCCGAGAAGAAACACCGAAACGATGGCGAGCAGCACTCCGGCCCATTGCCAGAGGTTGAGCCTCTCCCCGAAGAAAATCATCGCTCCGAGCAGCACCAGCACCGGCCGTGTGGCGTTTATAGGTCCCACAATCGTAAGCGGAAGATGTTTCAGCCCTATGTACCCGAAAATCCAGGATGAAAGCACAAGACCGGCTTTGCCCAGCACCATAAGATGCGCCTGCAGGGGGTTCTGAAGTGCGTCCTCCGCCCCGCAGATGTCCAGCAGCCCACGCCCGCGGAACCAGCCGAAGTCCCAGATGGAATCCAGAAGAAACGGCGAGAAAATCAGCGTGGCGAAGAGCGTATTGAGAAACAGGACCGGCAACACTGCGTTATCCCGCAGCGCCTCCTTCTTGGAGACGTCGTAAAGGCCGAGCAGAAAGGCTGAGCAGAAAGCAAGTGAAAGCCAGACCGGCATAATCGAACGTGCAGCTTAGGCTTGGGCTTTGACTGAGGCTTCGTGGATGGCGTTGAAGACGGTTTTTATGAATTCCTCTTCAAGGCCCTTTTCTTTTCCCTTCTCAATCATATCGGCAAGCACCGCGTCCCAGCGGCCTGTCTGAAGGATGGCGATGTTGTTCTCTTTTTTGACCTGACCGATTTTGCGGCTCACCTCCATCCTCTGGCTGAGGGCGTGGATGAGGTTTTCGTCAATGACGTCAATCTTTGCTCTGAGCTGGTTGAGGGTGTCTTTGTAGGCGGAGTCGGCAGAGTCGGCGTCGCGCACGACAAGCTTGTTTTCCAGCATATCCGAAAGCGCCTCAGGAGTGAGCTGCTGCTTGGCATCGCTCAGGGCCACCGCCGGATTGCAGTGACTTTCCACCATAAGGCCCTCAAGTCCGAGGTCCATTGCCCTCTGGGAGATTTCCAGGAGGTAGTCTCTACAGCCGGAAAGGTGGCTCGGGTCACAGAAGAACGGAAGGTTAGGGCACTGGGCACGAAGCTCTATGGCATATTGCCAGAGAGGGTCGTTGCGGTATTTTATCTTTTCAGATGTGGAAAATCCGCGGTGGATGACTCCCAGCTTGCGGATGCCTGCCCTGTTGAGCCTTTCCAAAGCCCCGATCCAAAGGTCAAGGTCCGGATTAACCGGGTTCTTGACAAGGACGCTGATGTCGGTGTCTGCCAGGGCGTCGGCAATTTCCTGCACGAGGAAAGGATTCGCTGTGGTTCGCGCTCCAATCCAGACGAGGTCCACACCATATTTCAAACAGTCGAATACGTGTTTTTCGCTGGCGACTTCAGTCGCGATGCTCATTCCAAGCTCACGCTTTACTCTCTGCATCCATTTCAAGCCCTGAGTTCCCACGCCCTCGAAGCATCCCGGGTGTGTGCGAGGCTTCCATATTCCCGCTCTAAACACATTGATTCCTATCGCTTTGAGTCCGCGCGCGGTCTCCATCACCTGCTCTTCGCTCTCTGCACTGCAGGGACCTGCAATTACGCAGGGTCTCGGGGGAAGATGAAACATTCCCCACTCATTTAACGGTGTTATATCAAGTTCTGTTTTCATATTCTTTTTTCGTAAGTATCTAACTTATTTATATCTAAACTCTATCGCTCTATTCCTGCCCTTAAATCCAACGCCCCTTTTGGCTTTCCCCGCACTTACCTTAGGATTCGTTTGATGTGGTTCGCTTCCTCTATGAGAGAGCGGATTTTCTCGGAATCATCCTTTTGGATGGCCTCCCGAAACTCATTCATCTTGTCGATGTAGGTGTCTATGACCCGGAGGACGTTGTCCCTGTTCTGCGAGAGAATCGGCACCCACATATCCGCGTTGCTCTTGGCAAGCCTCACTGTGGATGAGAAACCTCCGGAGGCGAGGTCGAAGATGTGCTTCTCGTCCTTCTCCTTGTCCAGGACCGTGAGGGCGAGGGCGAAGGAGGTTATGTGCGAGATGTGTGAGACGTAGGCCGTGTGGACATCGTGGTTTGCTGCATTCATATAGGTAAGCCTCATATTGAGGGCCCCGTAGAGCCTCTCAATCTCGCGTACGGCTTCCGGAGCGGACTCCTCGGCGTTGCAGATTATGCAGGCCCTGCCGTCAAAGAGTCCCGGCTGAGCCGCCCACGGACCCGAGTACTCGGTTCCCGCCATCGGGTGGGTGGCGACATAGCGGCTTCTAAGCGGGTGGTAGTGCACCGCCCGCGTGAGGTTTTCCTTAGTGGAGCAAACGTCAATCACTATTTTTCTCCCGCAGGAGTCCTTTGACGACTCCTCCAACTCCTTGAATTTGTCCAAAATCTCGGGGAGCATCCTTGTGGCAGCCCCAACTGGCACGGAAAGCACCACGATATCGCTTCGCCGGACGCATTCGTCTAACGATACTACCTCGTCCACAAGCCCGATTTTCTCCGCAGCTGCGGCATTGAGGCTTTCTTTCTCCACTCCGAGCACCGCCGAGGCATAGCCCCGACGCTTAAGGTCGATTGCCATTGAGCCTCCGATGAGTCCGAGACCTATAACACCAACTACCATTTTACCTTATCTAACTTTTCCAAGTATCTAACTCATTTATAGCCCGCTTTCAGCAAGTCTCTACAGCACGCTTTTTACAAGGGCAAGAGCTTCCGAAAGCTTCTCCGCGTTGGCGCAGAGGGAAATGCGGATGTATTCGCGTCCGTTCTTTCCGAAGATGCAGCCCGGTGTGATGAAAACTCCCGTCTTGTAGAGAAGGTAGTCGGAAATCTTCTCTCCGTAGCTCTTCTCCACTCCGTTTTCCGGTGCGCTGAGCTTTACTCCTGCCTCTGATGCAAGGGCCTCTGTTTCAGCTACTCGCGAAAGAAGCGGGTTGTCTCCCTTGACCCTTCCCCAGACGAAAAGTCCGGTGCCGTCGTGAGGATACTCTGCGCCGAGAACATCCATAATCTCGCCTGCGATTACTCTTCTTTCCTTGTAGCCCGCGTTAAGCTGCTCGAACCACTCCGGTCCCTCGGAAAGTGCCGCCACGGCAGCCATCTGCATAGGCTTGAACATTCCGGAGTCCATCTGGGACTTTACTTTCAGAATTGAGGAGATAAGCGAAGAGTCGCCTGCAACCATTCCGATTCTCCATCCGGACATATTGTGGGCCTTGCTCAGGGAGTTCAGCTCAATGCAGCATTCCTTCGCCCTCGGAATTGAGAGGATTGAAAGCGGCTTGTCGGTAAGAATGAAACTGTATGGGTTGTCGTTCACGATGAGAATGTCGTGTTCGAGACCGAATTTTACGATTTTGCGGTAAAGGTCCAGTGTGGCGGCCTTTCCGGTCGGCATAGAAGGGTAATTTACCCACATCATCTTCACGCCGCTGAGGTCCATCCTCTCCAGAGCCTCGAAATCCGGGCACCAGTCGTTCTCGGGAAGCAGGTCGTATTTTACGATGTTCGCTTCAACGAGTTCGAGAGCGGAAGTGTAGGTCGGGTAGCCCGGGTCCGGAACGAGAACCTTGTCGCCCTTGTCAATGAATGAGAGGGCAAGAAGAAGGATGCCTTCCTTTGAGCCGGCGAGCGGCTGAATTTCGCAGTCCGGGTTGAGGTCCACGTCGTAGTATCGCTTGTACCACTGGGCATATGCCTTGCGAAGTTCAGGGAGTCCCTTGTAGTTCTGATAGACGTGGGAGTCGCTCTTGCGGGCCCATTCCCCCAGGGCTTCGATTGCCGAGAGAGGCGGCATCCTGTCAGGTGCTCCGATTCCGAGGCTGATTACTGGTTTTTCGCCCTTTGAGGCCCTCCAAGCATTTACTGCTGCCAATTCTTTGTTCTTGCGGGAGAAGTAGTATTCCTTAACTACCTCAGTCCTTTTCGCCGGTTTGATCATATTGTATTGTGTGCTTTTATGTTTTCCTTTGATTTATAAGTATTTGCGAGTTATCATCGGGATGTGAATCTATATCGAACTGATGAGCGATGCGAAGACGCTGCGCTCCTCGTCGCTGAGGAACTGGGCGCGAATAGGAAGATAGAACATCCTTTCCCGGAGGCTGTCCGGGACAAATTTGCAGTCGCTCACCCTCTGGAAGTCCTTTTCCGTTGTCATCACAACCGAAGTCGGGAAGGCTTCGGCGGCTGAGGCCACGCTCTGAAGGTCGCGGCGGCTGAACTTGTGATGGTCTGCGAACTGGAGATGCCCCACGAGACGGTAGCTCAGACGGAGCTGGTCGGAGAAAGGCTTGTCGTCAGCGATTCCGCTGAACATAACCGCAGTTTTGGAATAGAGGTAGCGGCTGTTGCCCTCCGGGAAAACAGGAGCGGCCTCATCGTAGGTGATTTTCGTGAAGAAAAGATACTGCTTGCGTCCTTTGTCCGAGTCCCTCCAGCCGTAACATTCCTTCTGGTTGTAACGGCTTATTCCCAGTGAAAGCGCCCACTGGTCTTTTTCCCAGGGGTTCATCTCCCAGGGGCATTTTGAAACAATCAGGACATCCGCCGCACTGATTCTCTCCGGAAGGTCGCGTAGTCTCCCCAGGGGGAGCAGGCTGTCGGAGAAGGTGGGACGATTATAATCCACCAGGACGATGGAGAGGTCCGGACGGAGGGCACGGTACTGGAAACAGTCGTCAAGAAGAAGCACATCGGCTTTAGGGAAGTCTTTCGTGCGGCATTTGCGGGATTTCTTTGACCCCAGGAAAGCCGCCGGGTCGCCCAGAATCCTGCACCCGCGTACCCTGTTCGAGTCCACTGCCACGGTAATCCCAGGAAATTTCTTCTTTATCTGGAGCGGTTCGTCTCCGAAATCGCGTGCCGAGCCTTCGCTCCGGACAATCTGGAAACCCTTCAGATGGCGTTTGTATCCTCTTGACAGCACCGCTACGCTCTTTCCGCCCCACTTGTCGCTTCGAAGCAGCATCCGCACGATCATCTCCGTGTGAGGGGTCTTTCCCGTGCCGCCCACCGTGATGTTTCCGATACCGATTGAGGGCATCGGGCTTTTGTGAACTTTGCGAAGACCTGTGTCGTAGAAAAGATGCCTCGCCTTGAGGGTGAGGTAATATGGAAAAAGAAGAATTTTATCGAGCATAGCAGTCCCCGGGGATGTTTTAACTTGCAAATATAATCTTTCTTACTCTATTCTTTTCCATTCCGGGCACAGTTTTTCTCTTCGGGGCGGCTCTACAAAGCCGTTTTTTTACAATTCCGTGGTCTCCGAAGGATTATTTTCATATACGCTTGAGGCTTCAGGCGCCCACGAACCCCACTTTTCTCCCACGTAATCCAGAGTTCTGTAGAGTTCGTTTGTGTCGTAGAGGGTGACGAGTTTCAGGCGGGTTTCCTTGAAATCCGGAAGCCCCTTGAAGTAGCAGGAGAGGTGCCGGCGCATCTCGATGACCCCGACGTGTTCGCCTTTAATCTCTATCGATTTGGCAAGATGCCGCTTTGCCAGGGCGACCCTTTCCTCCACGCTCATCGGCGGGAGAAGCTCCCCTGTGCGGAGATAGTGCTTGATTTCACGGAATATCCACGGATGCCCGAAAGTGGCCCTTCCGATCATAATCCCGTCCACTCCGTAACGGTCAAATGCGTTGCGGGCATCCTCAGGAGTCTTGATGTCCCCGTTTCCGATGATTGGGATGTGCATACGGGGATTGCGCTTGACCTCTCCGATGAGAGTCCAGTCGGCCTCCCCCTTGTACATCTGGCAGCGCGTGCGTCCGTGGATTGTGAGGGCCCGGATGCCGGCGTCCTGCAGCCTTTCGGCGAGCTCTACGATGATTTTCGAGTCTTCGTCCCAGCCCAGGCGGGTTTTCACGGTGACCGGCTTTCTCACAGCCTCAACGACCCTCCGGGTTATGTCCACCATCTTGTCCGGCTCCCTCATCATTCCGCTCCCGGCTCCTCGGCGTGCGATTTTGCTCACCGGGCAGCCGAAATTGATGTCAATTACATCCGCCCCGTGGGTTTCCACAAGTTCCGTGGCCTTGTCCGCCATCACCGCCGCATCCACCATCGCCTCGGGTATGCTTCCGTAGATCTGAATCCCCACCGGAGACTCGAAGTCGTATGTCTTGAGTTTCTCCAGGGATTTTTTTGCGTCACGGATGAGCCCGTCCGAGGAGATGAACTCGGTGTACATCATATCCGCCCCATATTCCTTAC
>CAVJRU010000013.1:0-45030 GCA_963652025.1 bacterium
GTATAAATCGCTCCCCCGTCAAAGCCAACCTCTTTATTTTCAACAATATATAAATTTCCTTCAAACATATTCTTAAAACTCAAACAGAGCACTGTCAAGCGCGGGGTCAACTTTCACATTGCTGCAGACGATGGTGGTATGGTCTCCGTTTTTTTCCTCGATTTCCACCCTGGTGGCGACTCCAAGCTTTTTGTCTATTCTCACCTCGACTTCGCGGAAGAGTCGTTTTGTCGAGGAGTCCACAGGGACGAGCCGAAGACGGATGAACGCGCCGCAGTCCTCTCTCGCGCTTTCAAAGCCCTCGACTCGCCCAGAGTCTGAGGCCAAAAGGGAGGTCATAAGGCGGGAAATCCTCGTATAGACGCTTCCGTTCTTCGCTTTCGACTCCTTTTCTCCGGAAGAATTGCGGGTCAGGATTCTATCTCCGTTCATTATGAAAAGGCTCTCGTAGGGAGAGGTGTATTCCCAGCGGATTTTGTCAGGACTAAGATATGCCATCCTGCCCCGTGTCGTGACAGGTTCGCTCAGCATCTGGGAGGATTTCACCTGAGTGAAGTCAAAGCTTAGGGATGCGGGCTGCGCTCCAAGAGAAAGCGCGGAAAAGGCCTGGAGCATAAGGATTGACATCACGGATGCTGCCGTCAATATATACTTTTTGAACAGTTTCATAATTCTATGATTCTTTCTCTCAATTACTTGGCAATCAGCACACAACCGGCCATTATAAGCAGCACGCCCACCCATTGTGAAGCGGAAACCGGCTCGTGGAAAACCAACAGGGCTGCCACAAGACCGAGAAGATAGGTCATACTGCTCAGCGGATAGGCGACGCCGAAGGGGTAATTTTTCAGGATGTAGAGCCAGAGAACTGTGGCGACAGCGAAAGAGATGCCGCAACCGAGAAACCACCAGTTGGTGAGCTGGGCAAGAAAGAATTTCCCTGTCCAGGAGAATTCTCCCATCTTCGCCATAGCAAGTTTCAGAAGCACCTGCCCTCCGCAAAGAAAGACAGACTGAATAACCGATAATATCAAAAGTCTTAGCATAACAACCGTTCCGAAATTATTTATTTTCCAAGGAGGACCAGGCTGAAGTGATATCCTCCGAAATGATTTACTATCAAGACCTTACGGGGAGTCTTTGACATAAGGAAACTACCTTCCTCCCCCAAAGTCCGGTTTTCGAAAGCCGCGTCTGTGAATTTTCCCCGTGCTGGGAAAAGGCTCTCAGGGGCGAATCCACGACGAAGAACTGCCTCAGCTGCACAAAATCCCGCAGCGGAAGAGCAGAAGCCTTCTCCCCAGAGATTTTTCCACTCTCCACAAGGAGTATCGCCCAGAAGACTATTCAAGATGTCGTCGTATACTTTATCGTTTTCGGCGTTTCCGTTTCTGCCTTCAAGGACAAGGTCCAGGTCAGAGAGGGCTATGCCGCTTTTTTCCAAAAGGGCTGAAAGTTCTTCTGAGAAAGTTTCCCCGAGCGACTCCCCACTCTTGCAATAGAATGTCTTGCAGAAAAGAAGCTCCACAGCTTCGCTTTCCTTCGCCGTCTTCAAAAAGACTGAAGATGCGACTTCTCCCGCCCTGCAGCCATCACCGAAAAAGGCGCCGCGCCGCTGCATCGCATAGACATTGTCGCTAAGCTCATCGAACGCGCCCACAAGGGCATTTCCTATGCGGCCAAGACGCAGCTGGGTGAATGCGTCACAGAGGGCAGCCTCAAAAGAGAGGGCTTCCTGCGACCAGGTGCAGTTGTAGGAGTGGGTGTGGGTCTTGATGGCAACAAGAGAGCTCACGGTGTTGTGCGTTGACTGCATAAAAGCCGTGGGACTCACGGTCGCCGTGGCGTCATCACAGCCCTGGAGCGCACCCATCACAGTTTCCATATCCTTTACGCTTCCGAGGGCTGTGCCGGTTATTATGGCGTCGGGATTTTCAACCCCAACGCTTCTTAGCACAGTGAGAGAAGTGGCCAGAGCCCTTTTGCTGAGCCGTCCCATACGCCTTCCCTCCATCGGGGAGACAAAAGCGGAGTAGTCCGCCTCAAGCGTCGGGAGTTTTTCCCCTTCGGGAAGGACCGGAGAGTCCATCCAGGCGTCGCTGAGGGGCGGTTGAGCGGAAATCAGAGCTGTCGTTCCTATGTATATGCGTTTATTTTCCATATCGCGTGCCCTTATTTGGAGAAAATGAGCGAAGAGTCGTTTCCTCCGAAGCCGAAGGAATTGCAAAGGACGTTTTTCAATGTGAGAGTCCCATCACCCATATATGGCTTTAGCGTGTCGTCTCCCGATTCTGTCCAGCCGAGACTGACAGGGATGAAGTTCTCCCTCATCGCAAGAAGGCAGAAGACCGCCTCGATTGACCCTGAGGCACTTGTCGTGTGTCCGGTAAAGGACTTCGTGGAGGAGAATTTCACGCCATCTCCAAATACTCGGAGGATGGCGGCAGATTCGCTGGCATCGTTGTTCGGGGTGCCAGTGCCGTGGGCGTTGATGTAGTCGATGTCACCTGGCTGAAGCCCCGCCATTGCGAGAGCCTTAGTCATTGACAGACAGGCTCCTTCGCCATTCGGAGATGAGGCAGTCTGGTGGAAGGCGTCGCAGCTGTTGGCGTAGCCGGAGAGGCGGGCGAGAATTTTCGCTCCTCGCTTTATTGCGTGCTCCTCGCTTTCAAGGACAAGGAAACCGGCACCTTCGCCAAGGTTCAACCCCCGGCGGGTCTTGTCGAAGGGGCGGCACTGCTCGCTGTCCAGAATCATCAGGGAGTTGAAGCCGTTTAGGTGGAAAACCGACAGGCATTCGCTTCCGCCGGCAACTGCCGTGGATGTCTGTCCGGAAAGGATCATATCGGCTGCACGCATTATGGCGTTCGCGGCTGAGGAACAGGCGGTCGAAGGGGTCTGGATGTCGTTAAAACAGTCGAAATAATCTGCCATCAGAGCAGTTGTGGCGCCGCATCCCTGCAGGGGGATGTATTCGGAGTGGAGGTCGGAGGAGAGAAAGTCTGAGTAGTACTGCTCGGTTTTCTCCATTCCGCCGACTGTGGTTCCACTGATAAGCGGAAACTTTTCTCCCGCAGCCTCCCCAAGTCCGGCCTCCTCAAGGGCTTCCCGGATAGCGAGAATGCCGAGCAGGGCTGTACGGGTTATGGGTGCAGAGTCAGGAATGCCCAGACGATTCCTCATCTGGGAGTCGCTCATCTTTACTTCCCCCACCGGAAGGTCCGTGCGGGAGGTAGAGAGGTAACGAACCTTTCCGATGCCTGTTCTGCGAGCGAGAAGGTTACTGAGAGTTTCCCCTTTGCCGACACCTATTGCCGACACGACTCCGCTTCCTGTTATTACGATGTTCATAATGTATAATAGACTATTGGAGATGGACGGGAAAAAAGGAGATGGATAAAGGCAATCAAAAGGCGTTGGTCCACGCACGCGTGGGGGACCGAAATTTCGAAGAAATTTTGGTGGTTCCTTTTGATGTCTTTATCCTCTGCGCCCGTCCATCTCTTCTACTTCGTACGGTGAGAGAGGATGTAGTCAGCCATAACGTTCACTGACTTGAACACATCCTTGCCCTCTGCCGGGCTTGCGAGACGGATGCCGTACTGCTTCTCCAAAAGGACAATGAGTTCGAGCGCATCGATTGAGTCGAGTCCAAGGCCCTTGTCAAAAAGCGGTGCATCGCTGTCGATGTCCGCAGGAGTCATACCGTCCAAGTTAAGCGCATCTATAATCTGCTGCTTGAGTTCATTCACAAATGCTTCTTCCATATCTATTAAATATTCAATTATTCCACTTTATGTTTTGTGCTTGCGAGGCTTTCGCAAATGCCTAATATACCGTAATTTACATCTTCCCGATTCTCTCTCAGGCGTTCCTTCTTCGGACAAGGGAAAGATGAGCCTCAAACTCCTCTTCATCCGGGCATTCAAGCCATCCGCAGAGGGCGGAATTAAGTCCGGAGTCCATAAATTCCCTCTGAACGGTCTTCCGGAACGCCTCCTCGTCATACTCCTCGGAGATAAAGAACATCGTCTCGCCATACCACTTGTTCCGGATGGCAATCTCGCCGCAGGAAATGTTCGGAAGGGTGTAGACAAACAATGCCGGAGAAGGGAACCAGTTCTGAGGGTCCGAGATGGTCCTTTCGTAACGAAGGTCATTGCACAGGGAGGCGGTGCGGTTGCACAGAATCACTCCCCTGTCCTTTCTCGGAACCGGCCTTTCACCAGGCTCAACCTCCCCAAGAAGAAGTTCAGAAGCCACAAATCCCAGTTTTGCGAGCGGGTCCATCTTGAAAAACTTCACATAGTCCAATCCAAGCGAGCGGAATGCCTCGTTTATCAGTTCGCGCCCGTTCCCCCGGAGGTTGAGTTTTTTGCCGCAAACGGTAATGGAGTCCGCAGTTATGTCTATCGTTCCGAGAGTTTCAAGGTCAATATCTACTTCCTTCTGTGTTGTGGTGGCGGCGCCGCCGCTCATCCGGAAGGCCACAGCTGCGTTGCACCCGCCGAAGCCGGAAATAAGTTTCACAAATGAGCGCTTGTCCGTCTTACGAGCAGACGCGCTGACGTTCACCGGGCAGGACACCCCGAGATTTTCAAACCCGCGGGTCGGAAGAAGAAGTCCACGCTGAGTGGCGTGCATCGTGAGCACGGTTTCAAGCACTCCGGCAGCACCCATCGTGTGGCCGAAAAATCCTTTCAAGGAGTTTATCGGAACATCCGAGAGACCGGCGCGGGAAAGCGCAATGGACTCCATCTCGTCGTTATAGGCTGTGGCAGTGCCGTGAACATTCACGAGGGCAAGTTCATCCGCCCTGACGGCTCCCCTCTCCAAAAGGTACTCAAGAGCGAGAAAACTCCCCTCCCCGGTGCGCGACGGGCCGGAAATGTGGTTGGCATCGTTGCGGATGCACCCGTCGACAATTTCCCAGACAGCGTCTTCGCGGCAAAGCTTGGAGGACTTACCTTCCGATGCCTCAGAGCCGCAGGAAAGGTCATCCTTTCGTTGGAGAATCACCGTTGAGGCAGCTTCACCTATGTTCAACCCCTTTCTATCCCTGTCGAAAGGTCTGCAGGGCTCCGGAGAAAAAGCCTTGAAGGACTGAAAGCCGGAAACTATGAATTTGCTCTGCGTGTCCGCTCCGACTACGACTGCCGTGCGGGCCTCTCCGCTTCGAAGAAGCCTCAGCGCTTCGATTTCAGCGCAAACTCCTGATATGCAAGCGTTTGAGATGGCAACAGGAGTGACTGTATTATGGAAATAGGCGGCTATTTTCGCTGCCGACGCCCCTATGGTTGTCCAGATGTTGCCCTTTGTGGAAGAAAGGACGAAAACTGTGTCAGGAGAAGAGGGGTCTATGCCGGACGATGTTATTGCGAGTTTTGCCGAAAGAATGGAAATCCGCTCAAAAAAAGTGTAACCTTCCGCCTCCGAGGGGATTTCTTCCTTCTGAAAGACTGCCTCAAGAGCCTGATGGTCAAAAAGCGAAGCGACAAATGGTTCCGGTAGGCCAAAAGTGTCCTTATGCAGTTGCACAGAGCCTGAGTTAGACGCCACGGCATCAGAAAAACTATCCCCACAAAGAGCGTATGGAGTCCTGACGGCTTCGCCACGGCTTAGTGCGAGAACAGCCTCCAGATTATCCTCCGTACCGATTCCAAGCGGTGAAACGATGCTATCTCCCACCACCTGAAAGGATATGTTTCCGCGATTTTCTTTCATTTTTCAGTTTTGCTTTCGAAGGGTTTAAAATCCGTTCCACACATTTTCTATTCGTCCTGCTTTATGGCGATTTTCATATCTCCCGAGGCCAAAAGTTCCCCGGAAGCGGCATCCCGCACTTCCGCCCTCACGAGCGAAATTCCGAAAAATTCGCTCTGCACCGTGGTGCTGGTCCGAAGAAGCGTCCCCACTTTAGGAGCGCGAAACACCTCAAAGCCGCGAATGGCACCGATATACCCTATTTTTACCGGCACTTGGAGAATATAATGGTCGTAGTAGCCGATGCGGGCGGCACAAGTCTGCGCCACATTTTCAATTATCCCCTCTGAAGTGAGCTCGCCGTCTTGCACAAAAATGCAGTCCTCCCCCACAAGCAGTTCCGTCACTCCGTACCCCTCGGAATACTCCACCAGAGCGTCCACCATCAGCATAGGCGGCCTCTGTGGGAGCAATTCCCGTATATCTATATCTCTATATTCCATTTATAGTCTCGCTAGTATCTGACTTACCCTCTGTACTCCATATTCCTAAGGAAGAACTCTCCCTAAGCCCCCTGCTTTTTCCAAAACTCAAAAAAGTTGAACCACTGCTCCGGGTACTCCTTCAGCACGCCCTCAAGCGCCGAGACATATTCTCCGAGTAGCACCCTTTCGCGTTCCTTTGAAGACATCCCTTCGGCGGAAGGCATTTGTAACCTTTTGAATATAACCCTATAGGATTTATATCCTGTTTTAAGCGCAAACATCGCGAAGGACGGAACATCCCTTTGGACCGCAAGCGTGAACGGGCCGCGCGGGAAAAGAGCCGGAGCACCGAGAAAATCTGCCTGCAGGCCTTGTCCCGAACCGAAAAGGCGGTCTGCGTGAATCGTCACAATCTCACCGTCAGCAAGGGCTGAATTCACTGCAAAAATGTGCGACATATCCTCACGGACCGGAATCATCCGGATGTTGTTGCCAGAAAATGACTTGGCGCGGTTCTCCTGCACGGTCTTCGTTTCACCCGCAAAAACAACGGAATTAACCCTGTGGTCTCCGGCAGAAAAAGAGTAGCCGGAGATTTCGAGGTTACCGATGTGGGAGCAAAGAAGCAGAACTCCCTGCTTGGCATTGCAACAAGCGCGAAATTCCTCTATACCGTCCTGCACAAAGTCGAACTTCACCCCGGCATAGACTGCAAAACGGTCCAGGATGACCTGCCCGAAGCGGTAGTAGTCCCGGACGGTGTAGCGCGCGGCCTTAAGAGGAGGATAGCCCTGGTGGAGGTGGAAGTAGCGCCAGATGGCGCGACGGTGCTCCGCATTGAAAAGGATGTACCAGGGAATCACCAGAGCCATCACCACATACAGGGAGCGGAGACTGAAATGCCTCAGCCACACAATCAGACAGCGCTGCATCCAGGGAGTGCCGCCGGTTGTGCCTTTCCAGTTCGTGTGTTCAAGATGAGCCATTGTCCGATGCAGAAGTTCGTCTTAAAAGTCGCGTGGGATGCAAGCTGCCGAAAAAATCCCTACAGATTCTTCTGGATAAAGTCGCAAAACTCGCCGTAGGTCTTGAGGGTTTTGAAATCCTCCGGTTTCATTCTAAGGCCGAAATTCTCCTCGACAAGCACTACTACATCCACAACTTCAAGGCTGTCAATGCCAAGATCATCCTTCAGGGATGCTTCAGGGGTTACTTTCTCCTCGTCTACTTCGAGTTCATCCACAAGAAAAGTCTTTATCGTCTTTTCAATTTCTGCTCTGTCCATATCTGTTCTTTTTTGTGTGTGTCGCAAAAAAATTGCAAATTCTATTAAAACTTGCAAATATAGTCATTCTACGTGACTTTTTTTCACAAAAAAAACTCACGTTCCTGTCACAGGGACGTGAGCCTAAATATTAAGGTATTATATAATGTTTAACTAAATCTGTTTTATGATTTAATCAAACAGCGTACCAAATGTATTTTATGAATCCAAATTGTAACTATCACTTAACTTTTTTTAGAAAATCTAAATTGCAACTATTAATTAACCTTTTTTAGAAAATCAAAATTGCAACTATTAATTAACTTTTAAAAGAAAATCCAACTATCACGAATTTTGCGAAAGTTGGATTTCTGTATGAGACCTTTATGCGCAGACCGCTAATGGGTTATGTAATTCTCCTTGTTGCGGCCCTGAAGATGCATCCCTTCGTAAATCTGCTGGATGCGGTCCATATCGGCGCGGGCATCGTCTGAAAGTTCAAACTTCTCTCCCCTTCCGATGTGTTTGGTGCCCCAGTCGAAATAGCCAAGGTAGACCGGGCAGCCGACCTCTTTCGCTATTTTGTGGAAACCGGTTTTCCATCTCTTTACCGGCTTGCGGGTGCCCTCCGGGGCGAGGGCGATGTGCATAACAGGTTGGCTGTTCATCGCGTGAACAATGCTCAGAACCACTGCGGCGCCGTTCGACCTGTCCACCGGGACACAGCCGAGTTTCCTCAGAACCCAGCCCACAGGGCCCCAGAACATCTCTTTTTTAACCATACAATAGGCTTTACCGCCCACAGAGGTATAGTAGAGATAGGATATTAGAAAATCCCATATAGTGGTGTGCGGAACGCCCAGGATTACACATTTATCCTCCGGCACCGGGCCGCTGTCCGCGGTCCATCCGAGCGCCTTGAGCGCGAATTTGCAAAATTTCTGTCCCATAGTAAGTAGTCAATTTTAATTCAAGTAAACAGTAAAAACCGATTTAAGCAGGATTTTTGAGGATAGATTGTTTTTCGAAGAAGGAGTGTACTGGAGGTACTCGACTGATGAGAAAAGCAATATAGACCAAAAAGACTCTTAAATATCAATGTCTTCCAGATCGGTTTCGCTTCGCAGATTCCCCCTGATAAAGTTCTGCCTTTCTATGGTGTTGTCCCCCATATAGAACTCCATAATCTCTGCGATGGACTCCTCGTCGCTTATGCTCACAGGGTCAAGCCTCATTCCCTCGCCTATGAAATCCTTGAACTCGTCGGATGAAATCTCTCCGAGTCCTTTGAATCGTGTGATCTCGACGCCGGTCTTGAGCTTCTTGATCGCCTTTTCCTTCTCAACGGAGTCATAGCAATAGACCGACTCCTTCTTGTTGCGCACACGGAAAAGAGGGGTCTGAAGGATGAATACGTGCCCGTTGCGAATGAGCTCAGGGTAGTATTTCATAAAGAAGGTGAGCACAAGCATTCTGATGTGCATTCCGTCATCATCGGCATCGGTCGCAACGACAATGCGGTTGTAGCGGAGATTCGCCACGTCATCTTCCACTCCGAGGGCGTTAAGAAGAAGATTAAGTTCCTCGTTTTCAGCCACTTTCTTGCGGCTTTCCTTGTAGCAGTTGATTGGCTTTCCGCGAAGGCTGAACACTGCCTGGGTCTGCGCGTCACGGGCCTTTGTGATGGTTCCGCTCGCGGAGTCTCCCTCCGTGATGAATATGCTCGTAAGGTCAAGGAGTTCCTTGTTCTGCTCGGTTATTTTGTCGCCCAGATGAAGCTTGCAGTCGCGAAGCTTGCGGTTGTAGACGTTGGTTTTCTTGTTGCGTTCGCGGGTCTTCTTCTGTATGCCGGAAATCTCCTTGCGTTCAGTCTCGGAAGCAATGATTTTTGCCTGGAGAACAGGGACGATGTCCTTATGGATGTGGAGGTAGTTGTCGAGCTGATTCTTTATGAAATCATTTACGAAAGCCCTGATTGTAGGGCCGCGGTCTATGACGGTTGCTCCGTTCTCACCCTTTTTCGGGTTTCCGTTCTCGTCCAGAACTTCCTGCTCCCAGGTGTATGTGGAGCCGAGTTTGGTCTTGGTCTGTCCCTCGAAATTAGGCTCTTGGATGCGGATGCTTACGGCTCCGATTATGCCCTGACGGATGTCCTCCGGAGCGTAGTCCTTCTTGAAGAACTCCTTGAGCGTCTTCGCCACAGCCTCTCTGAAGGCTGCGAGGTGGGTTCCGCCGTCACGGGTGTTCTGACCGTTCACGAATGAGGCGATGTTCTCTCCGTAGGCGTTGCCGTGGGTGAGCACGACTTCGATATCGTCTCCCTCAAGATGAATCGGCGGATAGAGCGGCTCCTCGGAGAGGTTGTCCGTCACGATGTCCAGAAGGCCGTTCTTGGAGTTATAGTCAGTCCCGTTGAGCTTTATCGTGAGGCCCTTGTTGAGGTAGCAGTAGTTCTTTATCATCTTTTCGACGAATTCCATATTGAAATGGAACCGTCCGAACATATCCACGTCCGGAATGAACCGCACGAGGGTTCCGTTCTTCTCCTTTGTGGGTGTTTTCGTGCTTTCAGCGACCTCCTCAAGGAGTTTTCCCCTTTCAAAGGTTGCCGAGGCCATCTGGCCTTCGCGATAGGATTCGATATGGAAACTTGAAGAAAGGGCGTTCACAGCCTTGGTACCCACACCGTTCAGACCGACTGACTTCTGGAAAACCTTGGTGTCATATTTCGCGCCGGTGTTAAGCTTGCTCACCGCAAGGGTCAGTTTGCCGAGCGGAATGCCTCGTCCGAAGTCTCTGACGCTGACGCAGCCGTCCTCTTCCCGGATGTCAATGCGGATGGTCTTACCGTAGCCCATCGCGAACTCGTCGATACAGTTGTCGACAACCTCCTTCAACAGGACATAAATTCCGTCGCCCTGATTGCTGCCGTCTCCGAGACGTCCGATATACATACCGGGACGCTTGCGGATGTGCACGACATCTTCAAGGGTTTTGATGCTGTCGTCGTTGTAGTCGTTTGTTACGGGAGTTTGAGTCGTCTGGGCCATAATAAGTAAATCGTCGAAAAACGTGCAAATTTACTAAATTCAGACGATTAAAGCAAAAGGAAATTGCTCGGGACCCGGGGCTTTCAATAGAAACGCGGACTCAGTTTCTACATAAAGAGCATCGCCGCGTAGCCACAGGCAAGAGCGACCGCGCAGTTGATGACTTTAGCCCTGAGGAACCCCCTCTTGCTTTCGGCAAGAAGCGGAATGGAGGCGTGTCCGTCCTGCGAGATGCTGCTTGCAAGAAGCACAGGGAACGGGACAAGACCGCTGGCGTAAAGGGTGACGAAAATAAGGTGCGGGCCTGATTCGGGGATTATACCGATGAGGGTCGCGAGGAGTATCATCAGGGCGGTGTTGCCGCTCACCCAGGCGCTGATGTCCACAAAGTGCATCAGAACAGCAAGGGCGGCGAGGATGCCGAATGTCCAGAGAAAGATTGTCGGGAGGTGTTTGCAGATGACGTGGTGCCAGAGGTGCTCCTCTACGAAGTGGTCAGGAGCAAAAAGTATTACGCCAAGCATTCCCAGGCTCAGAATGGCGAAAAGGACGTTCATCCAGCTTTCGCTCAGAAGGTCTATCTCAAGGCCGTGGTGGGCGTGTACGGTTTCAGAATGGGATTCGTGGGAGTGAGTATCGTGGTGGGGGCAGGCGGGGTCTTCGCAAGGGGCCACCTCGTGGTGGTGGCAGGCGGAGTTTTCGCAAAGGGCCCCATCGTGGTGATGGCAGGCGGGCTCTTCGCAAAGGGTCCCATCGTGGTGATGGCCCGCAGTAGCCTCAACCCCCTCGCCGTGGGAATGGCCCTCGTGGTCGTGTTCAAGATAGCCCAGGCCGAGCGCCGCGATGAATGCGGCAAGCCCCAAAGCTATTACAGTCCTCTTCCACCCCCAGTGGCGTTCCGCTGCCTTATGGTCGTGAGCTTCGTGCGGATGAACGTCGCCCTCGTGAAGCGTAAATCCCTCTTTGCAGCAGGTTTCCTCCAAAGGCAGTGCTTTCTCCCCCCTCTTCCTGCGGATTCTGTCGGAGAAAAAATCAGTCGCAAGCCCGACAACAATCGCAAGGACAAAGAGCACCCCGAAAAGGATAAGAGCCTTATCCGGGAACATAGCCAGCATCACGAACGCCTCGTCGCCGGAGGAGGCAATCATCATCGCCACAAGCGCCCCGAAGCTGAACAGACCGTGGGTGTAGAGCGACACCGTAGCAAATCCGCCGATACATCCGGGGATAAGCCCCAGGGTGGCACCGAAAAGGACCTGACCCGGACGGCTTCGTTTGAGCCGGGAGAAAAACCTTCCGTGAGATTCGATGTTGAGGGCTTCAATCATCATCATCATAACCACAACGAGTCCGGTGATGAGAACACTGTTGCGAAGCACGTCCAATATTGTGTGTAAAAGCATATGCGTGTTAATTAAAAAGGGAAGATCACGATCTTATGGGATGAGGAATCCGCCATTGGACAGAGCCCCCCTGACTACTCCAGGAAGCCGGAGACAAAGAGGTTAATGACCGGTCGAAGCGGAGAATTAGTCGTGAGGGTCACTATCACCAGCGTCTCCCCTTTCGGTAGCATTGAGGTATCAAGATGGAAACGGATAGTCGTGCTTTCGCCAGGTTCCGTGCAAGGAATTGTCCCGTGGGAGTATTTCGGGGCATCGGAGTCGCACTTATAGACGCAGAAGGCACGCTTGCCCTCGTTGGTGAACGTAAACTCCGCATCAATGGTCTTACCGGCTTTCACCTTTCCGAACGAGAAGGTGCTGGTTTTGAAAACCGGTCTCGGTCCATTGGCCTTTTCATTCTCCTGTAAAGAAGTAAAATTATCGGTTGTAAATGCGTAGATGCGCACTTTTCCGGCCTTCACCCCAGATGGAAGCCCGGCAAGAGAATAGGCGCTTTCCCCGTTTACAGTTGGAGTCGCATAGTACCAGTTCTTTCCCCAGCGTTTGCGGCAAGTGCGTACGGTGTAACTTATCCTGCCTTCGGAATATGCCGGGATAGTTTCCGGTTCGATTTTTATGTCAAGCCCTTCGCTTACATCGGTGAATCCCACCTTTATCGGCTCAGCCCCAAGGTTCGCCACGGTGAAGCTGTCGCTGCGGCACTCGCCCTGAAGGATGTTTCCGGATTTGATGTCCAGAGTGCGGAATCCCAGGGGGCCGAAGGTGTGGGTGTATATTTCCCTGGGGGTGAGCTGCTTCTCGTGGCAGACTCCGCGAAGGTGGAGAATTACAGGTTTCTGAGAATCAGAGAAATAGGCCGTGAGGTTCTTGTCGAAGGGTAGCGGAGCCTCATTATTGCTGTAAGTTGCCGATATGGTGCCGGTTTGTCCGGGTTTCAGGGGTTGTTTGGTCCAATCTACGTCGGTGCATCCGCAGGAAGTGACTACGCTGTAGATTGCAACCGGCTGCTTGCCGATGTTGCGGACGGTGAAGGTGCAGCTCACCGGGCCGCTTCCAAGCACGAGGTCACCGAAGTCGTGGGTGTCCGAGTCTATCTCTATGTTGGATGTGAGTTTAACCTGCGCAGCGGCTCCGAGTCCCGATGTCCCCACAAGGACGAGAGCGAGCGCCAAACCTGTCATATATTTTTTCATACCTCTAATTCAAAAAATCGGGGACAAAGATACGGTATAATTTTGCGAAAACCGAAAGTGTTTATAAATTTGCAGGGTTATTCGCTCGGTCTCTTTTGGGAGATTTGCAGAGGGAGTGACACTGTGATTTGCCCGAGGCGGGCAATTTTACGAAAAAACGATTATAAAACTCATAAAAAATTATGGCACACAAAATTTCACAGGACTGCGTTGCTTGCGGTACTTGCATTTCAGAATGCCCGGTCGGAGCAATTTCCGAGGGTGACATTTTCAAGATTGATCCAGACGCTTGCATTGATTGCGGGACTTGCGCTGATGTATGTCCGCAGGGCGCTATCTCCGCTGAGTAAGAATTGGCTAAAAGGCGGATTGCCGCAGAAATTTTTTTTCGGCCCGGCATAAGGGCGAAAAGGCGATTGCCGCACTTTGCAAGATGCTTTAGTTGAACAAAAGAGGGTGACCAAAAAGTCATCCTCTTTTCTTATATTTGTATTTCTTATCCGCAGAAATTGAACGTCACTCATACTCTGATTTTCACTGCAGAGGAGGCAACTTTCACGGCTAATAACTGACAACACAATATGAATAAGGTATTTACGACTCTGGGGATGATCCTTTCGGTCCTCATTTTGGCAGAAGGATGCTCTCAGACGGAGCACATCCGCTTCGATGACTCCGTTAAGGATTACAGCCCGATTGTACGCGAAATTCTCGAATCTCACCCGGGCGGCAAGGTTTGCCTTAAATTCGACAAGGGGGTCTATAATTTTTACCCCGAAGAAGCCTCCGAGGAGTTTCTTTCCCTCTCTAACAACTGCAGCGGAGAACGCAAAGTGGCCTTTCTTCTGAAGGGGATGAAAGATGTGAAGGTGGAAGGTTGCGGGGCGGAATTTATGTTTCACGGAGGAATAGTGCCATTCGCGGTAAAAGAATCCGAAGATGTAGAAATCAACTCACTTTCAATCGATTACGACTACCCCTGGACCTTCGAGGGAGAGGTCCTGTCAAGCGACCCCGAGAATAGCAGTTTTACGCTTCGAGTCCTCCCGGACCAGAAATACCGCATCGCGGACGGCCTGCTTTACTTCGGGGGCTATGACTGGGAGTACCCTATGGGCGAAAGCATACTTTTCGACCCCGCGACCCGCCGCCCCGTTTTTGACCACAAAAAATACACTCACCGCTACAAAAAAGGCCAGATGACCGCCCGCGAGGTCAGCGAGGGCGTCGTGGAATTCACAGGCCTCAAGGCAAAGGAAGTTCCCCCGGTGGGAAGCATCTGGGACGACAAGGGACCGACCAAGTTCAACAGGTCCTACCCCGGAATTGCCCTTCTGTCAAGTAAGAACATAAAAATCAACAACATACACGTCTATCGCAGCGGAGCTATGGCGCTCCTTTCCGAGTACTGCGAAAACATCAGCGTCAAAGGCTTCTCCACCACCCAGCACGAGGGCAACCCGCGTATGATAACTTCTTCCGCTGACGCGACCCACTTCGTGGACTGCAAAGGAAAGGTGCTTTTGGAGAATTGCCAGTTCGAGAGTATGCTGGATGACGCCACCAACATTCACGGGGTATATATGAAAGTGGACAGCGTTCTGACGGCAAACACCTTCACCGCCACCTTCGGTCACTTCCAGCAGGAAGGGAACCATTTCGCCGACGCGGGAGATGTACTCCGACTGGTGGACAAGACAAGTCTCAGGCCTGCGGGGGAATTAAAACTTACGGAAATCGACAAGAGTGACCGGCAGAAATATGTTATGAGCGTGGAAGGAGACCTTACTGCAATCGCTTCAGACCCACACCGTTACGCCGTGGAGAACACCACCCGCGGAGCCTCTGTCATCATCCGCGGCTGCTCAGTTAGGCACAACCGCGCCCGCAGCTTCCTTATCTCCACCCCGGGGGACGTTTTGATTGAGAACTGCGATTTCGCCTCCCAGATGGCCGGCATCCGCATCTGCGGCGACGCCAACTACTGGTTCGAGTCCGGACGCACCCGCAACGTCGTCATCCGAGGCAACACCTTCACCGACCTTGCAATCGGAGGAAGTAACCCTCAGGCAATTCTTCAGATAGACCCGATAATTCCTTCCGAGAAGAGGGGCAACGACTTTTTCTATCACGACAGAATAGTTTTCGAAAACAATACAATCTCCACTTTTGACGCCCAGGTGGTTTATGCCCTTAGCGTCAAGTCCCTGAGCATCAAGAACAACACTTTCCTGGACACGCAGTCCTACTCTCCCCTGTTCCCGGAACTTTCAGTCATAGACGTTCAGTATTGCGGCGAAGTGGAAATTCTCGGGAACGATTTCTCATCGTGGAAGAAAGACGCCACAATCAGCATCCACGAATGCGAAAGGGTCAACAATGACTCCGCGCTTGAAGTGGTGGATAAGCCTAACCCCTTCTTTTTCAGAAACTAACACCCATCGGGCCCGGCGCCTGCGAAGTTAAGAAAACATATGAAACTTTATAAATACATTCTTATTACAGGTCTCACGGTCCTTGGCCTCAACACCTATTTGTCACAGGCTCAGGACACGAAGGAGATGCCCAGATGGACTATTGAAAAAGGCGGACGGGGAATTCTCTGGGATGCCTCTGAAGGACTTCCGCACGAGGACCACATTGAGATGAGCGGAGAGAGCGTTTCGTGCGTTCTGAGATGGGGAGTGGACGAGTCGCGAAGATTCCACAGTGAGAAGTCATTGGTTTTCCCGATGCTGCGAACAGTTCCGAACAATACGCACGCGTCGCTTATGTTTCGCGTTGCGACAGACATTCCTTCGCTTCTTTCCGTAAACGGGCGGACCCTTGTGGGGGAAAGAGTTGACAGCGTACGCATCAACGGGATGGTCGAAGAGACGAGCCTATGGTCTACGAGCGGCCCCAGCATTGGAGTAGATCCTCAGGGGAAAAAGGGAAAGGATCTCATACAGATGACCCGCACCGTTTTCCCATCTACCACACTTCCTGCTGTTTACGAGAGATTTACAATCAAAAACGTAGGTAAAAAGAGTCTGCTTCTCACAATCCCCGAATACTCCCAAACCTCGGCGACAGAGGAGAGCGCCGGAGTTGACGGGACATATCTTGTCAGGACCGAGATAGACGAGAGCTGGACCGGGAGTCTCTCTCCAGGAGAAAGCAGGGGTTTTAGCGTTGTGTATCAGGCATATAGAAAAGGAGGCGAGGTAACTTCGGCTCTTCTTGCTGGAAGCGCTCCGGTAAGACATACAGTCAAAGCCGAGAGTCCCCTTTCGCCGGATGTTGAGAAAGAGTTTGAGGCGAGAATGAATCTTCTCTCGGACCTTAACTCCAAACTTATTCTGGAAACCCCCGACATCCTGCTGAACGAAATGTTCAGATTCGCAAAACTGCGCGCTTCGGAGAGCATTTTCCGAACAAAGGGAGGGCTGATGCACGGGCCCGGCGGAGAAAGCTACTATGCAGCCATCTGGGCAAACGACCAGGCAGAATATATAAACCCCTTCTTCCCGTTCCTCGGCTACGAAAAGGGAAACGGGTCTGCGATGAATGCCTTCCGACATTTCGCGAGGTTTATGAACGATGACTTCGCTCCGCTTCCAAGTTCCATCATAGCCGAAGGCGAAGACATCTGGAACGGCAAGGGAGACAGAGGAGATGCCGCTATGGTGGCCTACGGGGCCTCAAGATATGCTCTCGCCCTGGGAGACGCATCGGCGGCAAAAGAGCTTTGGCCGCTCATAGAATGGTGTCTGGAATACTGCAGGAGGCAGATAAACGCCGAGGGAGTGGTCGCTTCAGACACGGATGAACTGGAGAACCGGTTCGAGTCCGGGGACGCCAATCTCTGCACATCCACTCTTTACTACGACGCCCTTCTGTCCGCAGCCTGCCTGGGTCGCGAAATCGGCGTCAAGAGTTCACTCACGAAGGATTACAAGATGAGAGCCGGGAAGATGGCTTCTGCGATTGAGAGTTATTTCGGGGCGAAAGTTTCCGGATATGATACATATCGATATTACAAAGGCAACACCCTTCTGCGGTCCTGGATATGTATGCCGCTTATCGCGGGGATTGAAAACCGCGCTGGGGGCACTGTGGCTGCGCTTTCAGGGCCGGAGCTTATGAGTGAGAACGGTTGTCTTACGGAGCAGGGAAGTTCCACATTCTGGGACAGGTCCACGCTCTACGCCCTGCGTGGAATCTTTTACAGCGGCGAGACAGACAAGGCTCTCGCGCTTCTTGAAGACTATTCTTCCAGACGCCTAAGGGGAGAACACGTCCCGTATGCTGTTGAAGCCTGGCCAGAAGGTTCTCAGAGGCATCTTTCAGCAGAAAGCGGACTATATTGCAGAATCATAACGGAAGGACTTTTCGGCCTTAGACCTACAGGACTTCACTCTTTTTCTATGCGCCCCGCTCTGCCTCAGGGCTGGAGTTCAATGAGCCTTCGGCACATCCACGCCTTCGGCAGCGACTTTGACATCACGGTGTCCCGCACCACTAAAGGAGAGTTGGAAGTTATCCTCACAGAACACGTCCGCTCACAAAATGGAACATCCATCGAAAAAAAGAGGAAATTCCGCTCTTCGGGGAATTTCCTCAACATTACTTTGAAATAGACTTTTCGAGTATTCTTCTGGCATTTTCCACTCTGTCGGACGCCGGAGGGCGAACATCCGCAAGGGGATATTCAATGCCCAACTTCTGATATTTGAACGTGCCAAGCGTATGATACGGAAGCACTTCCACCCTTTTGACGTTATGAAGCGTGGACAGAAATTCCGCCAAACGCTCAAGATATTTGTCGTCATCGGTAATTCCCGGTACGAGAACGTGACGAATCCACACCGGGATATGCCTCTCTGACAAATAGCGCGCACAGTCAAGGATATTGCTGTTGGAGTGGAGAGTGAGCCGGCGATGCTCGGCGTCATCTATATGCTTTATGTCAAGCAGCACCGTATCAGTAACGTCCATAAGACGGCTGAACTTGCCCATCCACGGCTCTTTCCTTGTAAAGGGCTGAGCAGATGTGTCCAGACAGGTATTTATGCCGCGCTCGTGAGCCTTAGAGAAAAGTTCCAGAAGGAAATCTATCTGCACGAGTGCCTCTCCCCCGCTTACGGTAATTCCTCCGTCCTCGCCCCAGTACGAGCGGTAGCGCTCGGCCCGGTCAAGAATTTCGTCCGCACTCATCAGGGTCCCGGCACCCATCTTCCACGAATCCGGGTTATGGCAGTAGAGACAACGCATCGGACATCCCTGGAGAAAGACCAGAAATCTGACTCCAGGTCCGTCCACAGAACCGAAACTTTCTATAGAATGAACATTGCCTAGTGTCATCCCCTACAGACGCTCGTGAGCATTACGCGCAATAACGTCCAGCTGCTGCTCGCGGGTAAGGTCGATGAACTTGACGGCGTAGCCGCTCACGCGAATGGTGAAGTTGGCATACTCCGGCTTCTCAGGATGCTCCATAGCGTCTTTGAGTTTGTCCACGCCGAAAACGTTCACGTTGAGATGGTGCGCTCCCTGGCCAAAATAGCCGTCCATAACGCTGACAAGAGTCTTTGCTCTCTCTTCGTCGCTGTGGCCCAGCGCTTCAGGATTTATGGTCTGAGTGTTGGAAATGCCGTCAAGAGCATACTCGTAAGGGAGTTTCGCTACTGAGTTCAGCGATGCAAGAAGACCGTTCTGCTCCGCTCCGTAGCTTGGATTGGCTCCCGGAGAAAGCGGAGTGCCGTCACGTCTGCCGTCCGGCATATTTCCGGTGTATTTGCCATAAACCACATTTGAGGTAATGGTGAGGATACTTGTGGTAGGCTCGGAATTACGGTACGTGTGGTATTTGCGAATCTTTGACATAAAGGTCTTCAGAAGCCATACGGCAATCTCGTCAGCCCTGTCATCGTCATTTCCGTAACGCGGGAAGTCGCCATCGACTTTGAAATCCACAGGGAAACCGGACTCGTCACGCACGATGGTTACCTTGTCTGCATATTTGATTGCAGAAATGGAATCCACCACGTGGCTGAATCCTGCGATACCGGTAGCGAATGTACGGCGCACGTCAGTGTCGATGAGAGCCATCTCGGCAGCCTCATAGAAATACTTGTCGTGCATATAGTGGATAAGGTTCAAGGTCTTGACATAGATGCCTGCAAGCCAGTCAAGCATAACGTCGAAGCGCGGAGCGAACTCATCGTAGGTGAGAACGTCACCGGTGATAGGACGGAATCCGGGGCCTGTCTGCTCGCGGGTCTTCGCATCCACACCGCCGTTGATTGCGTAGAGAAGGCATTTCGCGAGATTTGCGCGGGCGCCGAAGAACTGCATCTCCTTACCTGTCTGTGTGGCGGATACGCAGCAGCAGATGCTGTAGTCATCTCCCCATACAGGACGCATAACATCGTCATTCTCATACTGTATACTGCTGGTTTTCACTGAGATTGTAGCGGCGTAGCGCTTGAAGTTCTCAGGAAGTCTCGGTGAATAGAGAACGGTGAGGTTCGGCTCTGGCGAAGGGCCCATATTCTCAAGGGTGTGAAGGAAACGGTAGTCGTTCTTAGTCACCATTGAGCGTCCGTTCTGTCCGATACCGCCCACCTCGAGGGTTGCCCAAACCGGGTCGCCTGAGAAAAGCTGGTTATAAGACGGGATGCGGGCGAATTTCACCATACGGAATTTCATAACGATGTGGTCCACAAGCTCCTGTGCCTCTTCCTCGGTAAGAGTTCCCTCGCGGAGGTCCCTTTCGATGTAGATGTCAAGGAATGTTGACACGCGGCCCACTGACATAGCGGCTCCGTTCTGAGTCTTCACTGCTCCAAGATAGCCGAAATACAGCCACTGGAAAGCTTCACGGGCATTGGAAGCCGGACGTGAGATGTCGAATCCGTAGATTGCGGCCATTTCCTTGAGGCCCTTGAGAGCCTTGATCTGCATAGCGACCTCTTCGCGAAGACGAATCACCTCGTCGCACATCTCCCTGTCGCCCATATTCAACAGGTCCTGCTGTTTCTGCTCGATAAGGAAATCAATACCGTAAAGGGCAACCCTTCTGTAGTCTCCGACGATACGGCCACGGCCGTAGGTGTCAGGAAGGCCGGTAAGAATGTGTGCGTGGCGCACAGCCTTCATTTCCGGGGTGTAGGCGTCGAAAACGCCGTCATTGTGGGTTTTGCAATACTTTGTGAAAATTTCGTGAATCTTCTCTGACGGGGTGTAACCGTAGGTTGTGCAAGCCTGTTCCGCCATCTTTATACCGCCATACGGCATAAACGCACGCTTGAGCGGTTTGTCGGTCTGAAGGCCGACGACTTTTTCGAGTTCTTTGGTGTCCTCGCCGATATAGGCGGCACCGTAAGACGTGAGGGAAGAGACAACTTCAGTCTCCATATCAAGCACTCCCCCTTTCGCGCGCTCCTCCTTTTGGAGCTCCTGCAATTTGGTCCACAAGGTGTCAGTGGCCCTGGTAGGTCCTGCCAGAAAGTTTTCGTCACCTTCATAGCTGGTGTAGTTCAACTGAATGAAATCGCGAAGGTCTATCTCAGTTTTCCACCTGTTACCTTTGAAACCTCTCCATTCTGTCTGCATAATTGAATGATGTTATAAAATTTATAAAAATAAAAAGCCGGCTGTTAACGGTCGGTATAGTTCGAATAGTTCAATAACGTCCAGTCGTTTGAATGAGGGCGCAAATTTAGCATAAATATCTATGACTGCAAAGAGGCTGACTAAAAAGCGGTCTACTGCGTTATGTTCCTAGCGAGTCGGAGCAAGTTGCTCCGACCCTTTTTATAATTTCAGAGTGCGCATAGCGTTGAGTACTGCGAGGACGGTGACTCCAACATCAGCAAAAACTGCCATCCACATCGTCGCAAGACCGAAAGCGGCAAGGACAAGGACCGCCACTTTCACGCCGATTGCAAACCAGACGTTTTCGCGGGCGATTTTAAGTGTGCCGCGCGCTATCCTGACGGCGAGGGCGACTTTCGACGGTTTGTCATCCATCAGGACCACATCCGCAGCCTCAATCGCGGCGTCCGAGCCGAGACCTCCCATCGCGATTCCCACATCCGCCCTGGCAAGCACCGGAGCGTCGTTGATTCCATCTCCCACGAAGGCCAGAGTCGTGCCCTGAGGCCTCTCAGAAAGGAGCCTTTCGACCTGGGTGACTTTGTCCGAAGGAAGAAGCTCAGCGTGATACTCGCTAAGTCCAAGAGCCTGCGCAACATCCTTTCCCACTTCTTCACGGTCGCCGGTAAGCATCACGGTTTTCTCCACTCCAAGAGCCTTGAGAGCCGAAATCGCTTCAGCTGCATCCTCCTTCGCCGTGTCGGAAATCACTATATGGCCTGCATATTCGCCATCCACAGCAACGTGAATGATTGTGCCGACCTTGTGGCAAGGATGCCAGGCGGCACCGACGGAGTCCATCATCTTCGAGTTTCCAACGCAGACACTCTTTCCGTTCACCTTTGCCCGGATGCCGTGGCCGGAGATTTCCTCAACCTCTTCCACCGTGCAGGAGTCCTTCTCATCAGGATAGGCATCACGCAGAGCCGCTGCAATCGGATGGGTGGAGAATCTTTCGACGTGGGCGGCAAGATGCAGAAGAGCCGTTTCGTCAAGCACCTCAGGATGAACTGCGTTCACCTCGAACTTGCCCTTGGTGAGTGTTCCGGTCTTGTCAAAAACCACTGTCCCGAGACGGGAGAGCGTGTCCATATAGTTCGAACCCTTGATAAGAATGCCTTTCTTCGACGCACCGCCTATTCCTCCGAAGAAAGTCAGCGGAACTGAAATCACCAGGGCGCACGGGCAGGAAACCACAAGGAATGTGAGCGCCCTCTGGAGCCAAACCGGGAACGAGGAGGAGAAGTCGCCGCTGCAAAGAGGCGGGATGAATGCAAGAATAAACGCAAGTCCCACAACCACAGGGGTATAAATCCTGGCGAACTTGGAGATGAAGGTCTCGCTCTTGGACTTGCTCTCTGAGGCGTTCTCCACGAGATTTATGATTTTGGAAGCGGTGGATTCTCCGAAAGATTTTGTTGTCCTGACCTTCAGAAGACCGGAAAGGTTCACGCAGCCGGAAATGACGTCATCCCCTTCGGCAACATCTCTCGGAAGGCTTTCACCGGTGAGGGCCACCGTATTGAGGCTCGAGCTGCCCTCGATAATCTCTCCGTCCAGAGGAATCCTTTCGCCCGGCTTCACGACGATGACGGTCCCGACCTCTACGCTCTCGGCAGCGACCTCGCAGACCGCTCCGTCCTTTTCAACATTAGCTGTGTCGGGGCGGATGTCCATAAGGGAAGAGATGCTCGCGCGGCTGCGTCCTTCGGCATAATCCTCAAAGAGCTCGCCCACCTGGAAAAAGAGCATAACGAACACCGCCTCAGGGAACTGAGACTCGGCCCCCGGGAGAAATCCGATGCAGAGCGCACCGATGGTGGCGACACACATAAGGAAGTCCTCGTTGAAGAGTTCTCCTTCAAAAAGGCCCTCCACAGCCTCGCCGATAACATCGTAGGCTACAATAAGATAAGGAATCAGGTAAACAAGCAGAAGCCCCCAAACCGGAAGGTCAAGAGTCCTTTCCACAACGTACGCCCCCACCAAAAGCACCGCAGAGGCGATAATCCGAAGAAGTTTCTTTTTATCCATAACTGTCGTTTGTTTTGTTCGTAATCAGTCAACGGCAGCAAAGGTATATATTCCGGATAATGCGGGGGCAAATTTCACCCCAACCGAATAAAAATATACCAATAAATGGTGAGAAGAAATGTGCGAGGGAAGGCAAAATCAGGCAAGGAACCGGGTACAAGACCCGCATTCGGCGATTTTGTTACAGTTCGCCAATCTCAACTATATGATTAAGAATTGCATAGACAGTCAGCCCGGCGATGGAATTGATGCCGGTCTTGCGGGCGATGTTCTTGCGGTGCGTGACGACGGTGTTGATGGAGATGAACAGGTCGTCTGCAATCTCCTTGTTGGTCTTGCCGTGAGCCACAGCTGCAAGAATCTCCTTCTCACGCAAAGAGAGGACCTCTGAACCGTCATCCTGAGCGTCATCCTCCGACTCGACAGAATCCAGAACTGCGCATACAAGAGGATTGAAGAGTTTCTCCTCCACCCTGATGTGGCTTCGCATATCCTCCTCCATCGCAAGAAGATGGGCAAGCATTGTGTAGCGGGAGGCGTTGTCTCCGGAGTCCGGAAGATATTTGATGACAATGTTTTTCAGGTCTTCGAGTTTCTCGATGAACTGGTTGTGAGACTCTTCCGATTCGGGATGATAGCTTCCTCCTGTTATGCTGTCTACTATTCTCTCCTCGTGCTCGAAATGGGCGTTAAGTTTGTCCACGAGCTCGTCAAAGAATTTGTTGAGCGCATCTGCATAGGAAGTGCCCACATCTTCAAGCATCTTGTGGATGAGCCGGTGGAGATGAGGCACGGAAACCTCCGCGTAGTATTTGTGGGATGCCTTGATGTAATCCGCGATTATGACGATATCGGCCTTATCCATCGTGGACAGGTCCGGTTCATAGTCCGGAGAGGCGAAAACGTTTGAAATCTCAAGAAATATGCGGAGCGGGAAATTGCGCGTACGGCACACTTCCTCCACGGAAGCGTCGCCAAAACCGAGCCTGAAATGGAGTCTTTCAAGCACGGAAAGCATTTTGTTTCCCGAAAGTATGTCGGCCATTTTCATAGTCGAAATGTATGGAAAAGTTTTTTTCATAATCCGGCAAAGTTACAAAACTTTGGGGATATGTGAACATCTTAAATCGTCAGATGGCTATTGTCAGCCGGCATAACTGTGCATTCCGCCCAACAGATAGTTCACCCCGAAGTAGGTAAACAGCACAGAAACAAAGGCAAGAAGCAGGAAAATATGGAACACCACCGGATTACGAAGCGGCTTTATATCAGTACGATGCACAGCCACAGCATATATAAGCAGGGTAATCAGCGCCCAGGTTTCCTTCGGGTCCCAGTTCCAGTAGCATCCCCACGAGACATTCGCCCACACTGAACCGGTGATTATGCCTGCGGCAAGAAAGAAAACTCCGAAATAGAGCCGGAGCATCGATACGTCAGCAAGGCGCGACACCACATCCATTTTCTTTCCCTTTGAGACGGCATATACCCCGAGGGCGGATGCGCTGTTTATCATTATAAGGGCCAAAATGGCGTAGGAAAGCATCATAAGGGAGACGTGGATGCTCAAAAGCGGCGAGGAGAGCACCGGCATAAGAAGGGTCACCGCCGGGTTCGACTGCCCCATAGCAGCGACCATCAAAGCTAGCGAAGACACAATCAGAGCATAAGGAGGAAGAAGGTTGAATTTTCTTCCGAAGGCAAGACCCGCAAGAAGCACGGTCCAGGCAATCGCCATCATCGTTTCCGCCCCGTTGGAAAGCGGAACGTGACCTCCTGCAATCCAAAGCAGAGCGAGCATAAGAGAGAGGAAAACCCACATAACCGCGTCCAGCACAAGTGCCGAGAGCCTTACGCGGACATTTATCTCCACCCCTTTTATAAAGTAGCTTATGCACCACATCGCCAGCACAAGGCCCACCAGGAGGAATATCCCAGCGACCGGAAAGAGCGGCGGGAAACTGTTGTAGAGCCTTTCTGCCTGAAGTTTTGCATTCGAAGGAAGGCAGTCCCCTGCCTGCTGAGTCTGGAACTTGCGGATTTTTTCGAGAGTTGTTTCCACGGCCTCATAATCCCCTTTCACGAGAAGTTCGCCCACGTAATCCATCCCCTTGCGGATAAAGAGCCACTCCTCGTAGGAAAGGGACTCAGGAAGGCGGTCGTTCTGGGAGTACCAGCCCACGCGTCCGAGAGTGTCGGCAACAGGATAGATCTTCAGAAGGTCACCGCCAAGAAGCGCCCTGATGGCATCTTCCCGGGCCTCGGCATCTGTCTTGGCTCTCCGCTGCTTTTGAGGGACTTCCCTCCAGGAGGAAGGGTAGAACATCCAGCCCGTAAGAACCTGCTCATCGGAGAGCCCTTGTACGTCAGAGATTCCGTAAAGCTTTGTCTTAAAGTCTTTTGCAACGCTCTGAAGCGGGCAGACGCGTCCGTGATAAGAGACATAGAGTTTGCCGAATTCCTCCGCAACTTCCTTCGGGACAGTTTTCGCTGCAGGCGTTCCTGCAGCTTCAGCGTTTGCAGTTCCCGCAAAAAGGAAAAGTGCGAGCGAGGCTGCTATGCCGGTAACCTTGCGGGAAAGAGACTTGAATTTACGGTCGGTAAAGAAGAAAATGAGAAAAGAAAGAAGAAACAGCGCATAACCTGAGTACACCAGACCTATTCCCCAAGGGTCCCTGGCCACGGTAAAAGTGGAGCCGAGAGAATCCTCGTCGTAGCTTGTCTGATAAAAACGATAGCCTTTGTAGGAAAGGATGCGGTTCATAGATATCGTTGCCTCTTTGACCACGGCGCCTTTCCCGGAAATGACGGAGACACGGGACGAATAGTCGGACGGGGTCTCGGTTCCGGGGTAATAGTGCACAGCGAAGTCATCAAGCCTCAGACTGAAAGGAAGAGGAGACTCCCCCGATTTTGAGTCAGAGTAGGCCGACGAGAGGTCACCCACGCGAAGATGCAACATCCCTTTCCTTGCGGAAAAGGACGTTGCAAGTGCGCCGGCAACGACAAGAAGCAGAGCCAGATGCAGGCAAAGAGCCGCCGGTCTGCGCGTTAACTTCTTAAAAAACATTTTATATGGAGTCGATGAATTTTACTACGGCATCGCGGTCCTCTTTGGAAAGAGTCCTGAAGTTCTCCACGGACTTGCGGGCATCACTCTGAGCGTCTCCGTGCCACATAATGGCCTCGATCACTGTGCGCGCCCTGCAGTCGTGCAGACGGTCAACTCCTCCCTCAACGACGGTGGAGAGTCCCCTGCCCCAAAGCGGAGTGGTTCTGCACCAGCCTGTGCGGATGTCGTTCTTCATATTGAGCTTATGCTGAACCATATCGGTGTATGGCCAGATGGTCTGATGCGGGTAGCGCGGAAGCCTCTCGTCACCATCCTTAAAGAAGCCGTTAGGGTCGGTGAAGTTGTCCTCTCCGGTCGTCCAGCTCGGACGGTGGCAGTAGGCGCAACCGATCTGGGTGAAGAGTTCCTTACCTCTCTGAACCCTCTCGTCGTCCAGGTCACGGGCGGCAGGCACGGCAAGACCGCGGTGCCAAATCATAAAGGCGGTGTAGTCCTCGTCGCTCATCTCGGCGTCAAGGTCCTTGGCCATCAAGTAGTTATAGATATCCTTCTCAACATCCCCGGTCAACTTTCTTTCAGGGAAATACTTGTAGAACTCCGCCTGAACATCCGGGTCCTTGGAAGCGGTGGTGGCGTAGGTCGCAGTCATATAGTGATATCTGCGGTCGCTGCGGGTCACGTTCGTAATGTTCCAGATGGCGTTTGCTCCGGCCGCATCCTGAAGCGGACCGCGGGAAAGAGCGTAGGTGTAGCGGAGAGGATGAGTTGTGCTGCCGTAGGTCTTGACCCACTCGCCGTTTGCAAAGATGTTAGGGTTAAGCTGCACGCCGGCTTTCTCCTCGGCTGCATACTGAGCCTTCAGGTCATCGTCGTCAATGGCGTCCAAAAGTCCCACTCCATACACTCCGATGGTGGACTCGAGCCTTACGCGAACATTCTCGTATGGAACGGTGGTGGTTACCTTGTTCTTGGTGACCTCAAGAGGGACATAATATGCGCTCTCGGGGATGGTCACAACCGGATAAATGAGGCTGTAGGTCTCTCCGTCAGGGAAAGCGTTACCCCATTCGTCGGTATATTCAGGCCACTCGATTTTGATTTTCTCCTCGTCTACAGGGGCCTTGAAAGGCTTCACTGCAAGGGTCTGAGGCATTCCGGTGAGGGAACTGAGATAGGTGTCGGTCTCGTCGGTGATGACAAGAAGGTAACCGTTGCTAATCTGGTCGGCACGGTACTCAGTCTGGCGACGGCCGTGGCTGTAGTTAGGATGGCAGTAGATGCATCCGCGGCGAACCATAAGAGGTCCCAGGCCGTGGAATGCGCCGTCCTTGTTCTGGTTGTAGTCCTTCTCGAAGAGGACCTCACCCTTTTTGAATGCCTGCACCATTCCCTCGTTCTCTACGACCGGGGTAGGCTGCTCGTATGCGGAAGCGCTTGAGTTGAAAGCAGTTCCGAGACGTCCGCCGGCATACCATTCGTCGCTCAGCTCCTCAGTGTCCTTCTTCGGCTTCGGAGTATCTGACCCCGTTTTGTCGCACCCGGCAATACAGAGAGCGGCAAAAGCCAAAGACACAACTAACACATTCTTTTTCATATTTATGAGTTTTTTATATTCAAATTCCCCGCTATTTCTAGCGGGGTCACTATCAATAAGGAGTTCAGGACGCCGATGTTATTCGTTCAAAAGAGCCTGGCGGGCAACTTCAAGCGCATCGTTAAGAGCTGTGCAAGCCTCGATGGCAGCGCCAACCTTAGGGTCAGTGTAGTTCTTTACGAAAGGACGCGGCATAGCGTCGATGGCGCTAAGGCACTTTTCAAGAGCGGAAACGACACCGTCGTTTGCTTCCTTGTCGATTGAAGCGATGTATGCGCTCACAGAATTTGCCTCCGGAGAAGTTGCACCGAGTGCGCCGAAATATGAGTTGCGGATGCTCACTACATTGTCATAGAAATCAGTGATGGAGTTCCAAGAGTGAGGAGACTCGATGTAGTTGGTGTCCTCTCCGGTGTAAGGGTTACCGATTTTCTGGGTGCCGACCTCGTCGATGATGTCCTTGCAGCCCTCGAGAATCTGCTCAGTTCCGGCAGTGACTGACATCCAGGTACTTCCTGCCTTTCCGCAGTTTTTCATCTGGAAACCGAAATCATCCTCAGGCTCTTCCTCAGAAAGAATAAGGAACGCTGCCTTGTCTTCGTCAATGTTGTCCATTCCTGCCCAAGCAGCCTCAAGACGGCAAGCGCTAAGAGCGAGGTCTGAAGCGACGGCGATAGCGTACTGAAGCTCAGACTCGGTAATGTCAGCATATTTACGGTCCTTACCATCACGGAAAAGGATGTACTCGATGCCGTGGAAGCCTACCAGACCGTTGTTGAAGTTGGAAACATAGAAATCAAGATTTGCCATAATCTTCTCGTCGTCAAGAATTTCCTGAAGACGGGTCTTGTCCAAAGGCCAGGTGTCAATGTGCGGGTCAATCTTGTATTTTGAAGCGGCTCCGAAAAGGAAGGACTCACTCCACTCCCAATACTGACGGGCTGATTTCCAAAGTTTGCAGGCCTCAGAAACTGAAGCGTCAGACTTTGCTGTCTCGATTGCCTCGATTGCTTCCTCAAGTTTGATGCAGTTGTCTGCAAGTGCGTTGTAAGTCGGGATTACTACCTCGTCAACAAACTGCTCGTTGATCTTCTGAAGCTCTGCGTCTTTGGCAGAAGTGTCAACAGTGTTTGCTTTTTCGCAGCCGACGGCTGCAAGGGCTGCCAGAGAAACGGCAGCGATAACTGTGATTTTTTTCATTGTTTTATAATTTAATTTATTGATATTCTTTTCAAAACACACTTTTAAGGCGGAACTTTCTATTCGCTCTTTTTCTTATGGAACTGGGTCTCAAAAAATCCCGCGAAAGCGATTCCAAGGGTCACTGAAGGCTCATTATTGTACGGCGAGCAGTAGAACCTGTGGGAATACTCAGCCTTGATGATAATCTCGTCAATCGGGTACCAGTTCACGCCTGCAGCAATGCGATGCTTGCCCACCCAAGGGTAGTCGGAAACTCCTGTTGCTACCTTGAACATAGCGTCGTAGTACTCGTAGTGGGCGAAAACGAAGCACTTGTGGTCCACTTTCTTGATTGGGTGGAGGATGTCATATCCCACCTCGATGCTTCCCACGATGGCATCCGAGCCCACTGAGTTGTGGGAAGACGGAGAGTCCGCCGACATACTGTTCTTGTTGAATGCCGTGATTTCAGCCGAGTTGCTAAGGTGCGCATAATCAAAGACTCCGCGTGCCACTACTCCATAGCCTTTGTAGTCAAAGTCAACAGACCCGATGAGGACGTCGCCCCTGCAGCCGTCGTATTTCTTGTTCCTGGTGAGGGAATTGCTGAAACTTGCGCCGTAGTAGCCGCTAAGACCAATTCTGAGTCCCTTCACGGAAGTATTGTCAAGTCTGAACGCACCGGCATAAACGTTGGCAAGTTTGTACTCGTATGGGGAGCCTGCTCCGTTCTGGATGAAATTCTCAGTGCTGAAACGGTCCGAGTCAAGTCCCGGGAGGAAGAGGGCTTCATATTTCCAGTCCTTATTCTTGCCGAAAACGCCCCAGACTTCCACTCCGACTTCGTGCCAGGTGCAAGGGAAAATGGTGTTCTCACCCTCCTGACGGTAGCCGGTGAAGAATTCGTTCGGGAGGTGGTGGCTGTTGGTAAGGCCCACAGGAACGATGATCATTCCGGCCTTGATGTTGAACGCAGGGCGGATTACTTTCTGAATCCAGGCCTGCTCAAGGGCCACCTCGCCGCCCCTTTCTATCTCGTTTTCATACTCTCCGGTTTCGTCGGATTCGAGTTCAACGGCGCTCTCAGTGCCTCCGTGCTCGAACTCGATTTCAGTTCCGAGGCTCCAGCCCCGTCCGAAATCATACCCAAGATTGATGACAAAGTGCGGAAGGTCAAAGCGTCCGTGACTTTTGTCATTTGCATATTTTTCAGGGGTGATATACCTCTGCCAGGCGTCGCTGTAGAAATTGCGGGTGTACATTGCCTCGCCATATCCTCCGATTGTAAGCCTCTGGGCCGAAAGAGGAAGGACGGAAAGGGTCACCGCCACCAATAAAAACACTAATTTTTGCTTCATAACCTAATTTACTGCTGGAGAAGATGCTAATGATTGGATAGAAATCAGTCTCGACACAATCTTCCCTCAAAAAAGCGGTGCAAAATTACGGAGCAAAAGGCTATAGGGTCAATCACAAATTTTGGGTAATTGGGAGATGGGGGGATAATAATTATTAGGTATTTATACCATATGAGTTTGTAAGCTAAGCGTATTTGGAGTACTTTTGCAGCCCCGGACTGTCAGAAACAGCCCGGCATAAAACAGATGAATTTCACAGGACTCATAATAGGCGTAGCAGCATTCCTGATGATAGGAATGTTCCATCCGATTGTAATAAAGGCAGAATATCATTTCGGCACCCGCTGCTGGTGGGTATTTTTCATCATAGGTCTCGCCTCGGCGGCAGCCTCCCTCTTCGTTGAGAACTACATAGGGGCCACAGCCCTCGGAGTCTTCGCATTCTCCAATTTCTGGAGCATCCTCGAGGTCTTCGAACAGAAAAAGCGGGTAGAAAAAGGCTGGTTCCCCTGCAAAAGAGGCCGCGAAAGTCAGTACAGTTTCAAGAAATAGGTCATTTTCCAACCGCAGGAAGAAAAAGAGCCGCGGCTCCGGCACTCACGGAGTTACGACTCTTTCTTTTTGCTGAAGGAGACTATTATTACACCGGTGAAGACGGCGATGGCGGAGACCACCTTCGGGAGGGTGAGTTTGTCCATTCCTATGCAGATGCTAAGGGCTATCGCGAGGAGGGGCTGGAGGTAGTTGTACATACTCACCAGAGTCGGACGGATGTTTTTCTGGCCGATGGGAATGAGGAAATAGGAGATGAAGGTGGCGCAGAAGATGAGGAAGAAGAGGTCAAACGCAGCGCTACCCCTAAGCAGCGACCAGTCCACATCGCAGACGAGTTCCTTTGCCGAGAAAGGCAGAGCCATCAGGAAAGCGAACAGGAAAATCCACTTCATAAAGGTCACCACGGAGTACTTCTGGATGAGCGGGCGGAAAATGCCCAGATACAGCGCGAAACTCAGCCCGTTTCCTATCATAAGAATCACTCCCCAGACTGAGTTGCTCTCAGCGCCTGAGGAGGCGTTCCCCGAGGAGCTGCTCAGCACCAGACAAACTATTCCCACAAAGCTCAGTGCCACTCCCCCGGCCTTTTTCAGCGTTATCGGCTCCTTCACCGCCACTGCCGCGATGAACATCGTGTAAATCGGGGTGAGGGCGCTCAGGATGGAACTTGTCATCGGGGTTATCTGAGGGATGGCGGCAAGGAAGGTGAGCTGGGTGAGGAAAAATCCGAGAAAGGAGGCGAGGACTATTTTGGGATAGTCCCGCTTTGCGACCTTCTCCCGCGGAGTAAAAAGGGATATTATCCAAAAAAGAGCCCCCGCACCGAGAGCGCGGAGGGTAAATGTCGCGATGGGAGAGAAGATATGGCTTGCTGTCAGGTCTTTGCAGGTCACCACATTGATGCCAAAAATCGCATAGGCCACAAAACAGCTCAGGTGGCCGATGAGCTCATTGCTCTTCTTCATATTTCATCGTTCATAATTCTCCTCGTCCCACTCCGGAGAAATGTACTCCCCCTCGTGGTCTATGGTGAAGGCAAGGTAGGTAATCGGGAGTCCCTGGGCGAGATAGTTCTGCTCGTAGTGGGTCTGCACCTCGAAAAGCGCCTTCACAGCGTCAGGGCCCGAGACCGAAGCGAGAGGGCTGCTTTGAAGCCTCTGCCGGTCCGCCCCGTAGATGTCCGTGGACTCGGCAAGAATCTTAAGACCATTCTGCTGAGCCGCAGCAAGGGAATATGCGTGGAGATAGCCGCTGTCGGTTTTAAGATGCACGATACCCCCAGGGCGCAGGAAACTGCGGTAACGGGAGAGAAAACGCGGAGAGGTGAGCCTCTGCTTCTCCCTTCCTATCTGAGGGTCGGCGAAGGTAATCCAGACTTCGCTGACCTCGTCGGCGGCAAAAAGCGAAGGGATGAACTCCACTCGGGTGCGAAGGAATGCCACGTTGGGAAGATGATTCTGCTCAGCGTATTTCGCCCCTTTCCAGAGCCTTGCGCCCTTTATGTCCACTCCGATGTAGTTGATTCCGGGGTTGCGGAGCGCGAGGTCAATCGTGTACTCACCCTTTCCGCAGCCCAGTTCGAGAACTATCGGATTGTCATTATGGAAGAAATCCTCTCTCCAACGGCCCTTGAGAGGGTGGTCCTTGAGTGCGCCTCCCCCCACCGTACGGTCCAGGACCTCGTCGGAGGCGGGCTGCACGAGGCATTTGAAGGTTGCGTTTTCCTTAAACTTTCTCAGTTTGTCCTTGCCCATTGCTGCCTGAATTATTGTTGTTGTCCCGGCGGTCGCGGCGGTCTCTGCCCCGGTCGCGGCGGTTTCTATTGTTTCTGTTCTTCTTACGGCGGCGAGCCTCATCGAAACGGGTGATGCTGTCGTCTCCCACTGCGGAAACGAACTCAGGTGCTGTCGGCTCCGGTTCGGTCTTCAGAGACTCAGGTTTTTCGCCTGCGCGGTTCATAGCCAGGATTTCCCTCACTTCGATTGCCGAGAGCGGGAACATATTGGCTTGCGAAGTCTTGTCATATGAGAAATACATCACTTCGCGAAGGGTGTCGGTCTTCATAAGGTAGGCAAGACCATCCTGGAACTCAAGAGGGTTGAGAACCTTCGGAATGCGGGACTGGGCGTCTATGTAAGACGGAGTCTCGTAATTGAGGCAGCACTTGAGCTTGCCGCACTGCCCGGCGAGTTTCTGAGGGTTGAGCGACAGGTCCTGAATCCTTGCGGCCGAGGTGGAGATGGACTGGAAGGTGGAGATGTAGTTCGAACAGCAAAGCTCGCGGCCGCAGATGCCCAGGCCCCCTATGAGCCCGGCCTCCTGACGCGCGCCGATCTGCTTCATCTCGATACGGATGTGGAACTCGTCGGCAAAAACCTTTATGAGCTGGCGGAAGTCCACCCTGCCGTCAGCGATGTAGTAGAAGATGGCCTTCGTGCCGTCTCCCTGGAACTCCACGTCGCCGATTTTCATCTCAAGACCGAGTTCTGCCGCAATCTGCCTTGAACGGATCATAGTCTCCTGCTCGCGGGCGATGGCTTCCTGCCATTTCTCGATGTCGTAGGCCTTCGCCTTGCGGTAGATTTTCTTAAGTGGCGGCACCGCGCTCGGATCCACCTTGCGGCACTTCATCTGACGCGCCACCACAGCTCCCTCGAGGGTGACAATGCCCACGTCGTGACCGGTCGTAGCTTCCACCACGACAAAGTCCCCTGTCTTTATGCTCTGCCCTGAAGCATTCTGATAGATGCCTTTGCGGGTATTCTTGAAACGGACTTCAAAGTAGTCCTTATACTGCTCCTGAGCCACTCCGGGAAGCCAGTCATAGACCTCCATCTTGCAGCAGCCCGGACGGTATTCGCACTGGAGTTCACCTTCGTTGTTTCGAAGCGTCGTGCACCCCCGGGAGCAGTCAAATTTTTTAGATTCGTTTGTATCCATATATTGTGTAAGTCTTAAATTAAGTTTCCTTCGCCGTAAGACTTCGCCGGCGGAAGGAAACTGTGTGCCATATAGGCTATTTTATAGAGACAAAAATCCTGTTCACAAGGTCGCAGAACAGCATTTTCGAGTTAACATTACGGTCCAGCAGCGCGGCTGTGCGGTCCAGAGCCGCCTCTATTTTAAGGCAGGAGGTCCCGCTGAGCCTCTTCGACGCTCCCTGAAGGAACTCCTTCTCCTCCTGAGTCACCTCAGCAAGTTCTCCAAGTCCCTTTGAAAGAAGAAACACCTTCCGGACATTTTCGGAAAGGTAGCCCAGAAACGCCTTCTGCCTTTCCCGGGAAGGGAGTGCGGCGGCGGCTTCTCCGGCCTCGAGGGCGGAGAGAAGATTGCGTGAAAGAACAGCTGAGAAAAGGTCAAAGAAAAGTGACGAGAACTCGGAATCTGCAGAAACCGTGTTTCCCCCGCGAGCCTCAAGAGTCTCCTGTCTTGAAAGCGGAAGCACCCTCATACTCTGACAGCGGGAAAATACCGTCTGCATCATTTTCTCAGGAGCGTGCGTGACGAAGATAAAAATGGTTTTCTCAGGGGGTTCCTCAACGAGTTTGAGGAGCTTATTCGCCGCCGTGGCGTTCATTTTCTCCGGAAGATAACAAAGCACCGCCTTGTAGCCGTCGGTGACGGAGGCGAGAGACATCTGTGAGATTATTGCCTTAGCCTCTCCGAGAGCGATTTCGCCCTTCTTGCCTTCAATTCCGAGAGCCTCCTGGAGGTCGTCCTCCATAAAGTAGGGCTTTTCCAGAACAAGTTGTCTCCAATAGGGCAGGAATGACTCCGAAGTGGGCTTGTCTTCGCTTACAAGGGAACTTTTGTTCACCGGGAAAACGAAGTGGACGTCCGGATGAATGAGTTTGGATGTCTGGCGGCAGGACGGGCACTCCCCGCAGGAGTCTACGCCCCGGGTACGATTGGTACAGTTCAGGTATTGCAGAAAGGCAAGGGCGATGGAAACGGCTCCGCAACCGTCGTTCTCATAGAGGAGAACCGCGTGCGGAACCCTGCCGCTGTCCGCCATCGAGATGAGAGTGGAGCAGAGTGCGCTGTTACCTATTATCTGTTTGAACTGCATAACGTTAAATTTATTTCAAATGGCCTCACCTAAATAAAAACCGCGCGAAAGTTTCCATTGAGAGGCTCCTAAACCGGCCTTTAAGAGGTTCCTAAACCGAGCGGTGCGCCGTAAAACGGGCAAGTGCCTCCAAAAAGTCCCTATCTTTCGACGCAGGAAGAGGCGAAAGCGACTCCACAGCCTTTTCCACGAAGTCATCCAGATATTTCGCCGCATAATCAATTCCCCCGTGGTCTGAAACCAGGCGAAGGACTTCGTCCCGGTTGGAAGGCTTTTCCACAACTTCCCTCACCAGCAAGCGCACATAAGACTCTTTTTCGGGAGCGTTTGCTATCGCCCCAAGCAGAGGAAGTGTGATTTTCTGCTCCGCGATGTCCACTCCCAAAGGTTTTCCCACAGAGGCCGTGCCGCAGTAGTCCAGAATGTCGTCCTTAATCTGGAAGGCATATCCGAGATAGACTGCATAGCTGCGAACCGCCTCAACAATCTCTTCCGGAGCATTCACCGCAAGAGCGGAAGACACCGCTGCCGCTTCAAAGAGCGAGGCTGTCTTGCTGTAGATGATGCGAAGATAGTCGTCGTAGGTGGTGTCCGCGGTCTGCGCCTTTTGAAGCTGAAGCATTTCCCCCTCGGCAAGAAGACTCAGAGTGCGGGAAAACAGCCTCACGACCCTTTCGTCGCAACGCTCGCTCCCCTGCTCGCCCAAAATGAGTTCGATTGCCTTCACAAGCCAGAAGTCCCCAACGAGAACTGAGGCAGAAGGGCCAAGCAGACTGCGCACTGTCGGCTTCCCCCGGCGAAAATCGCTGTCGTCCGCCACGTCGTCGTGAAGAAGGGTTGCGTTGTGGAGAAGCTCGGCCGCTGCAGCATATCGCCTCGCGACACCCAGCAAGTCACGCTCTCCCCCGCGGTCATCTGAAGCGGAAGCCGCCCTCAAGGGAGCCGCATTTTCCGCACCAAGGCAGGCACGCGCCACCAAAAGGGAAATCATCGGCCGAAGTTGCTTTCCGGCATTGCCAATAATGGAAGAGTTGACAGAGTTCAGAAGGTCGATGTCGCTTCCAAGCGCTTTCCCAATCAACGACTGGACCTCAGTCCAATCTTCACCCAAATATTCCCTAATCTGCGAAATGTCCATCTGATGAGCTCTCAGTCTTTTATCTTCCTCGAATTCCAACTTTTTTAGAACAGCACTGCGAGAGAAACTGTCGCTCCGCCGAAGTTGTTCTTGTCTCCAAGAGCGTTTTTCATCCTTGCAGGGAAACTGTCAAGAACTTCTGAATTTTCCCAATTTCCCATAAGGGCTCCGAGATTCCAGTTGTAGCGGGCAGAAATCTGGAAATGCCAAACCTCTACGCCGACTCCCACTCCGACGCCGTATTCCCAGCGGTTGATGCCGGTCCAGTCGTTCTTCTGGGTTGAAGAATCTGCCTTATAGGCATTGTGAAGGGCATATCCGACGTAAGGGACGCACTCCACATAAGGCCTCATAATCAGAAGGTCCGGTCCCCACTGCACTGAAACAGGCACCTCAACGAAACCGGTCGTGTATGTAAACGGGTCACCGTATGTATTTTCGCTAACTTTCGTACCCTTTACCTGATAGAGCACTGAAGGCTGCACCGCAAAACCAAGCGGAAGAGAGACCTTGAGGGTCGCGCCGAGATGGTACTGCGTGCATTCGCTGACTTTCCACTCGGAAGGTTTTGCAGAGGAGAATGTAGCTCCGCCGAGCACACCCCAGTTAATCTGCGCACTTGCGTTCACGGCTCCAAACACAGAGAGAAGAGCGGCTGCAGCCAATGAAAATATCTTTTTCATATTCATAGAATTTATTCAGAAATAGTTTGAGATGGATTTCCGAGGAAAGACACACAAACCTACAAAAGAGCATCAAGTTTGGCAGTGATATTTGCCTTTGGCTGGGCGCCCACAAGACGGTCCACAAGTTTTCCGTCCTTAAAGAAAAGGAGAGCCGGGATGCTCATTATGCGGAACTGTGAGGCCGTGTCGCCGTTCTCGTCCACATTGCATTTTCCCACAAGGGCACGTCCCTCGTATTCACCTGCGATTTCCTCAATCACCGGACCCAGAGCCCTGCACGGACCGCACCAGGTTGCCCAAAAGTCCACGAGGACCACGCTATTGGAAGAAAGAATTTCAGAGAAATTCGCATCAGTAATGACTGTTTCCATAATATCTGTTTTTATTCAATTCCGCACTTGCGAAACTTGAGGTTGTTAAACAATTAAATACAATTATAGTCTGGAATGCCGACTCGAACAGAGCCGAAAAACCAGACTACAAATATAAGAATTAATGATGTCTCTGCAAAAATAAAATCAAATCGCTACAGAGAGCGCTCGACACTCCAGACAAAGGCCCTGAGTCCAAGCTCTGGGTACTCTTTGTTCTTGGCATCGAGACCGGCGAGAATCTCGTCCACCTTCTCGTCCGGAACGGCGGAAAGGATGGCGTTGTTCAGAGTCGGCCAGGCGTGGGTTCCCTGGTGCGGCTCTCCGCTCTCGGAGCCCCTGCCCGTGATTTCGTTCCACATAGTGTAGCCCTTGCAGCCGGACTCCTCAAGGACGTCGGCCAGCTCCATATTATAGGCCTGATTGTATGCTATAAATATTGCCTTCATAATTATATTCAATTTATCCGTCGTCCGGGCCTCCTCTGTGGAGGGGGCCTGGACGCGGCGGAAAAGTTATGCGCGGCTGCTCTCCAATTTTGCAGCTGCTTTTGCGGCTTTGCGGGCTCTGCGGCGGTTTCCGGTCTCGACAAATGCGGTGTAAAGCGTCGGGATGATGACAAGGGTCACAAGAGTTGAGACTGAAAGACCCCAGGCCACGGTGATACCGAGTGAACGCCACATTTCAGATCCCTCACCCGTTCCGATTGCCATAGGCACCATACCGAGCACGGTCGTAAGGGTGGTCATAAGGATAGGGCGAAGACGGCTCTTGCAGGCAGTTACCACGGCTTCCTTAATCTCATATCCCCTCTCCTGAAGAAGGATGGTGTAGTCAATGAGCACGATACCGTTTTTCACCACAATACCCATAAGGATGATGACTCCGATAAGGGCCATAACTCCGATTGCCGTGTTTGTTACCATACATCCGATTGCGACACCGGTGAGGGCGAACGGAATGGAGAACATAATCACGAACGGACTCATCAGCGACTCGAACTGGGACGCCATCACCATATAGACGAGGATGACGATGAGGATGAGGAGGGTGATGAGGTCGGAGAAGGTATCCTGCTGGTCCTCAATATCTCCGGCAATGGAGACAGAAATCTCCGAAGGAATGCCTGTGTTGTCGATAGCCTTCTGAGCCACTGTCACAGCGTCCGAAAGGGCATATCCCCTTCCGACATATCCGGTCACAGTGACAAGTCTCTGACGGTCCTTTCTTTCGATGGTAGGAGGGGTAGATGTCTCGACTACCTTTCCGAGGTCCTTAACCTTGATGGAAGCACCCGCAGGGGTGTAAACCACGATGTTCTCGATGTCCTCGATGCTGGTACGGAACTGTGGAGCATAACGTACTCTGATGTTGTACTCCTCTCCGTCCTCGCGGTAGTAGGACTGAACGGAACCCTTGATGGCGGCGCTCACGGCAGATGCTGCGGTGGTGCTGTTGAGTCCGTTGAGAGCAAGCTTCGTACGGTCGAAGTCCACCTGATACTCAGGAGTGTACTCGTCACGGCTTACGACAGCCTCGCTGAATGCCGGGTCTTCCTTCATCTTGTTGGCGAGCTGCGCCGCTATGTTGTCGGTGGTCTCGAAATCATATCCATACACCTCAAGTTTCACGGATGTGGAACCACCCATACCCATTCCGCCTTCAGTGACGGTGAATTTCTTGATCTGAGGGTAGGAGTTGAGAATGGCTCTCATATCGTCGGCAATCTGGGAAGATGACCTTTCACGCTCTTCCATAGAGCCGCAGTCGATGTTCACCGAGATGATGTGGGTACCGTTGCTCTGCATTGAGGCGAACGCGTTGTCGGAGTCCGCCTGACCGAGAGAGTAGCTGTAAACTCGGATTTCAGGAGCGGCGGCGGTGACTTTCTCGTAAATTTCAGCCGCAAGTGCGCGGGTAACGTCCTGACCGGTTCCGACAGGAAGCTCAATGGTGGCACGGAGCCTTCCGGAGTCGGACTGCGGGAAGTACTCGGTCTTCATCTTCGGGAGATAAAGAAGGATGGAACCGACGAAAATCACAAGCGATGTGCAGATGACCAGGGCCTTGTGCCTTACGGACCAATGGATTATGTGACCATAGCCGCGGGTTATCCAGGCGATGAACTTGTTGAAGTTGCCGAAGAAGAAGTTGTAGAACTTGCCGTGGGTGAGCTTAAGACGAAGCATCTTTGAGCACATCATCGGCACGAGGGTAAGGGCGCCGGTGGTGGAGACAATCATAATGATTGAGACAATCCATCCGAGCTGACGGAACATAATTCCGGACATACCCTGAATCATAGTAAGCGGAAGGAACACCGCAAGCATCGTAAGGGTGGAAGCGATGACGGAGATACCCACTTCCTGGGTGCCGTGCACAGCCGCCTCCTTTGGTTTTTCACCCCTCTCGATGTGGGTTGTGACGTTCTCAAGGACCACAATCGCATCGTCCACGACCATACCGATTGCAATGGAGAGCGCTGACATTGAGATTATGTTCAGGGTGTTGCCAGTTGCAAAGAGGTAGATGATGGATGCGAGAAGCGATATCGGAATCGCGAGCACGATGATGAACGTCGCTCTCCATCTTCCGAGGAAGAGGAACACGATGAGCGCTACGACCAGGAAGGTGATTATGATGGTCTCCTTCAAGGAGTTGATGGAGTTGATGATGTTTCGGGAACTGTCGACGACAGTGGTAATCTTGATGTCAGAAGGCAGAGTCTTCTGAATCTGAGCCATCGTCTTCTTCACTTTCCTGATTACATTCACGGTGTTTGCACCGGACTGCTTCTGGATGACGATCTGAGCACCCTGGACGCCGTTGGTGTAGGCCTCCTGAGATTTCTCCTCGAGGGCATCCTTAACCGTTGCGACGTCACGAAGGTAGATTGCCTCGCCGCCGGAATAGCCTACGACCACGTCAAGCAGCTCCTGAGCGTCGTTGAACTCTTTCTCGATTCTGAGGGTGTAGTTATCTGATCCGATGTCAATGTTTCCGGAAGGGACGTTTTTGTTCTCGTAGGCGATTACGGAAGAAATCGTAGAGACGGAAAGCCCGTATGCCTGAAGTTTGTTAGGGTCGCAATAAACCTGGATTTCACGTTTCGGAGCACCGGATACGGAGACCGTTCCCACTCCGGAAACCCTTGCGAGAGGGGTTGAAACCTTATCGTCCAAGATTTTCTCGAGGGCAGGGATACTCTGGTCCGCGGTAGCCGAGAAGATGATGATCGGCATATCGTCGGCGCTGAACTTGAAGATTACAGGCACAGATGCTCCGTCCGGAAGGGAGGAGTTAACCATATCCAGTTTGTCCCTGACGTTGTTCGTAGCTTCGTCAATGTCAATTCCATACTCGAACTCGAGGGTTATGATGCTGACATTCTCTTTTGACTGAGAAGTGATGTGCTTAAGGTCGCTGACTCCGTTGAGAGCGTTTTCCAGCACCTTGGTAAGGTTCGTCTCAATGTCCTCGGCGCTTGCGCCCTGATAGGAGGACATCACCATAATGGTGTTAGCGTCAAAGTCCGGGTAGTTGTTGATGGAGAGATTCATCAGCGAGAATATGCCGAAGATGGCAAACGCCGTGAAAATCAGCGCCGTGGTAACCGGATTATCGACCGCTTTACGATATATGCTCATATTGACTTATTAAAAATATCGTTTAAAATCTAAGAAGAAACACACTATAAGTAGTGTTCGAATAAGAAGATGGGATACGAGGCTTGCGGCGAAGCCCAATACCGGAGCAACCTAGGGGTTGTGAGGATTTGGGCAAGACGCGTAACGAAGTAGACCGCTTCTTATTCGGACACGGTTTATTCGGACACGGTCACTTTTACACCGTCACGAAGACGAACCTGTCCCACGGTCACGACGCGCGCGCCGTCCTCAACACCAGAAAGCACCTCGTAAGTTGCTCCGATGTGGCGGCCGAGCTTAACGTTCTGGTAGGTTACGGTGCCGTCCTCATTGAGAACGTAGATGAACCTCTCGCCTGAACCGGTCTGCTTAACCACTGCCGAGTCAGGAACCACAACGCTCTTGTTCACGCCGAACTGCACGGTCACGCGGGCATACATACCCGGACGGAGAACCTTGTCGGAGTTGGTGACAATGACCTCGACATTGAAGGTGTGGGTAGCCTCGTTGATCGTAGGATAAATCCTGTTGATCTTGCCGGTGAAGGTCCTTCCAGGGAAGGCGTCAACTGTGATTGAAACCTCGTTACCTTTCTTTACATTGGAGTAGTCGCTCTCGGAGATGCCCACGAGGAGTTTCACCGGAGTAATCTGCTCAACAGTGTAAATCGGCTGGCCCATAGTGAACATATCGCCCTTGTCGTAGTTGCGGGCCGAAATCACTCCGCTGATAGGGCTGCGAAGGATTGTGTTCTGAAGGAGATTGTCGTAGTTGGTTTTGCTGACCTTGTAGTTGAGTTCAGATGCATCAAGGTCGCTCTTTGAAAGTCCGCCGGCATCGTAAAGACCTTTGAGGCGGTTGTATTCAGTCTCGTTGTTCTTCATCTGAAGCTGAGCCTGCTGAAGGGAGAGACGGTCCATCTCGGCGAGAATCTGTCCCGCATAGACGAAATCACCGACTTCGACGTTGATTTTGCTGATTCTCATTGAAGACTGAGGAGCGATGTTGTTCTTTGCGTATGGCTCCACGCTTGAGGTGTAGACCGAAGTCTGAGGCACGTCCTGCAGGGAAACGGTCTGAACTGTTACGAGCGGAGCCACTTCCACTTCTTCAGCAGCCTGGGCTGATGCCGCAGACTCTGCATTGCTGCCTTTGCCGCTGTTGCCGCAGGAAATTACAGAGAGCGCTGCAGCGACGAATGCGATGTTTCTAACTATCTTATTCATATCTTATTTTGTTTTTGTCTGTTTTATTAAAGGGACTGAGCATCCTCGGTAAAGTCGTATCCGAGGTTCTGTTCAAGCTGAGCTTTCGCAACAATGTAATTGTAGACGGCCTGCGACTGGGTGAGGCGTGCCTGAGTGAGGGCAAGCTGAGCGTCGTTAAGGTCGGTGAGAGTAGCGCGGCCGACTTCGTAGGATTTCTCGGCGATGCTGTAGGCCTTCTCGGCTGAAGTCACCGCATCAAGAGCCGCGTCGTAACTCTTCACATTCGTTTCCATCGTGTTGAGTGACTGACGGATGGCGATGCGCAGGTTCCTCTCGGTGGAGGTCATCTGAAGGCGCATCTGCTCATAATTGTTCCTTGCCTGGCGCACCTGGTTGAGCCTCTTTCCGCCCGAAAAGATAGGGATTGAAAGGGAGATGCCGGCGTAAGAATATGGAGTCCATTTGTATTCCTTGAAATCGAAGTCGTTCGCCATCGCATTGTAGCTGTAGTTGAACGCGAGCGAGAGGGTCGGAACGTAGGCGAGCTGCTGGGTCTTGATGGTCTGAGCGAGCTCATTTGCCTGGATTTCAAGCTGTTTCATCGTGGAGTTGCGGTCCAGGGAGATGGAGTCGGAACTTGTGACTGCGCAGGTCATATACTCCGCATAGTCCTCAAGGCGTCCCTCCACATCGATGTTCATTTCAAGGTCAACTCCCATAACGGCCTTGAGCTGCCAGAGGGTGAGGATGATGGAACTTTCGGCGTCATAAACGTTCGGGATGGCGTTCGCAACGTTTGTTTTTGCGCGTGCCATATCGAGGTCGTTGGCCTTCTGGACGTTGTATTTCTTCTCGGTCTCGGCGAAGTTGGTCATCGCGTTTTCATAGACCTCCTTATAAACGTCAAAGGATTCCTTAGCGAGAAGGACAGCGTAATATGCTGATTTAACGGAGTTTACCATTTCAAGACGGGAAGAGCGTGCTTTTTCCACAGCAAGTTCCACGTCCATTCCTGAGATTTTGATGCTTTTCCAAAGCTGGGCGTTTATAATCGGCATTGATGCGGAAACGCCTGCACTCCAGGTGTTCCAACGGCCGACTTCAAGTCCGCCTGAGGAAGAGCTGCTGCTTGATGAGGAAGCAGAAGATGTGGAGCCTTCGCCGGATGCGGAGGAAGATGAGCCTGCTGCGGAAGAAGAAGATCCGCCGCCGAGGCTGCTCATATCAAAATCCATATACATCACCTGTTTCTTGATGGTTCTCTGGAAAGATCCAGTCGCATCAATCTGCGGGAAAAGCGAAGCGTAGGTGCCCCTCTTCGCATACTTGGTTCTCTCGATTTCTTTATCTGCCACCTTCACGGCAATGTTTTCGCTAAGCGCGATTTTGAGAGCCTGCTCAAGAGAAATCACGACAGTATCCTCTGAGGATTCTGCCTTTTCGAGAAGGAGCTCGGCCTCTGTCTTGGGGGTTTCAGCTTTCTTTGAATCAGCCTTCTTCTTGTACTGAGCGTCAGCACCCAGAGGAAGAGAAAGCATCGTGACGAAAGCCAACCCGTAAGCAACAATTCTGTTCATACTATTATAATTACTACACTAAAATATTCAAACGGCTATGCAAAAAGATACGTTCAGAATTGAATCGAACGACTGACAGGAAAAATTCCCTCGCATTTAGCCAAATATAAGTCACTGCAAATCAACGAATTACGCCATAGACAATTCGTCAGTCCACAAAAGGCTATGCCGTTAATCAATATCTATGCCGCAACTCCCCTGTGGCATAATCATTTACAAAAAGATGCGAATAATTGACAAAAACGGACCGCCACAAAAAATTGCAGCGGTCCGGCTAAAAGGAATTATAAAATGTTCCTTGACGATTAAAACTTGAAGCCAAGATTGGTAAGACCATTCTGAATGTTTCCATCGCTCATAAAGAGCTTCCAGCATAGAGCGGTGCGATAGTTCTCTATCATTATGATTTGCGGTCCCTGGTCTATGGCAAGATATGACGAAGCAAACCATTTTGTCGAAGGCTTGAACGAGTCTTTGAAGCCATATTTTCCCCAAAGGGAATCCCCCAGGATGTAGTAGAAGTACTTTATTGCCGCCATTGACTCATCTGGGGTGTACGGAAGAGAAGAAACTGCCGCCGTAGGTGCGATGACTCCAACGTCATTTGTCGGAGAAGATGCCGTGTAGCCGTTCGGGATATCGCTTGCAGTAAGACCCCAGCAATTCTCGGAATATCCCGTCTGCATGCGAGGGTTGTTTACGCAGTAGAGATAATTTATCTTGGAATGTGCACGGTTCTGCTCAAGATAAGACGAACAGAATTCATCGGAAAGATTCCTAGGGTCAAGTCCGAGGAATGAGTAATGCGAGAAGAAAAGCGGTCCGCCTTTAGCTTCCCCGAGCGGCAGAAGGACGTCGTAGTAAGTCTTACCGCACTTAATTTCGCCGTCACGCGCCCAACCTTTAGTATAGGTTTCTTTCTTGATTGGATATGTCGGAGAAGAGGCAGCAAGCACATAGACTATGAGTCCCTCGTTCCAACCAGTAATTTTCATATTCATCTCCCATCCGTAGTCCGGAGACCAATGCCAATAGAGGGCGTCATTTCTCTCATACCAGCTCCACTCCACCTGTTCGTAAAGACTCTCGATATCATCGCAGAGTTTCTTTTCGCTAGCGGATGCATTCTGGAGGAAATATGCACGCGAAATCAGAAGCCCCTGGATGAGGAATGCTGTCTCGACAAGATCACCGTCATTGTCCTTCTGGCTGAAGGCGATGACCTTTCCTGTGGAACCATTGAGCCAGTGTGACCACGCTCCATGAAAACGGTCTGCCGTGGCGAGAAAATCTACAATTTTTCTAAGGTGTAAATATCCCTGCTCTCTTGTGATGAATCCCCTTTCGACTGCAACAGGAATGGCTCCAATGCCGAAACCGCTACCACCGGATGTAACAGTGTCGCCGCTTCCAGTACGTTCGCGAGCAAGTCCGCTTGTCGGATGGGCATAATCATAAAAGTAAGAGAAGGACTGCTTCTGAACAAGCGTCAGAAGTTCATCGTCGGAAATTTTATCAAACTTTTCACTTTGGTCGTGCCAAGACTGTTCCTGTGATTCTTCTGTCTTAGACTCCGCGTTCTCCTGCTTTGACTTACAGCTAAATAACAGCGGAAGAGAAAGCACGAATGCAATAAAAAGGTATTTCTTTTTCATAAAAAACTTTGTTCTGTCTAGCAGTGCCGGAGAGTTTCACCCCTCCGACACCGTAATTATATGGGTCGTCTTAACTCAATGAACTATTTTCAATGATTCACTTAGTTAAGTGCCTCCACCTCAGCATCATAGAGAGCCTTA
>CAVJRU010000014.1:0-43744 GCA_963652025.1 bacterium
CGGTAAAAGTCCTCACTTACCACGGCTCCAAAGGCTTGGAGTGGCCGGTAGTCATTCTGAACGAGCTTAATAAAGATACTCTCAATGACGACGAATTTATCAAGAGATCTTTTATGAAGGTTCGTGAAATGGTGCTGACAGACAAGGCCACGCCACAGGATCCGTTCGCAAAGGAGTACTTTCTGCATTTCTTCCCTAACATCGTAGGTAAGCGCAACCCTTCCGAATCTATGAAAAAAAACATTACCGGTCTGCCTTGCTACAATGACCTTAAAGCACGTGCCAGAGGCGAAGAAACGAGGCTTCTTTATGTGGGGATGACCCGTGCAAAAGACTGTCTGATTTCTGTCGGTGTAAAGGACAAAGACCAAGTTAAGAAAAATGAGAAATCTGCGCAACCCGTCAAAAAGGACTACTTTAAATGGTTGACAAATATCGGTTTGAAGGAATGCAATCATAGTAATGTCTGGGGATTGGACGCTTATAAGTGCGAGCCAATTGATATCCAATCTCCGGACAGTTCGGCTATTGCCGTAGAGGAGCAAACATACACCCTCATAAACAAACCTGAATCTCATAAATCTTATGACGACCGTTATCTCTCGCCGAGCAAGATTGAGACATTCGCTGGGTATAGCAGTCACAACGCGTGGGCAGAGAAAGGCACCGACATCTACGCGAGCGGTTGGGGTAAAGATTATGCGACCATCGGCTCCTGCATTCACGACATATTCGCTGCGTACAAAAAGGGGGACGATGAGCACAACCGCAAGGTGGCCGCTGCCATTGTTGTCGGCTATGGCGTCAGAAAAGAGTTGGATGGACATATTATTGATGCCATCATCCGTTCCGCTGACTGGCTGTACGAACAGCTCCAGGCCAAATATCCGCAAAGAGAAGGTGACAGGATTGAACGGGAACTGCCGTTTATGTACACCGTGGAGAGCGGACAAACCTTGCGCGGCGACATAGACCTTCTCTGGCACTACACCGATGACAGCGGTAAGCACGCCGTGCTTGTTGACTACAAGACCTATCAGGGCGTTGACCTTGACGCGCACACCAAGACGCACTACGCCCAGCTTTCCGCTTATGCGAAGGCACTTGAGAACGCCAGAGTAGACGTTACCCACGCCTTGGTTTATTACCCTGTCCGGGGCGAAATTTATGAACTCCTGTGATTTTCTTGCCGGAGAAAGCGTTGCCTACTTCACTTAGAACGGATTGATGGCGCTCCACTCCAGGGAGGAGGCGGGGGCGTAGACCTTGCTGGAGTTCAGTTCCAGGGCGAACCAGCCGTTTTCGTAGCCCTTGCACGGGTAGGCGTCCGGGAGGTAGCCTTCGTCGTAGACCAGCACGCCGGCGACCGCGGAAGTGGAGTCCGCCTTTTCGTAGACGTTCTGCTTTCCCCAGTTTTTGAGGTAGACGAAGCCTTTGCCGTCTGCGGCCTTCCAGAGCTCGACTTTCGCTCCGGCCTTGCTGACCTCGACGTCGTCCTGGACGCTGACAACGTAGGTCGTAGCTTTCTCTTCCTTGAGGATGCCTTCGACTTCGCCGTCCCGGACTACGACCTGTGCCGAGTATTCTTCAGGGGCGGTGGCACTTTGGGAGTTCCTGCAGGATGTAGCTATCATTGCCATCGAGCAGAGCAGCGTCAGGGCTGCATATGTTTTCACTGTTTTCATAATAGTTGTGTTTTATTTTGCGCGGGCGGGGCTTACTTGCACTGGAGTTTCCTGTCCTTTATCATTTCTATGGCTTTGACAACGCCCGTTGAGGCCTTGTCGCGGATGGAGATGACCTCGTCCTCTCCGTCTATCGGGGTGCCTTTCGGGTCAATCACGATTACCGGGCAGCCTACGGGGGTGAATCTCCACAGGCTCGCGGCTGGCTGCACCTGGAGGGATGTGCCTACGATGACTAGGCAATCTGCTTCCTTCAGAACCTCAAGCGCCTCGTCCATCTTGGGGACGGCTTCTCCGAAAAACACGATGTGCGGGCGGTACTGCACTCCCCGGCTGTCGGTGTCTCCGAGTTCCACGGCGGAGAATCCCACGTCCTTCAGCCTAGCCTCGCTGAACCCGTCCGCCTCCGTGCAGGAGTCCTCGGGGCGCACTTTAGTGAGCTCTCCGTGAAGGTGGATGACCCTCTTGCTGCCTGCTCTTTCGTGGAGATTGTCAATGTTCTGGGTGATTACGGTGACGGGGCACTCTTTCTCCAGGGCGGCGATGGCAAGGTGCGCGGCATTTGGCTGCACGCTTTCCAGCTGCGCTCTGCGCTCGTTGTAGAAATCCAGCACAACGCCCGGATTCCTGCGCCATCCCAGGGTGGAGGCAACTTCCATAACGTCGTGGTTCTCCCACAGTCCGTCGCTATCTCTGAAGGTGGAGATGCCGCTTTCGGCGCTGATTCCCGCGCCACTGAAAAATACAATCATATTTTCGTGAAAATAAATATTCTATCCCACAAAAATACAATAAAATATCCGGAATATCTCCTCTTCCGCGGGTGCCCCTATTTCACCGGGGCGAGGGCCTGGTACTTCCTTGAGCAGAACGCCTGAATCAGATAAATCACGCCTATACCGACGCCGATAACGTAGGGCGCCGTCGCGGTGCCGATGAGAGAGGCGAGAGGGCTTACAATCAGCGGAGACGTGAACTGGCCGAGGTACAGAGCAGCGGAAATCAGCGGCATTACGCTTGTGGCTGCGTTCTTGCCTCCCTTGATGCTCGCGATGGTGTTGAGGTATGGCATTCCAATTCCGTTTGCAAGACCCACCAGGGCGGAGCCTGCAAGCAGCAGCGGAGTTGACACGCCGAGGGCATAACAGCCGTAACCCAAGATGAAAGTCAGCGGTGCGAGATACTTCATATACCGGCTCATATGCCTCATCATCCAGCCGAAAATAAGGCCGATGAGAGCGGCGACCACATCCAGACCTACCATAATGAGGGTGATGTCATTGCCGGTCAGAGCGGCATTGGCCCGGGCTGTGATGGCAAAGTTGGTCGGGAAAATGAAGAACAGAAGCATCTGCAGGTACATTCCCACCACCGACGGCGCGAACCGCATCAGAGATGCCACCGGACGTCCCGGTTTCTTGCGGGCTTTCGTGACCCCGGTCTCGCTTTCGTAGTAGTCGGGGGAGTCCTTCATAGTCTCGTCTCCGGTGACAAGGCGCTCATTTGGCAGGAAAGCCGCCACGAGCACCACCGCAATCACCCCAAGCAGATAGACCAGAAACGAATAGTTCCAGCTGATGTTGGACAGAAGACCGCTCAGAAGCGTTGCGACCACGCCTCCCATCTGGTTCATAAATGCGGAGAGTCCCATCAGTCCCGCCTGTTCCTCCGGCGGAAAATAATAAGACAGAAGCCCGGTGGACAGCGGCATTATCATCCCCACGCTCACGCCCAGAAGCGCCCTCATCGTGAGCACCACCCAGATGTTGTCCGCCCAAAATGCTCCAGCGCCGAAAACCGTGTACATAACGAGTCCCATCAGGGCAAGCGTACGGGTTTTGAAGAGACGGCAGAGCGGAGCGAAAAAGAGGTTGGTGATGATGATAAAAAGTGCCGGCATACTGACGATAAGCTGCACAAGCACGCTGCTGCACCCGGAGAAATGTTCCCGTATGACTCCCAGAGCCGGTGCGATGGCCGCGCCAGCCATAACGGTGAGCAGTGAAATGGATAAGATGGTGAAGGTCAGTTTCTTGGACTGATTCATAGCGATGATTTGTTAAAAGTTCGGTGGAGTTTACAGTTCTTCCAAGCTGCAAATTTTCAGTCACCGACAAACCACGTATGAATTTTCAGCTGCCTCGATTTTGCGCGGCAAAGTTACCAAAAAATATGATTTTCAATAGACCCAGCTATCTCGCTGATGCCGAGGCCGTCTGTCACGATGGTGTGGCGGGCGGTTTTTTCGTAGATTTCTTCCCTTTGGGCGAGAAGGGCGGAAACCCTTTCTTCCAGCAGGCGGTTGTTTACGCAGGCGCTGTCGGGGGATGAGCTGGCGGGGTTTTTTAGCACTGTGCTTGAGCCGGCGGAATCTTTCTTCACCGTGCTGGAGCCGGCGGATGTTTTCAGCATCGGGCGGGAGGCGGCGGAAGTGCCTTCCAGGTGGCTTAGGATGGTCTCACGGGAGGCCTTCAGGAAGATGCAGATTGTCTTTTCAGAAAGGATTTTTGCACACTCTTCCCTTGTGGGCGTGCCTCCGCCGAGGGCGAGAACAAGGTCCGCTGAAGACGAATCCCACTCTGAGACGACCTCCCGGAGTGCTTTTAGTTCGAGGGAGCGGAAATGGTCCTCGCCGCTTTCTCGGAAAATCTCCGGTATGCTTCGCCCCTCGTGAGACTCAATGTATGAGTCGAGGTCGATGAACGGGCAGCAGAGCCTCTCGGAGAGTTCCCTCCCGACGCTGCTCTTCCCGCAGCCCATCATTCCTATTAGGCTGATAATCATCCCTTTGCTAGCTCAGTTTCTGGCAATATGCCCTTTTGAATACAATTAGAACAGCGTTGGCTCTGAGTCTATGTTGAGGTCTAGGGCCTCAGCTCCGCCGTCGCCTTTGCCGCTTTCATCGGAATCCTTCTCAGAGGTCTTGGAACTTCCGGCTGATGCAGGTGCGTCGTCTTCCGCCAAAGTGCCTGCCGTTTCAATGTCCGTAGCCTCAATCTCAGAAGCATCCTCTGACGTAGCCTGTGCTGCTGCTTCCTCCTCCAGCGCCGCATCCTCCTCCGGCTTCTCCAGAGGCTCTATGAAACGCACTTTCTTCACGTCCATCGAACTTACCTTCTTTCCCTTCGCCGCGATGCCTTTCTTTGCGATGAACTCCTCCGCATCCACTTTCTCGCTCTCCCTGTGGGCGAACTTGCCGCCGAAAATGATTTCGAACTGCGGATGACGGTCTTCGCTCAGTTCCACAAGGTAGGACCCCTTGCCTTCGGCGATGAAACTTACCGGGCTGTTGTCGCTCACCTCGAAGGCGAACCTCTTTACATAGAAGGACTTGGCAGCCTTGTCGTAGTAGAGGGCTGTGTAGGTCTTGCCAGGAATGAACTTTTCCAGAAGAAGGAGTTCTCCCTGGTAGCGGCTGCTAAGGTCGTAGCCCGTCGTGTAGTAGGTGCCGTCCTTGAACACAGCCAGGATGTGGTCTCCGGAAGAGAACTGTCCGAGCAACTGGCCCCTTCCTTCGTCGTTAAGTTTCTGAATATCAGCGTCGAACCAGATTTCCTTGCCCCCGATGGTGGAAACGCCCTTGGACTTGAGCGCGATTTTCTGGACGGCGTTTTTCCTCGCCACCACATTTCCCCTGGACCCGCGGCCCTTGATGTCGAGGGTGGAGAAATCGTATTCGTCGATGAGTTTCTTGAGTTTGAGTTTCGCCTTCAGATAGACCTTCACAGTCTCTGCCTCTCCGTTCGGATTGACAGAAAGCCACTGGATGAGCGAATCCGGCGTGCCCTGGGTGATGTCATACTCCTTGTCGCGGGTGATGGAAGTGAGCGCAAACCTCTTGGCGTAGCTCACAGGACCCTTTCCGTCGCGGTAGATTACGTTGTAGATGGTTCTCTCGTCGCCTCGGTTGAATAGGCCCACATACAGGAAATCCTTCCCCACATAGACCTTTTCTCCGACTTTCATCACCTTGTAGAGGCCGTTCTTGTGGATTACAACGAATTCGGACATATCCGAGCAGTCGCAGACGAACTCCGTGTTCTCGTCCTTCTTGAGGCCGATGCCCACGAAGCCCTCGACTCTGTTGGCGTAGAGCTTCGCGTTGTTGTTTACGACTTTTGTCGCAGCGATGCTCTCGAATCCGGTTATTTCAGTCTGGCGCGGCCAAGCCTTGCCGTATTTCTTTTTGAGCGAATTGAACCAGTTTATTGTGTACTCGGTGAGGTTGTCGAGATGGTTCTGAACCTCGTCCATTTCGTCCTCGATTCCCTTGATTTTCTCCTCCACAGCCTTGGTGTCGAACTTGGAAATCTTGCGCACCGGCTTCTCCACGAGTTTGAGGATGTCCTCCATCACAATCTCTCTCTTGAGCATACTCTGGTACTCCTTCATCTTCGTGAAGACTTCCTCCAGCTGGCTCTCCCAGGTCTTTGCTTCGTCCTTCTCGAGAATCTTGTAGACTTTTTCTTCGAAGAATATGCGCTCCAGAGAGTTGTAGTGCCAGTCCGCCTCGAGTTCGGAGAGACGGATCTGCAGCTCCTGACCCAGAAGGTCGCGGGTGTGGAGAGTGTCGTAGCGGAGCACTTCGTCCACTCCGAGGAACTGAGGCTTCTTGTCCACAATCACGCAGGTATTCGGCGAGATGGACACCTCGCAGTCGGTGAATGCGTACAGCGCGTCGATGGTCTTGTCCGGCGACACGTCGTTCGGAAGGTGGATGAGAATGTTCGCCTTTTCGGTTGTGAGGTCCTCGATTTTGCGGATTTTGATTTTTCCCTTGTCCTTCGCCTTCAGGATGGAGTCAATCAGAAGGTGGGTAGTCTTGCCGTACGGTATTTCGCTGATGGAGATTGTGTTCTTGTCGATTTTCTCAATCTTCGCCCTCACTTTCACCACTCCGCCTCTGCGTCCGTGGTTGTACTTCGAGCAGTCGGCAAAACCTCCGGTAGGGAAGTCCGGAAGCAGTTCGAACGGCTTGTCCTCAAGGATTGCCACAGAGGCGTCGAGCAGTTCGTTGAAATTGTGCGGAAGAATTTTCGATGCGAGTCCGGCCGCAATACCCTCCGTGCCCTGTGCGAGCAGGAGCGGGAATTTTACCGGAAGCTCCACCGGCTCCTGGTTGCGTCCGTCGTAGGAAGTCATCCACGGGGTGATTTTGGGGTTGAAAACGACTTCCTTCGCGAATTTGCTCAGGCGCGCTTCTATGTACCTCGGGGCGGCGTTGGCGTCACCCGTAATGATGTTACCCCAGTTTCCCTGGCAGTCAATAAGAAGCCCTTTCTGGCCCAGCTGAACGAGCGCGCCTCCGATGGAAGCGTCTCCGTGCGGGTGGTACTGCATAGCCTGACCGATGATGTTCGCCACTTTCGTGTACGCTCCGTCATCAATCTTGCTCATTGCGTGCAGAACCCTTCGCTGAACCGGTTTCAGACCGTCAACGATATGAGGCACGGCGCGGTACAGAATGGTGTAGGACGCGTAGTCCAGATACCATTCCTTGAACATCCCGGAGAGTTTGAAGCGAGTGCTGTCCTCATCGAGAAGTTTGTCGAATTTGCCTGACGGCTTGGCCAGTTCAGAAATTTCTTCAGAGTCGGAGACTGTCTCCTCAACATCTTCAGAGTCTGTTCCTTCCTGTCCGATATTTTCTTCTCCCTCTACCTCCTCGAATTCGTCTGTGCTCATATCCTATTGAATTTTAATTTACTTTCCTACTCAGTCAGTGCGGGAAAAAGGTCGGTGCAGACCGCTTTTCCTCGTGCTGACTACCACTCGTAGCCGAAGCGTTTAAGTTCTTTCTTGCTCTCTCTCCATCCGTCGTCCACTTTCACGAAGAGCCTGAGGAACACCTTCTTCTGGAAGAAATCTTCCATATCCACACGGGCCTCTGTGCCCACCTTTTTGAGAGAAGCGCCGCCCTTTCCGATTATAATCCCTTTCTGTGACTCTCTCATCACATAGATTACAGCTCCAATCTCATACCTTTCCTCGCCCTCCTTGAACTCCTCCACTGAAACTTCACAGCTGTAAGGGACTTCCTGAGAGTAGTTGAGGAATATCTTTTCGCGGATAATCTCCGAGGCGAAAAAGCGCAGGTTCTTGTCGGTGAACACGTCCTTGTCGTACCAGGGCGGTGCAACAGGGAGGTTTTCCACAATCGCGTCGTAGATGTTGTCAAGATTGAACTTTTCCTGTGCCGAAGCGGGGAATATCGTAGCCTTCGGAAGTTTATCCTTCCACCAGGCCATCAGCTCCATAACCTTCTCCTGCGTGGATATATCAATCTTGTTGATTACCAACACGATAGGACATTCGATTCTCTGGAGCTTCTCCACCCATTCCTCGTTTTTGTCGGCCTTCTCGACTGTGTCGGTGACATAGAGGATTATGTCGGCGTCTCCGATTGCCGTCTCGACGAAGTTCATCATACTTTCCTGGAGACGGTAGTTCGGCTTGAGGATGCCCGGAGTGTCGGAATAGACAATCTGGTAGTCCTCACCGTTCACGATACCCATAATCCTGTGGCGGGTGGTCTGTGCCTTTGCCGTCACGATGGAGAGCTTTTCGCCCACCAGGGCATTCATAAGAGTGGATTTGCCAACATTCGGATTACCGATGATGTTGACAAATCCAGCCCTGTGTTGTGTGTTAGTTTTCTTTTCTTCCATTTATAAAAGTCTGTGACCCTTATTATTTGCTAGATTGAGTTAAAATAGATGAAGTGCAAGGCTTGCGTTGAAGCCCAATACCGGAGCAACCTGATGGGTTGTGAGGATTTGGGCAAGACGCGTAACGAAGCAATTCGCTATTTCTTACTCTATCTAAATATAGGCTCCCATCTTGAGGATGTTCACCTCGCCCTCAGTGAGGTAGCGCCATTCGCCCCTCTTGAGCCCCTTCTTGGTGAGCCCGGCGAAGTAAACCCTGTCAAGAGCCTTCACGTCGTAGCCCAGAGACTCGAAAATCCTGCGGACGATGCGGTTCTTTCCTGAGTGAATCTCAATGCCGACCTTGCGCTTGTCGTTGTCCTCGATGTAGTCAAGAGCGTCTGCGCTGACCTCGCCGTCTGAAAGTGTGACGCCGGCGAGAATCTTCTCGTAGTCCTCCTGGCTGAGGTCGTGGTCAAGTGAAACCTGGTATATCTTCTTCTTGTCGTATGCCGGGTGGGTGAGCCTTTCAGCAATCTCACCGTCGTTTGTGAACATAAGAACTCCGGTTGTGTTCTTGTCCAGACGGCCCACAGGGAATACCCTTGAAGTGCACTTTTTCAGAAGTTCCATAACGGTCTTCTCGGCGTGAGGGTCGGAAGTGGTGGTGACAAAACCTTTCGGCTTGTTCATCACGATGTAAACCTTGGCCTCGCCGTGAAGTCTCTCACCGTTGAAGCGGACATCATCGTTGAGGATGTTGATTTTGCTTCCGAGTTCGGTCACGACGTTGCCGTTGACCGTAACGCAGCCTGCAAGTATGAAGTTGTCGGCTTCCCTTCTTGAGCAGATGCCGGAATTTGCGATGAATTTGTTCAGACGAACATCCTCCTTCATCGGGAATGTTACGTTGTCGTTGTCGGAGAGTCTCTCGTTCTCTTCCTCCCTCCTACGGTCAATCATTCTGCTGATGCCGCTCTCGTCCTCGGAACGGAACATCGGGGTGTTAGGACGCTTGAAGCCGCCCTTTGCGCCGAAGCCTTTGCCGCTCTTCTTGAAGCCCGGCTTGCGGTCGCCGAAGTTTCTCCTCTCTCCGCCGAATGAGCCGCCTTCACCATTGAAGGAATTGCGCGGACGCCTCTGTGGCCTGTCCTCACCGCCGTTCCAAGAAGAATTTGACCTTCTCTCGAAGTTCTCTCCCTCCGCGTTATTATAGTAAGGCTTTCTGTCGCCGTATGATTTCCTTTCGCCGTAGTTCTTTCTCTCTCCGTACTGTTTCCTTTCTCCGAAAGACCTTTCACCGCCGTTTGAGCGGTCTGAGTAGGAGCCTCTCCTTTCGCCGTATGAACCTCCGTTGGACCTGTCGCCGTAAGATTTACGTCCTCCGAAAGAAGGTTTGCGGTCTGAGTAATTGCTGCGCCTCTCTCCGTCTGAGTGGTTTCCGTAAGATTTTCTCTCTGATGAGTAAGAAGAGAAATCTACTTTCTCTGCACCGCCGTGTGATGAGTAGGCAGGTCTGCCCGCTCCGTCCTGACGGCTGTTTCTGCTAGTTGTAAAATGACGCCTTCCGCCATTCTCTGATGACCTGTGAGGTCTTGACTCGTTGCTGCCGTACTCCCTACGGCTTTCACTGCTGTGGTCGCTGCCACCGTTCTTGTTGTAATCCATTGTTTTATGCCTTTCGGCTTTTTGGTGATTAAAATTTCCGGCTCACGCCAGTTTCATATATTTTCTAACACTACTCTGCAATGATGCAGATTTATTTTTCTTATCAATGTCTCGCACTTGCGAGCCTTAAGTTCTCTTAATTAGCGGAGAGACGGAATACGTACGTTATCGTTCCATATTGCGTCGTCTTCGTAAGGTCTGAGGTAGGGGAGAACTTCGCCTCCATCGCCGCCTTTCTCGCCTCGTTCCAAAGCGTCTTGTCTGCGACTGTCGTCCCGGCTTCACCCGGTATGGCTTCAACGACCGAACCGTTCTGGTTTACTTTTATCTTCACGACCACGACTCCGCTTCGCTGGGTTTTGTAGCCCGGCTTCTTCAAAGACCCTACCACACTTCTGCCTTCAAGCCTTGCATTCGGCTCTCCGGTGACGCGTCCCTTTTCTATGTTTCCGCTAGCGTGTCCTACGGCGAGCTCGTCGCTCGGAGTGCGGGCTGTCTGCGGCGCCAGCGTATCCTTTGCCTCAGGGTTCTCCGCGGCGTGGAAAAGCGCCCTTTTGTTTATTTCCTTTTCACGAGGCGGCTCGTTCACTTCAACGTCCCCGTCAGGGCCGACGGTGGCCTCCTGGGCGTAATTCTGTTTAGTTCCCTTCAGCTGAGCCTTCGACATCTTCACAAGTTCGTCCGGGCGGGTCTTGTCAGGCTCCGGGGATTTTAGTCTTGTGTTGCTCCACTTCTTCTGCTTTTCCTGCACCTGTGGCTCGAAATCGTCGAAGTCGATGAGAATTTCCTCTCTCTCAGGTGGGGGAGGGTCAAGGTAGGTCATTCCCGAGAATACAAGAGTAAGCGTAAAAACAACGTGCAGAGCCACCGTGAATCCGATTCCGGAAATACGGGAGCGCTTAGCTTGTTTTTCGCGTTCTATCTTATATTCTTCCATATTTTATATTACAATTATCGAGTTCGGAAATTTCCGTTACTCCGGCTGGGTAGCCATTATCACCTTGTAATGATTTCGCTTTGCGATATTCATCACAGCAACGACCTCCTTAATCGGCACCGTTTCGTCGGCGTAGATGGAGAAAGTCGGGTCTTCCTCGCTCTGAAGCAGGTCAATCAGACCATCTTCCACTTCGTTGAACGGAATCGGACTCTTCTCACCGTTGAGGTGATAGGTGTAGACTCCTTCGCCGTGGTCGGCAATCGACACGCTCACAGTTGCCTTCGCCGAAACCTGCCCTGTGCTCTTAGGCAGCAGAAGCTTAAGCGCGTTGGGGTTTATGAGCGTCGAAGTGACCAGGAAGAATATAAGAAGCAGGAACACGATGTCCGTCATTGAAGACATCGAAAATCCTGAATCTATCTTAGTTGTCCTTTTTATTGCCATAATTGTTATTCCTTTTCGCCCTCTGCAGGTTCGTTGAGAAGGTCCATAAAGTCAATGGTCACGCTCTCCATCTTGAACACGAGGTTTGAAATCTGAGAGGTGAGCCAGTTGTAGGCGAAGTAGGCGAGAATGCCGACTACAAGACCGCCCACGGTGGTCACCATTGCCTCGTAGATACCTCCGGCGAGCAGGGCGATGTCAATGTTGCTGCCTGCTGTGGACATATTGAAGAATGCGCGGATCATACCGGTCACTGTGCCGAGGAATCCGATCATCGGGGCGCCTCCGGCGATGGTGGCGAGCATCGGAAGACCTTTCTCAAGCCTTGCAACCTCGACGCTGCCCATATTCTCTACAGCGGTCTGGATGTCCTGAAGCGGACGTCCGATTCTTTCGATACCCTTCTCCACGAGTCTTGCGGACGGGGTGTCATATTTCCTGCACAGGGAGAGGGCTGATTTGATTTTGCCCTCGTGGATGTAATCCCTGATTTCGTTCATAAAGTTTTTCTCGACCTTCCCGGCCTTGTGAATCATCCACCACTTGCTGGCGAAGATGTAAACTGCGATAATCGAAAGCAGCAGAAGCACAATCATAAGCCATCCGCCGGCCTTCGCGAGTTCGAAATAAGACATTTTGACCTGCTGCTGAACCGGCTCGGCGATTGCCTCTGAAACCACTGCAGCACTGTCTACAATGCTCTGAAGTAAGTTGACCAACATATCTTAAAATTTTAATTTTCCGAAAATCCCAAAACAAACCGCAAATATAATCAGAAAAAATGGAATTTCCCATTGACCGGCTCACGATAAAAAGAAAATCACCATCTCTCTCATTGGTATCGCCATCTCTCTCTTTGCGCGAGGGGGGGAAGTCCGCATCAGCGGACGCGCGAAGCCTGCGAAGGGAGGGCAAGTGTAATAGGGCAGGTGTAGCGCCACTCCCCCTACGGAGGGGGCTGGGGGGTGTATAAAAGAAGGGGTGGAACACCCCTGAGCCATCTCTCGTATATGCATACGAGAGATGGCTCCTGATTCACACCGGGAGCCATCCAATTCTAACCTAAAACTTAACCTATGAAAAAACTATTCGAATAATAGACATCGCAATGACTGTGCCAAACTTGCAAAAACTGATATTATTTTGCTAAAAAGTGGCATTTTGGGAAACTTTTGTGGAGAAATTGTGAATTTTTCCTCAAAATCGGCCTCCGGCGCGCGCCATTCCTAGAAATTCTTCAGAATCTCCGGCACCTCGGAAATGCTCTGCGCCTGGAAGACTCTGTCCGACGAAGGCATCGGAGCAATCTCGTGAACCCATACAGTTTTATATGGAACATAAATGGCCCTTCCGCCCGCTTCAATCACCGGAGCTATGTCCGATTTAATCGAATTCCCTACCATAATAAGGTCTTCGGGCGCAATGTCGAATTTTCTGCACAGCTCAAGAAAATTTTCCTTATCCTTGTTCTCCAAAACCTCAATGTGATGAAAGAACTTTGAAAGTCCGCTTCTGCGATATTTTAACAGCTGCTCAGTGAGGTCGCCCTTCGTGGCCACCGCAAGAGTGTACCCCATCTCCTTCACCTTCTCAAGCGTCGTCTCCACTCCGTCAATCAGGTCGAAACGGTGATAGGCAAGGTCGGTGATGATTTTTTTGATGCCGTGATAAATCTCCGCGCTCAACTTTCCCCCGCATACATCCAGCGCCGTGTCCAGCATCCCGAGCATATAGGTTTTGGAGCCGTAGCCGAAAATGGGGATGTTCCCCTCCTGACGGGCCCAAAGCGTCTGCTGTATGGTGGCGAAGTCAGCCTCCTGGTGGAGAAGATCCGCAAAATCTTTTTCCGCATTGCGGAAATACTCCTCATTTTCCCAGAGCGTGTCGTCCGCATCGAAAAAGACTATGTTTTTTTTCATCGCACCGCCCTCCACTTATTTCTCACTCCGGGTGGAAGGTGTTTTTTCTGAAGTTGCTGTCGATAAACTATCCGCCTTTTCTGTGGCGAGGCTGTCCGTAGGCTGTTCCGCTTCAAGGGTTACTGGACGGATGGTTATGATTCTGATGTCCTGCATAGGACGGTCCCTGCGGTCGGTCTGGGCGGCTGCAATCTTGTCGATGACATCCAGGCCTTCAATCGTTTCTCCGAAGACGGTGTACTGACCGTCGAGGTGGATGCAGTTCATCTCGTCCTGCACGATGTAGAACTGCGAACCGCTGGAGGATTTGCGCGGATTGGCGATGTCGCCCCTTCTGGCTGCGGCGAGAGCCCCTTTCTTGTGATAGTATTCGCTGACGAACTCTGCCGGGATTGTGTAGTCCGGACCGCCCTGCCCGTAAAGGTCCGCCTTGCTCTCATCGCGGGTGTAAGGGTCTCCGGTCTGAATCATAAAGCCGTTGATGACCCTGTGGAAAAGCAGGCTGTCGTAGTAATGTTCCGCAACGAGTTTGCAGAAGTTGTCTCTGTGCTTAGGGGTTTTCTCGTAGAGTTTGACGCGGATTGTTCCTTCCGTCGTGACGATGTCAAACTCCGGTTCGCTGTTCTGAATCATAGTTATACTGTCTTTTTGTTCTTCTGAAGTTTTTTTGTCGCTGTGGCTGTTGCCGCAGGAAATGGCGCATAGCGACAGAATTATTGCCGATGCTAAAATAGTATTTATTTTTTTCATACCTATATATATTTGACAATCAATTGCGTACCTAAGGGTATGCTTGCCGTGGAAATATAATATATCAGAGGGATGTGGCTAGGAGTGTGAATCCGCTCTTTGCCGGACAAAGATACGAATTTCCCCGAGACTGCGCCGCTTCCATTGATAAATTTTGGTTAATTTTGCGCCGCATTGAGATCTCGTGCGTTGCGGGATAATTTTAATTCGTGCGCCGATAGAAAGATACGGCAGAAACTTATATTGCGATGGCAAAAAATCCGTTGAAACAGCTGGCAGGGGAGACTGCCATTTACGGGATGAGCACCATACTCGCCCGGATAATAAATTTCCTTTTTGTTCCGTTCTACACTCGATTGCTTACCACCGCAAGCTACGGGGTGGTCACCGAGTTTATGGCGTATATCGCTGTGCTTCAGGTGGTTCTGGCGCTCGGACTGGAGACTGGCTGTTTCCGCTTCGCTAACAAGGAGGGGGCTCAGCCCAACCGGGTCTATTCCAGTGCGCTTACCGCTGTGAGCGCGCTTAGTTTCGCGTTCCTTGCGCTGATGATAGTCTTCGCCCGCCCTCTTGCCTCCCTTCTGGGCTACGACGGCTACGGAAGCTGCATAGCCTATATGGGCGGAATCCTTGCTCTGGACAGCATCACGGCCATCCTTTTTGCAAAACTCAGGCAGGAGCACCGTGCTCTTAAGTTTGCGATTTTCAAGACAATAAAAATTCTTGTGGAGACCGGGGCGAACATCCTTCTTTTCTTCCCGTTCGCAAGTTTCTGCGCCCGCAAGGCCGCCTCTCTTGGGGTCGCTCCCCAGGCGCTTACCCCGAGCGATGTGTGGCTGCTGCACTTTGTGAGCCCGACTCCGGACTTCAGCTATGTGATTTTCTCGATTTTCCTGAGCTGCTGCGTCTGCGCCCTGCTTTTCATTCCGTCGCTTCTGAAGTTGAACTTCGAGTTTGACGGCCGCCTTCTTCGTGATATGCTCCGCTACTCCCTTCCGCTTATGGTGGCGGCGCTCCCGGGAGTTGTCAACGACTTTCTCGACCGCATTCTTTTCCGTTTCCTCGACACCAACCCGGAGGCCTGGCAGAGCAGCCTCGGCATATTCCAGGCGGCGGTGAAGCTCTCCGTGATTATGAACCTTTTCATCCAGATGTTCCGTTTCGCGGCCGAGCCGTTCTTCTTCCAACGGGCTAAGGACAGGGGAAGCAAGACGCTGTATGCCAGGGTGATGGAGCTCTTTACGGCATTCTGCGGAGTGGTTTTCCTGGGTGTGATTTTCTACATCGACATCATCTCGCTGCTTCTTGGAAGGGACTTCCGGAGCGGAGTGGGCGTGGTGCCGATAATGCTGTTTTCCTATATGCTGCTGGGGATGCTGTTCAATGTGTCGATGTGGTACAAGCTTTCGGGAAAGACGAATATGGCAATCTGGATTACCTCGGCGGGACTTGTGGTGACGGTGGTTGTGAACTGCTGTCTTATGCCGCAGATTTCCTATTGGGCGGCGGCTCTGGGGCATCTTGCAAGTTATTCGGTTATGTTCATTTTGAGCGCGGTCCTCGGCCAGAAATACTATCCGATTCCATACCGCTGGGGAAAAATCGCCTCCACCCTCGCTCTGATGCTGCTTTTCTACGGTGCGGCAACTCTCTGTGACCATTTCTTCTTCGCCGGAGCCGGCTGGGACGCCGACAGGGCGCTTCTTCTCGGGAAACTCCTTGCCCACACAGCTCTTCTTCTCGGCTACCTCGCCTCAGTATATTTCCTCTTAAGAAAAGGAATCCCCGAAACGACTAACGAGTCGAATTAACGAAGTGCCGGGGTTGAATAAAAAGATGGGATACAAGGCTCAGAGGCGAGCCAAAGGCGTTTGAGCGCCGTGCGGAGTCTTTAATCTATCCCCGATCAAGTTCGCGGCGGAGATCTTTCTCCTTAATAGACTGCCGCTTATCATACTCCTTCTTACCCCGCGCAAGAGCGATAAGAAGCTTTGCGTAGCCGTTGTCGGCGATGTAGAGCTTAACTGCAACGATAGTGAGCCCCTTCTCCTTCACGGCCCTCTGAAGCTTGCCGAGTTCTTTTTTGGTAAGAAGCAGTTTGCGGTCGCGTCTCGGGTCGTGCTTTCCCCAGCTTCCCCACCAATAGTCCGCAACGTGCATATTCTTGACATAGAGCTCCCCGGCGTTGAAGTAGCAGAAGGCGTCTACAAGGGATGCCTTTCCCGCCCGGATGGACTTGATTTCCGTCCCGGTGAGCACAATCCCGGCCTGGTAGGTCTCGATGAACTCAAAGTCAAACGAAGCCCGCCTGTTCTTAATCTCTATGTTGCTCTTTTTCTTAGGCATATAAACTTTTTGAAGAGTGCAAAAGTAGAAAAATATTCAGTCATAACAAAAACATATTTTATCTTTGTATTTGATATGAAAAAGAATTTTGTGCCTGTGCCGCCTGAGGCTCCGCTGCCTGAGGGAGAGGAAATAGACGTCGCCTATATATATAATAGGTATATGGCGGGCGATATTGACATTATTTGTGTGCTGGGGCCTACCGCTTCGGGAAAGACCCGCTATGCCGTGGGCTTGGCGCGGAAGATTAACTCTCTTGCGGGAAAAAGCATTGCGGAGATAATTTCTGCGGACTCGAGGCAGGTTTACCGGGGGATGGACATCGGAACGGGAAAGGATCTTTCTGAGTATGAGGAGATTCCTTCTCATCTTATGGACATTGTGCCTGCCGGGGCGAAATACAATATCTATGAATACCAGCGGGATTTTGAGGCGGCTTACCGGGATATACGCGAGAGGGGAGGGGTACCGATTCTTTGCGGAGGGAGCGGTCTCTATATCGAGGCTGCAACCTGCGGATATTCCCTGCCGGACGTGCCTGAAAACCCGGAATTCCGCGCCTGGGCAGAGGAACAGACTACCGAGGCGCTCATCTCCAGGCTCGCTTCGCTAAAAAGTCTTCACAACACAACGGACTACGACACCCGCAAACGCCTGGTCCGCGCTCTTGAAATCGCTGAGTATGAAGCAGTTCATCCCGTGAACAGGACCGCTTACCTTCCGAAGTCGGTGTATTACATCGGCACTCTGGTTTCTCGCGAGGAGAGGAACCGCCGGATTGACGCGCGGCTGGATGCGCGGCTCCGTGAGGGGATGGTTGAAGAAGTTCGGGGGCTGCTGGAGGGAGAGCCTTGTGGCGAGAGGGGAGGCGAGGCCTTCGAGGGGGGTGCCTCCGGAGAGTGCTGCGAGAAAAATCAAGCCCCCCGCGCGCCCATCCCTGCCGAGGACCTGATTTATTACGGGCTGGAGTATAAATTCGTTACCTTATATATAAAAGGAGACCTCACTTTCGAACAAATGAGGTCTCGTCTTGCCATCGCCATCCATCAGTTTGCAAAGCGCCAGATGACCTGGTTCCGCGGGATGGAGCGGCGTGGAGTCAAAATCCACTGGACTAAAGTTTAAAAGCTTCCTTGACGGCGGGAACGCTGTCGAGAAGCTCCCAGCCGAAGAACTGGACTTCCTTTTTGACAGTTTTGCCGCCGCGGATGAGTTCCACCTCGGCGCGGTACGGTTTTCTTCCCACGTGGCCGTAAGCTGCGGTTGGCTCGTAAATAGGGTTCTTGAGGCCGAACTTCTCGATGATTTTCGCAGGCCTGAGGTCGAAGAGCTCTCCGATTTTCTCCGCGATGAATCCGTCGTTAAATTTCTCTCCCTTGTGCCCTGCGCCCTGCACTCCGGCCTGGTCAACTGCAGCCGTGCCGTATGTGTTGACGAAAATGCTCACCGGACGGGCAACTCCTATGGCGTAGGAAACCTGCACCAGAAGCTCGTCGGCAACTCCTGCCGCAACGAGATTCTTCGCGATGTAGCGAGCGGCGTAGGCGGCCGAACGGTCAACCTTTGAAGGGTCTTTTCCGGAGAAAGCTCCGCCGCCGTGGGCGCCCCTTCCGCCGTAGGTGTCAACGATAATCTTGCGCCCCGTAAGGCCGGTGTCTCCGTGAGGGCCGCCGATTACGAATTTTCCGGTCGGGTTGACGTGAAGAATGAACCCCTCGGGGTTAGTGGAAGGGTCATAGACGCCCTTGAAAAGCGCCGCGGTCTCTTCGGGGAGCTGACTAAGGAGCTCCGGAAGCAGGATTTCCTCCACATCCTTGCGGATTTTGCTCTGCATAAAATAGTCGTCCGGAAGGAACTCGTCGTGCTGGGTGGAAATCACCACCGTGTGTACGCGAAGAGGCCTACCCGTATTCCCGTCATATTCGATGGTGAACTGGGATTTTGCGTCAGGACGAAGATACGGCATCCTGGAGTTTTTCTCCCTGCGGATTGCGGCGAGGACCTTCAGCGCGAGATGTGAAAGGTACAGCGGGAGCGGCATATAATCTTCGGTTTCCCTGCAGGCATAGCCGAACATCATTCCCTGGTCTCCGGCGCCCTGGGCGTCAGCTTCCTCCTCCACTTTGCGTCCCAGCCCCACGACTCCGCGGTTGATGTCGGCGGACTGCTCGTGAAGGGTGCTCATCACTCCGCAGGAGTTGCCGTCGAAGCGGTACTCCGCCTTGTCGTAGCCGATTCTGTTCACAGTCTCGCGCACCACCTTCTGGATGTCCACGTATGCGTCGTCGGAGCGGACCTCGCCGCCCACAATCACAAGACCCGTCGAGCAGAATGTCTCGCAGGCCACTTTCGCCTCCGGGTCCTGGCGGAGGAATTCGTCGAGTATGGCGTCTGAAATCTGGTCGGAGACTTTGTCAGGGTGTCCCTCGGACACCGACTCGGATGTAAAAAGATAGTTGTTCATATAGCGTATTCAATGTGCGGCCGCCTCGCGGGCAACCAGTATAAAACAAAAAAAACTTCACGATGTTTTGAAAACATGTGAAGCCGCTATAAAAAACACACTGTCAGGTCTCGTGAGACCATCATCACGATTTTAGCATTTTTTCGAGTGGTTGCAAGCAGACAAATCTCTCCACATATTTTCGCTTCTCAAGCGTCCCGAAAGACGGCCTTCAAAGTATATTTTCCCTCTCTTTCGATTGGGGTTGCAAAGGTACTCAAAAAAATGATACTGCAAAGAAAATTTTACATAAAACTGCAATTTTCAGCAAAAATTAAACAAAATTTTCTAATGCCATAATCTTGGAATATATTTGCGCGTTGGAACTGGTCGGACGCTTCAAAAACGGCAAGTTCAGTTCCAAAACCAAAACTATTTATTTAATTATTAAAAACCCTTATGAGACAAACAATCAAATGTTTCCTCGCTGCTTTTGCAGTGGTTCTTTTGGGTGTGACTGCCTACGCGCAGGTCACGACATCAAGTCTTAATGGCCGAATCCTCGATGAGAACGGGCAAGCTGTCATCGGAGCTGCGGTCATCGCAACACACACGGAGTCAGGTACTCAGTATGCTGCAATCACAAACAATCAGGGCCGTTATGTAATCAACGGTATGCGTGCCGGCGGTCCTTATGAGGTGGAAGTTTCCTGCCTGGGATATCAGGGAGTAACCTACACCGACATCACCCTTCAGCTTGCCGAGACTTTCAGTCTCAATGTCGACCTCAAGGAGAATAAACTCCAGCTTGGCGAGGCCGTCGTAATCGCAGCTCCGTCTTCAAAGTTCTCTGCAGAGAAGACAGGTGCGGCAACAAACATCTCCGGCAAACAGATCGAGTCACTCCCGACCGTAAGCCGCAGCATCACAGAGGTTACCCGTCTTTCTCCATACGGTGGAAACGGAATGAGCTTCGCAGGTGCTGACGGACGTACCGCGAACTTCACCGTGGACGGAGCGAACTTCAACAATAACTTCGGACTTTCATCCAACCTCCCTGGCGGCGGTTCTCCTATCTCTATCGATGCAATCGATGAACTTCAGGTGGTAATCTCCCCGTACGACGTACGTCAGACCAACTTCATCGGTGGTGGTGTCAATGCCATCACAAAGTCTGGTACAAACACCTTCAAGGGAACGGCATACGTTTACCACACCAACGAGAATATGCGTGGTAACCAGGTTAACGGAGTAGAGATTGCAGGCGCACGTGACCGTGACCGCAGCACCACTTACGGCTTCACCTTCGGCGGCCCTATCGTTAAGAACAAACTCTTCTTCTTCGTGAACGCAGAGTACTCCAAGGTTCCTTCAACCGCTGTTAAATGGAGAGCATCTGAGAACGGAGTCGGAGACAGCAACAAATATCTCTCTTACACCACTATTTCCGATATGGAAAGGGTAGCGGCTCACGTAAAAGAGAAATATGGATACGATCCGGGTTCTTACACAAGCTTCCCTGCTGACGAGAGCAACCTCAAGGTCCTCGCCCGCATCGACTGGAACATCAACGACAAGAATCATCTTGCAATTCGTTACAACTACACGAACAACACTTCCTGGAGCGCTCCTAACTCATCTTCAATGGACGGTGGTACACGTTCCGCTTACGGACGTACTTCCCTCTACTCAATGTCTTTCGCTAATTCAATGTATTCAATCAACAACATCGTGCACACCGCATCTGTTGATTTGAACAGCAAGATTACCGATAACCTCTCCAACCAGTTCCTCGCTACATTCTCAAAACTTGACGATGTCCGCGGCACCAACTCTGCAGAGTTCCCGTTCATCGACATCCAGGACGGTACCGGCACAAACACCCAGTATATGTCTCTCGGTTATGAGCTCTTTACCAGGAACAACGCCGTTCACAACACTGTCGTGAACGCTAAGGATGACCTCGTATACTATGTAGGTAACCACAAGGTGACAGGAGGTCTGAGCTACGAATACCAGATGGCCGATAACGCTTATATGAGAAACGGAACAGGTTACTACCGCTACTCAAGCGTTGACGACTTCATCAACGGCGCCGCTCCTGAGATCGTCTGCCTTACCTACGGCTACGACGGCGACACCAACCCTGCTGCCCGCGTCCAGTTCCACAAAGTCGGCATCTATGCTCAGGACGAGTGGTCTCCAGTTGAGAACTTCAAACTCACTTACGGTCTTCGTCTCGACGGTCTTTTCTTCGACAACGGTGACCTCAAGACCAACAACGCCATCTATGAGCTTGCATACTATCCTAAGTCACACAACTACCAGGAAACTCACATTGACACAGGCAAATGGCCGACTGCAAATGTGACTGTTTCACCTCGCGTAGGTTTCAACTGGGACATCCTCAAGGACAAGAGCCTTACTCTCCGTGGCGGTACAGGTCTTTTCTCAGGCCGTCTTCCGCTTGTGTTCTTCACCAATATGCCTACCAACTCAGGTATGGTTCAGTATCAGGCACAGCTTAACGCCAGCACCAAGACTTCCAAGATTAAAGGCTATAGCGGCGCTGCTGTCAATGGCAAGATCGATATGAGCCAGTTCGCCGGCGGACTTGTTGTTGACGGCAACGGCAAGGCAACTACTGACGCTCTTTACAATAAGCTCGTTTCTATCGGCTATCCTGCAACCATCTCTTCAGAGGAAGGCACAGTTCCTTCATCAATCTCTGCAGTTGACTCCAAGTTCAAGATGCCGCAGGTTTGGAAGACTTCCCTCGCTCTTGACTACAACTTCCCTACATCATTCCCGTTCTCTATCTCTGCAGAAGGAATCTTCAACAAGACTGTGAACGGTGTGACAATCTCAGACTGGTCAATGGCTCCGGTAAACGGCTACGCAAGGTGGAATGGCGCAGACAGCCGTCCAATCTATCCTAGCGACTTCCGCACCAACACCAAGGCATTCGTCCTTGAGAACACCAACAAGGGTTACGGTTACTCTGCAAGCGTTACTTTGAAGATGCGCCCTATCAGTGCAATCAGCCTTATGGCCGCTTACACTCACACCGCATCTAAGGAACTTACCGGTATGCCTGGTTCTGCAGCCGAGTCTGCATTCACCTACGTGCCTACTTCAGAGGGTCCTAACAACATTAAGCTTCACAACTCTCAGTACGTAACTCCTGACCGTGTCGTTGCATCCGCAACCGCTCACGACAAGTGCGGCAACCACTTCAGCCTTATTTACGAAGCTTGGAGAGGCGGTTACAACTACTCTTATATGCTTTCAAACGATATGAATGGTGACGGCTACTCATACGACGCAATCTACATCCCTACAGATGAGCAGGTTGCAAACAACGAGTTCCGTTTCGCTTCAGAGAGCGACCGCGACCGCTTTATGGACTTCGTTCATAACGACAGCTACCTCAAGAAGCATCAGGGTCAGTATGCAGAGGGCTACAGCGTTTACTCTCCTTGGGTACACCGCGTTGACTTCAGCTACAAGCACGACTTCACTGTGAAGATCGGCAAGACCACCAACACCCTTCAGCTCTGCTTCGACCTCAAGAATGTGATGAACATCTTCAATTCAAGGTACGGCGTAAGCAAGTATATGAACCCGGATCTCAACTCCGGACGTATCCTTACCTACGAGAAGACTGACTCAGAGGGCTATCCTGTCTTCTCAACTCCGTCAGCTGTGAAGAGCGGTGTTCAGACATTCGTTCCTTACACTGCTATCGGCCAGTGCTGGTATGCTTCTGTTGGAATCAAGTATCTGTTCAACTAATTTATCCGGACCATTATTATGAAAATTAGAAATATACTTACATTTGCCCTTGCCGGCGCTCTTGCATTGGCATCCTGCACCAAGGAAGTGGCAACAGATTCTTTCGAGAATATCAAACTCGACAAAACGTTCCTTTCCATTTCTACAGAGGGCGGTTCGGCAACTGTAACAATCAATGCTACAGAGAGTTGGAAACTCAATTGCCCGGATTCTCTCTACTGGAAAAAATCCAGCACTTGGGTAACTCCTTCCGACACGGTCGGAGCTGCTGGACAGACCAAGCTTTCCCTCTCCGCTGCAGCAGGTGAAGGCCGTGAGCTTAATCTTACTATCACTTGCGGAGCCAATACCCAGAACCTTGTCGTTCGCCAGGGCGAGCTTGAGGCTACTGTGGTTACCTGCGGCGACATCATTGCAGGTAAGGTTTCCCAGGGCAAGTCAGTCATCGTTGAGGGTACCTGTGTAAGCATCTACAACACTACTTACGGTAACTGGTATCTCAATGACGGTACAGGCGAAATCACCATCTACGGTACTCTTAACAATGGTAAATCATCTGCGTTCGCTTCGCTTGGCATTGAGGCCGGCGACAAAGTGAAGGTTCAGGGACCTTACACCGTTTATGGTTCAACTCACGAGCTTGTTGACGTGACTGTTCTTAAGATTACCAAATCTCTTGTGAAAGTCGAGAGCGAGTCTGCCACTGTAGAAAAAGATGGTGGCAAGTTCACTGTCAAGGTTTCCTACAAGGGTAGCAATGTTCAGCCATCTGTCCCTGATGAGTACCAGGACTGGGTTTCAATCACAGGCGTTGAAATCCACGAGGGCAAGGCAACCAAGATTGAGCCGAATCCTGCTGATACAGCTTATGTCGCAGTTAAGGTTGCTGCAAACGAAGGCGGTGACCGCGAAGGTGAACTTAGCTTCACTTCTTCAACATCAAAGGCTTCTTATAGCTTCACTCAGAAAGGCGCTATAATTGACGCCACAATTGCTGAGTTCCTCGCTGCTGCTGAAAGCTCAACTCAGTACAGGGTGACTGGCGTAGTGACCGCAATTAATGCAAGTTCAAAGTATCATAACGCTGAAATAACCATCTCAGACGGTACATTCACTTCAAGCGTACTTCTTCATAGGGCCGTAGTAAGCGACGGAAACATTGAGGATAAGGGCATTGCTGTCGGGGATGTCGTTACAGTTCTCGGAAAGCGCGGTTCTTACAACGGAACGCCTCAGATGGCGCAGGGCGGAGTTGTTGAGTCATTCACTCACTACGCTACGCTTACCATTCCTGAGTTCCTTTCAAAGGCAACGACCGACAAGACCGTTTACGCTGTCACCGGTGAGATTACCAAGATAGCTAACTTGACTGGTAAGGATAGCTATAACAACGTCAACATCACAATCAAGGATAGCGATAACAACGAACTTTACCTTTATCGTGTGACTACCTTTGATAAGACAGACTGCAAGACTCTCAATCCTACTGTCGGCTCTACCATCACTGTTGCCGGCACCAGGGGCGAATATAAAGGCACAGCTCAGATGGCTCAGGGTGGAGTAGTGATTGCATACACTCCGAAAGCTGAGTAATCATCTCTGCAGATAGCATATTAAAATCACCGGAAGAGGTTATCCCGCTTCCGGTGATTTTTTTTGTTAAAAAAGTGGAGAAAAATTTGCAGCATCAAAAAAAAGTAGTACCTTTGCAATCCCGTTCGGGAAATGAGCCTTGAGGCTCTCTCGAAAAGGGTAAAATTCCTGAATAGCTCAGTTGGTTAGAGCATCTGACTGTTAATCAGAGGGTCGCAGGTTCAAGTCCTGCTTCAGGAGCAACATCGCGGGGTAGAGCAGTTGGTAGCTCGTCGGGCTCATAACCCGGAGGCCGGAGGTTCGAGTCCTTCCCCCGCTACAAGTCTTTTAAGCGCTGATTCTTTTGAGTCAGCGCTTTTTTCTTATGTGTGTTCTTCGCAAATCCCGCGCAAATTTTGTAAATTTGTGGGTTTTAGCAATCCTGGTGAATTTCGCTTTGTGAGTGGTTGCGCCCCGGATTGGACTTAATGCTGTCGCGCTATGGATATAGACCTTCTTTCCAAAATGGTGTATGACCTTATCCTTGAGAATGATAAGGTCGCTTTGCCCGGAGTGGGGTGTTTTGTCGCTGAGATTGTCCCTGCCTCTTTTACAGACAAAGGGTACACGATAAATCCGCCCTACCGCAAGCTCTATTTCAGATCCCGTCCTGACGACGGGACACTTCTCGTGGACTTGTATGCGAAGTCTAACGGGGTTTCCACTGAGGCTGCAAGGGGCATCGTTTCAGATTTTCTCTCCGAGATGAAAGAGGTGCTTTTTGCACGGAAAGTCATTGTGTTCCCGGGACTTGGGAGACTTCGGGCTACGAAGGAGAATAACATCTTCTTTGTCGCCGACGAGACGCTGGATATCTACCCGGAAGGTCTCGGTTTGGAGCCCCTCTCGCTCAAGACGCATCGGGAGACGGAGAAGGACCTTGCCACAGCGATGACGGAACTTGGCGGGATTATCTCAGAGCCTGCACCGGCCCCTGTAGAAACGCCTGTAGAAACGCCTGTAGAAACGCCGGCGGAGGCCCCTGTAGAGACGCCATCCGAGGAACCCGTAGTTGAGACGCCTGTAGAGACGCCATCCGAGGAACCCGTAGTTGAGACGCCTGTAGAAACGCCATCTGAGGAACCCGTAGTTGAGACGCCATCAGAAACGCCGTCAGAGACCCCAGCAGCCCCGCAGAGCCCGAAAACTCACGGCTCAGCCAGCCTTGTAGCCCTGATTGTGCTGCTCTCTGCCCTGATTCTTGTCTTTGTCGCCCTTCTTGTTTTCATCATCCTCGCGCATTTTTGCCCGGACATTGTGGATTCTATCCTTTACAGCGAGGAAGAACTCAGAATCATCAACACTGTAATTTGATACGAATGCCCTCAAGATGATTTGAGCCTTCATTCTACTCTGATTTTTTAACAATATGTTCGAACTTATATATCCAGTTGAACCCGCTCCGATGATACCCGGACTAAAGGCCGGAGGGGAGAGAAAAGTGCCTGAGGGAGCGGAGATATTTCCCGTTGTGGAGGTCTCCGGACTCGTCGTGGGCCGTTCCACAAGAAAATACTGTCACAACGGCTCGCGTCTTCTGCATCCCGTTGTGCATCTTCACATAATTGACCGCAATGCCCGCGTGTATCTCCAGAAACGCGCGATGACAAAGGACATCCAGCCGGGGAAGTGGGACACAGCCGTAGGCGGGCACGTGGACTATGGCGAGAGCCTTCTTGAAGCGCTGCTTCGCGAGTCCTCGGAGGAACTTCATCTCTCCCGTTTCAATCCGGTCTATATCGGCACCTATCCCTTTGAATCCACGCGTGAATATGAACTCGTAAATATCTTTGCTGCAGTGGGTTCGTTTGACATCCGCCCTGACGGGGACGAGGTAATTGAAGGCCGCTTCTGGACTCAGGAGGAAATTGACAAGGCGATGGGTCACGACATTCTGACCCCGAATTTTGAGATGGAGTATTCGAAAATCCGAGATAAACTTCTGGCGCTGTTGTAATGAATAAAAAAATATCAACAATATACACCTCAGACTACAGCACGCGAAACTTCACCGGCATCGCTGAGGGTCTCAAGGAGGAAGAGTATCTCCTTCTTGTTAATCCAGCCTTCAGCCTGGAATTCGGAAGAACCGCCCTTGAACGCTTTGTGAGCATAGCCGAGGCGACCGGGGCCCCGATGCTGTACAGTGACTCGCTCTGTGACGGCGCCCCTCATCCTCTTATCGACTGCACATTGGGGTCTGTCCGTAGCGATTTTGACTTCGGTCCTGCCGTGCTTTTTCGCTCGGAGGCGTTCCGTGAGGCTGTGAATCAGCAGGTTAAGGAGGGGGCGAATTACAATTTCGCAGCTTTCTATGATGTGAGGCTGCGTCTTTCCTCGCTCCCGTTCCACATTCGCGAGAGACTCTACTCCTACTCTGAGTCCGACCGCAGGCGAAGCGGCGAGAAACAGTTTGACTATGTCAAGGCATCAAATCGGGAGGTGCAGAAGGAGATGGAAATTGCCTTTACCGCATATCTTAAAAGAATCGGAGCCTATCTGGGTCCGCGTCCCGATGCCCCGGAACTCCCCGCTGAAGTCTCCTTCCCTGTAGAGGCCTCGGTGATAATCCCGGTCAGAAACAGAGTGAAGACCATCGCCGATGCCGTGAAGAGCGCCCTTTCGCAGCAGTGCGGTTTCGAATTTAATGTAATAGTGGTTGACAACCACTCTACTGATGGGACGACAGAACTCCTGAATGCGCTCTCTGCCGAAAATCCGCGCCTTCACCACATTATCCCTTCTGAAACATCCCTCGGAATTGGTGGGTGCTGGAATAAGGCGATTGACAGCCCTCTCTGCGGAAAATACGCTGTACAGCTTGACAGTGATGACCTTTACAGCTCGCCGCAAACTCTGCAGAAAATCGTGACGGCCTTTAATGAGCAGCAATGCGCGATGCTGGTCGGCTCATACACCATAACAGACTTCAATCTTAATCCCATTCCTCCTGGACTTATCGACCACAGCGAGTGGACTGATGAGAACGGACATAACAACGCCCTGAGAATCAATGGACTTGGCGCTCCGAGAGCCTTCCGTACCGACATTCTTCGCAGACTGCATTTCCCGGACACAAGTTACGGGGAGGACTATGCCGTGGGCATCTCCCTTAGCGGACGCTACCGTCTTGGACGAATTTATGAGTCTCTGTATTGTTGCCGTCGCTGGGAGGGAAACTCGGATGCTGCTCTGAGCATAGAAAAGCAAAACGAGAACAATCTCTACAAGGACAGCCTTCGCGCCGCCGAAATCCTTTCGAGGATTGCCCGTAGCAGAGCTGAGTCTAATCTACTTGTGAAATGATGATGACCCGCAATAGATGAAAAATTCAAATGTAGAAATAGAGAAATTTGTCCGTGACCAGCTCTCCTGCTGGCCGCTTGCCTGCACCAATTTCCGGGCGCTCAAGGGGGTGAAAACCAAGACCTTGACGGTGGGCGGACTGGATGTGGTGGTGCAGCATAACCCCGCGAGGATGATTTCTTCCGCCGCGAAACTCGACAAAGCCTCCGTGGCGAAACGGCCCTGCTTTTTCTGCCACCGCTTCCCTGAACAGACTTTCATCCGCTTCGAGGGGCGAAAGGGCAAGAAATATGACATTCTGCTCAATCCGTACCCGATTTTTCCCAACCATCTTGTAGTTGCGATGGACCATCACTGCGATCAGTCCATCTGGAACCGCTACATCGATGTCCTCGACCTCTGCAAGAAGTATCAGGGCTACACCTTTTTCTACAACGGACCCCATTCAGGAGCCTCCGCCCCTGACCATCACCATTTCCAGGCCTCTCCGAGCGGACTTATGCCTCTGGAAGAGGATGTTCAGAAGATGTTTTCAGCCCTGAAGGCCGCAGATTCTGGGACCGCAGGGGTGAAGGGCGGAGAATGCGAGAGTGCCGGAGCAAAGGGAGCGGAAGGGGAGAGCGCTGTTCCCCAGATGAAATATATCACTTCCGTTCAGGACGCGCAGCTTTATCATTACGACAAATATCTCAACGGCGTTTTTGCTCTTCGCGCTTCAACATCCAAGTCCGCGGCTAAACTTTTCTACCGTCTTTTGGACTGCGCGGACATCCCCGAAGGGGAAAAGGAGCCGCTTTTGAACCTCATATCCTGGTACTCGGAGGGGGAGTGGCGCTCCGTGGTTGTTTTCCGAACATCTCACCGCTCGCACCACTACTGGTCCGAGGGGAGCGACCATCTTACGATGAGTCCCGGCTGCGCCGATATGGGCGGCTGCGTCATCGCCCCAGTGCCGGAGGATTTTGAAAAACTTGATTCCTGCCTTTTAAGCGACCTTCTTACTGAGGTTACTCTCACCAAGGAGCAGCAGGACAAGATAATCCGCCGCCTCACCCGGTCCCAGCAGCATATAAGTGTCGGAATTATGTCTGCCCCGCGCATCGAATTCCAGATGTATCCTGACGGAGGCGGCACAAGGGTGGCGACATTCCGCGAAGGCAAAATAGACTACGACGGTGCTCTCTACGATGAGCTTTTCTTCGAGGAGCAGACTCCTTCCACCTTCTTTGCAGAGCCCACTTTCGAACTTCACGACGTGACCATCGGCAAGGGCTTCCACTGGGAGCGGAAGGAAACCCAGAAATTTGCCGGTGCGCTCAAAATAATTGTCGAAAACAATTCCCTCACGGCGATAAATGTCATCGGCGTGGAGGATTATCTTCTGAGCGTCATCTCTTCGGAAATGAGCCAGAGCTGCCCGGAAGAGTTCCTGAAGGCGCACGCCGTGATTTCGCGTTCCTGGGTGATGGCCCAGTTGCGTCACGACGTGAAACCTATCTGGAACGAGTCGGAAAGAGAAGAACTTCTGCATAGCCTCAATGTGGAGGATGTATGTACTTGGCTCTCAACTCATTATTGCGGTGGGGAAGACCTTGCTGACTCCGCCCTCTCTTCCGAAAGCCTCGCTTTACCATCCCAAGGAGCTGAAAAAGTGGAGAGGGAATACGTGAAATGGTACGACAACAACGACCACAAGTGTTTCGACGTCTGTGCCGACGACCATTGCCAGCGCTACCAGGGTCTCACCCGCGCCACCGACCCGAATGTTCAAAAGGCGGTGGACGCAACCTGGGGGCAGATTCTGTGCAGCGAAGGCGAACTTTGCGATGCGAGGTTTTCCAAATGCTGCGGCGGAGTGTCGGAGCTTTTCTCCACTTGTTGGGCGGACACCGACAAACCATATCTCCAGGCGCTTCCGGACACACCGGGGCATCAAGACCTCGCGCCGTTCTGCTCCAAGGCGGACTCGGCGCTCCTCTCACGGATTTTCAATGCCTACGACCGGGAAACCACCGACTTCTATCGCTGGAGCGAATGCTATGACGCAGAGGAACTTACCGAACTTATAGAGTCCCGCAGCGGCTTCAGAATTGGAAAGCTTACGGCTTTAACCCCTCTTACGACTGGCCCTTCCGGAAGAATCTCTAAACTGAGGGTTGAGGGGACCGAAGGCTCGTTTGTCGTTGGCAAAGAATTGGAAATCAGAAGAATACTCTCCCGCAGCCACCTTAAGAGCTCGGCATTCGAAACTGAATTTACTGAGGATGGAAAGGTGATTCTCCGCGGCAGAGGCTGGGGACACGGCGTGGGCTTCTGTCAGATCGGAGCGGCAGTGATGGCAACTCAAGGCTATTCCTACACCGAAATCCTCTCCCACTATTATCCCGGCGCCGAAATAAGTGACGGCTTGAAGAAAAATGAAGAATAAAACAATATCCCCGTGGGCTTGGGTCCCGACCCTCTATTTTGCCGAAGGCATACCCTATTTCGCCGTGAACGTAATCTCCGTGATTATGCTTACGAAAATGGGGGTGGGCAACGGTGAAATGGCGCTTTTTACAAGCCTGCTTTATCTTCCTTGGGTCATAAAACCCCTCTGGAGTCCTCTCGTGGACATTGTCCGCACCAAAAGGTGGTGGTCTCTTGCGATGCAGATTCTTCTTTCCGCCTGCTTTATAGCCCTCGCCCTTTCACTTCCGGGTTCATCCCGCATAGAGGCTTCGCTCTCTGCCGACGGAACGACTCCAGTGTCGCTTTTTACCCTTACCCTCATAATTTTCTGGGTGATGGCGTTTGCAAGCGCTACGCACGACATTGCGGCTGACGGATTCTATATGATTGCTCTTTCTCCCGGCGACCAGTCCCTGTTTGTCGGCATCCGGAGCACATTTTACCGTCTCGCCTCGGTTTTCGGACAGGGAGTGCTGGTGGTAGTGGCTGGCGTTCTGGAACTTCGCCTGGGCAGCGTCCCGGCCTCCTGGTTCTGGACTATCCTCGCGACGGCTGTGCTTTTCTCTCTCGTGACCCTGTGGCACCTGTTTGCGCTCCCGCGTCCTGAGGCCTCCGAAGAAAGTGGCCCGAAGACTGATGCGGGGTCCCCAATCCAAGCCTCCGAAGAAAGTGGCCCGAAGACCGAGACGGTGTCCTCAATCCAAGCCGCACAAGCCTTAGAGCCCGGAGCCGAGGCAAAGCCGGGCAAAAATTTTCTCAAGGATTTTGCCAGGACGTTTACGACCTTCTTTCAGAAGAAGGGAATTTTCCTCGCGATGACCTTCCTCCTGCTCTACCGCCTTCCTGAGGCTTTTCTGGTGAAAATGATGAATCCGTTTCTTCTTGCGGACATTTCTGTCGGAGGTCTTGGACTGAGTACGGCACAGGTGGGCGCAGTCTATGGCACTGCCGGGGTCATTGCGCTTACTCTCGGAGGCATTCTGGGCGGAGTCGCAGTAGCCCGCTGGGGTCTTAAGCGCTGCCTTTGGCCGATGGCGCTTTCCCTTGCCCTGCCTTGCCTCGCATTCATCTGGTTGAGCATCGCCCAGCCCTCCTCGCTTTGGGTCGTGAGCCTTTTTGTCTGTCTGGACCAGTTCGGCTACGGATTCGGATTTACGGCATATATGCTCTATATGATTTATTTCTCGAGAGGGGAGTACAAAACCTCTCACTATTCGCTCTGCACGGCCTTTATGGCGCTGAGTATGATGATTCCCGGGATGGTTGCCGGCTACCTTCAGGAAGCCCTTGGCTACACCGGATTCTTCTGGATGGTCGGGGCGTGCTGCCTTGCGACCGTAGGAGTCACAATGTTTATAAAAATAGAACCTGAATATGGTAAAAAGTAGATATTTAATTGCGGCGGCGCTATCTGCGCTCTTTTGCATCTCTCTCTCTGCCGCAGACACATTAAGTGTGAAGAAATCCGAACAGAAGGCACCGGCAGGCGTGGTCAAACCTGGTATAGAAGTGCTCAGAGACCATAAATTCGACATCCTTCAGGGAAAGAAGATAGGTCTTGTCACAAACCCAAGCGGCGTGGACCGCAATCTCCGCTCCACCATCGACATACTTTTCGGTGCGGACGGAGTGTCTTTGGTCGCTCTTTTCGGCCCGGAACACGGGGTGAGGGGAGACAAATACGCGGGTGACAAAGTGGGCGGTGAGACCGACCCTTCTACAGGCCTTCCTGTCCATTCCCTTTACGGGGCGACAAGAAAACCCACTCCCGAAATGCTTCAGGGGCTGGATGCCGTTGTCTATGATATTCAGGATGTTGGCGTGAGGTCATACACCTTCATCTCCACGCTCGGACTAGTGATGGAAGCCTGCGGCGAGGCCGGGATAGAGGTGATAGTTCTCGACCGTCCCAACCCTCTCGGGGGAGAAAAGGTTGAAGGACCGCTCGTAAGGGACGGATATCATTCTTTCATCGGTCAGTACAAAATTCCTTATGTCTATGGGCTCACGGTCGGAGAGCTTGCGCTTCTTCTGAATGAGGAGGGGCTTAATTGCGGGCAGAAAGGCAATCAGGCTCCCGCACATTGCCGCCTGAGCGTTGTCCCGATGGAGGGTTGGCACCGCGATATGCTCTATCTCGACACCCGTCTTCCCTGGGTGCTCCCGTCCCCGAACATCCCTTTCTGCGACACTCCCCAGTACTATGCTTCGGCGGGCATTGCCGGAGAGTTTTCGAACTACCTTCAGATAGGCATAGGCTACACCCTTCCGTTCCAGGTTTTTGCGGCGTCGTGGATTGACCCGGTCGCCCTGAAAAAGGAGCTGGACAGTTACAACCTTCCTGGAGTTGCGTTCCGAACCATCTATTACAAACCTTTCTCCGGGTCTCAGAGCGGCAAGGTTCTCGGGGGAGTGCAGTACTTCTTCACGGACTACAATGCTGCCCAGCTTACGGAGACTCAATTCTACGTACTGCAGGCCCTCTCAAGGCTTTATCCGGACCGCAAACCCTTTGAAACGGCTACCTCCTGCGGAGCCTTCGACAAGGTGTGTGGCACAAAATATGTCAGAGAAGTCTTTGGCAAACGCTATAATTTCGAGGACCTGAAGCCTTATTGGCGTGGCGATGTCGACGCGTTCAAGGCCCTGTCCAAGAAATATTGGCTATACCGATAAAGTCAAAGCCGGTGTTTTTTTTTAGGTGTGCATTTTCTCCTGAGCAGACACGGACTTATGAATGGAAAAAGAAGTTTAACCTCTTTAAACACTATGATTATGAGAACAAGTAAAGCAGCCATCGCGGCAATGTTACTATCGCTTGCTACGTTCCAAGTCGATGCTCTCGCGCAGAGCCGTAACACCTCGTCCTCATCCAGGTCAACGACAACTTCTTCACAGTCAAGAAGTTCGTCTTCATCCAGGTCGTCATCAAGCTCCTCCTCATCGAGGTCATCATCGTCTTCCCGCTCAACGGGCAGCAGTTCCGTTTCCAGGTCCACCTCGTCTTCGAGGAATAATGGAAACTCCTCCGCATCAAGCTCTTCCAGCAGAAACGACAACAGAAAGTCGGCGACCGTGTCCACTTCCCGCTCAACTGGAAGCAGCACTTCTACGCGCCCGTCTTCAAGCGTAAGGTCCACCACAACGACCTCCCGCCCGTCGTCTTCTGTCCGCAACTCGTCCTCATCCACATCAAGGACCACCACGACGACAATTTCTTCCGGCAATAATTCCTCCTCCTCTTCTTCGAGAACTTCCTCCACTTCCCGAAACAGCGGAAGCGCGACTTCTTCAAGAAGGGTCACCACGATTAACAGGAACAACAACTCCTCCACGTCAAGGTCAACCGGCTCTTCCACTTCAACCGTTTCGCGCACCAATGGCTCCGACAATTCAGGAAAGGTCGTAACCCCACCCACAACTGTCCACAACACCACTTCCGCAGGCGGACAGACTACCACTACGGCCGGGCGTAACACTCCTGTCGCAAATCAGGGTACAGTCTCACGCAACACCCCTCCGGTGAATCAGGGAGGCGGAAAAGTGGAGCCTAATGTCCCTCGTGACGATTTCGGACGTCCGTCACACCCGCGTGACCGTGACTATGTCGATTTCAACACCCGTCCGCCTCACAAATTCTACGAGCCGCATCACGACCACTGTTTCGGCTACAGGGTGCACTCCCTTCCTGCCGGCTACTGGTATCGTGACTGGAGAGGCGTCCGTTACTACTGCTACAATGACATCTACTACCGTTACATCAACGACTGTTATGTAGTTTGCCGTCCTCCGTTCGGAACATCCATCGCAGCGGCCGTTGCAGCCGACATCGCCTGGACTGCAGTCACTGTCAGCTATTACAACACTCTGAACAACACCTACAGCCAGATTAACTCCAACAACGCCTACATCGCCGAGCAGAATGCGCAGATTGCGAAAAACAACGCAATCCTCGCACAGCAGAACAGCTATCTTGCTTCGGAGTCTCAGTATATGAGCGCACGTTCCACCCAGGCCTACAATCTTGCACAGGCTCTCGGACTCGTTCAGTGCTACGCTTCAGCCGATACGGAGTATTTCTATCAGGATGGAGTCTTCTACCGCAAGGACGCGAGCGGACAGTACTACGTGGTTGTCCCTCCTGCAGGATCGGTGGTTGATAATCTTCCTGAGGATTATGACACGCTTACCTACAACGGAGTCGAGTATTATCAGGTGGACGGCACAGTGTACCGCGTCGTAGTAGTCGGCGGTTATGCTAAATTCGAGGTTCTGGGTCAGAAGTATTGATTCGCACCCGAAAGAAAGCCCCACATCGGGTAATATTCAGCGTGGGAGGCTAGATGCCTCCTACCGTAAGATTTTCTACAAGGACAGTCGGAATGCCAACAGAGACGGGCACCGACTGTCCTTTTCCGCAGGTCCACGTTCCGTTGCTGATTTGCAGGTCTCTTCCCACCATCCGGATGTCTTCGAGAGCCTTAGGGCCGTTGCCTATCACATTGATATCCTTCACCGGAGAGGTGAGACGGCCGTTTTCGATGAGAAATCCGCTGTTTACGAAAAAGGTGAAATCTCCCTCGCCAATCTGGACCTGTCCGTTGCTGAATTCGTCCACATAGATGCCGTTTTTGACAGAGGATATGATTTCTTCCGGGGTGAAGGTGCCGCTTTCCATATATGTGGCCCTCATCCTCGGGATAGGGTTGCAGCGAAAGCTTTCCCGGCGTCCGTTGCCTGTGGGGGCGACCCCGTAATGGGCTGCGCTTATGCGGTCGTGAAGGTAACTTGTGAGAATGCCATTTTCCACCATATAGGTTTTCTGGCCTCTCACCCCTTCGTCGTCCCAGTAGATGGAACCTCTGTTGTCTTCAAGCGTGCCGTCGTCTACAATGCTGATGCCCTCCGGACATATTCTTTTCCCCATCTTGTCGGAGAAAATCGACTGTCCCTTGCGGTTGAAATCGGCCTCGAAGGAGTGGCCCATAGCCTCGTGGAGAAGGATTCCGGATGCCCCGGCGCCCATTACGACGCTCATTTTACCTCCTTTTGGGCGAATGGCCTCAAACCTTGCGTCAAGATTCCTCAGCACTTCTTCCACAAGAGCGTCCACAATCCCTTCGGTGAGCATTTCCGCACCCATTCTGAAACTCCTTGATGCGGATTTCGATATGGTCATTTTCTTTCCCTGCGGGTCTTTCCCGCAGAATACTCCCGAGAGGGTTATGTTTCCCATCGGACGGGTTTCGCAGGTGAGTTCCCCGAGGGAGTTGTACATCATTATCCGTGATACGCTGTTGGAAATCTGAGCTATGACCTTTTCCGTGCGGCTTTCCCTTTCGCGAAGTTTTCTCTCGGCGCTTTTAAGAATACCGATCATCCTCTCCCTGCTGCACTGCTCCCAGTCTTCTTTCATCCGGTAGAGTGGGGAATCGCCGAGGAGTTTGCCTTTTGGGGCAAGATACCTTTCGCTTCCAAGACCCCCTCCGCTTGAGCAGATTGCAGAAGCGGCCCTCACTGCGGCCGAGATGTCCTCCTTGCGGGTGGTTTCGCAGTAGGCGTAGCCGGTCTTCTCGCCGCAGAGCACCCTCACTCCTGTCCCGTAGTCTTCGTGATATCCCCCTGAAGTGACCTTGGAGTCCTTCAGAAGCAGGTTTGAGTAGCTGGTGTATTCGAAATATAGGTCGGCGAAGTCCGCTCCGCTCCGGAGTGCGAGGGCGATGTGCCCTTCAAGGTCATTCGGATTTACCTGGAACAGGTTCAGATATTCCCTGTTTGTCGGAGTCAGGTTCGTTGAGTTTGTCCCCGTCTGGGATGGATTTGTCTTTGTAATCTTCATAAACGCCTTTAATCTTTTCGAAAGTCTGCGCATCCCTTACGAGAACCTCCCCGCTCTCCCGGAAGCCTTCCGCCACTACCTTGAACGGAGGGTAGGAATTGTCGGCCAGAATCCAGCGGTCGCAGACCTTCATATAGTCTTCGAAGAAGTACTCCAACCCCATATAATACCGTCTCACAATGGTTTCTTCGGGGATATTGTGCCCGCCTTTTTCCACTCTGGCCTTAACCCTCTCACTTGCAAGAGCCGGGCTTTCCAGCCAGAAATAGATGACGGTCACAAAGTAGCCGTCCCTCTGGGCTTCGGCGACCATTTTGAGAAGCGTCCTTGTGGCGAGGGTGGTCTCGATGCCGAAATCCTTTCTTTTCTTGAAAAGGTATTTGATTTTCATCAACATATACCGGCTGGCCTGGAGCGGAACTTTTTCCGGTCCGTAGGGAGAGAGACCTTTGGCGAACTCGTCCGAATTCACGAACTGGCTGCACTCGAGCATTTCAGGCAAGAGCGAATATGAAGCCGTCGTCTTTCCGGACCCGTTGCATCCCGATACTATGTAGAGTTTTGGCATAGAAGACATTTACAAATCCTCCGTATAGATGCACTATGTTTATTTTTGTCCCAAGAGGTCGGGACTATATCCTTATTTTTCTCTTATTTTGGGCCTATTGCCGGGCTTCTCCGCCGGTTACGCCGTAGCCGAACAGGGCGAAATCCCCCAGAAGCGGGTCGTCAGGAAAAATTTCCTTGAACTCCCCGGTGATTTCCCGGGCGGTGACCAGGTCCTTCTGCCTGCGGGAAGTGAGCCCGAGGGAAGAAGCGACGCTATACACGTGGACATCCAGCGGAATCACCAGGCTCCTTTTGTCTGTCTCCTTCCAAAGCCCGAGGTCCACCTTACCGTCGTCGCGGGTCATCCACCGGCGGAACATATTTATCTTTTTGTCCGGTGCCTTCGGGTCCATCTTCTGGCCGTAAATCCTTGTCCTGAAGTCCTTTGCTTCGAGACATTCAAGACTTGAGGAAGAATCGCCTTCGCGGTAGAACTCCCTTAAACGGGCGCAAATCTGCGCGAATTCGCTCCACTTTACGGTGCGGTGAAGGCTCGCCTCATCGCTTCTCCACTCTCCTCCCATAACGTAATCGTATGGTTTCCATCCCATTTCGTCAAGAGCCCTGCGGCAGTCCCGCACAATCATACTCCGTCTTCCCCAGGCGAGGTGGGCCGCTATGACCCCGGCAATCTCCACATCTGCTCCGGAGCATTCTCCACGGCGGAATTTCTCTGCGAAAAACCTTGGGAAAATGATAGGATCTTCCGTGAAATATTGGATGTCATTGTATTTGTCCGCCCATTGGATTAACTGGGCTTTGAGCGCGTCTGTCATAGTGCAAAATTAGGTCGTGTTTTCAACTTTTACAAGAAAATTGGTATATTTGCGAGATTATGAGGAAATTCAAACTCTTTCTGCTTACTGCAGCCGTGCGTTTCCAAGCGCTTTTCCCGCTCAAGGTCCACTATTTCTGGGCGGATTTTATTGCGTGGATATTACGTAATCTCGTCGGCTACAGACGGGAAATAGTGTCGATTAATCTCGGCAGAGCGTTCCCGTACACCGAAAAGTATTACGACGAAGTCGCAAAATATTCCAAGGAGTACTACCGTCATATGGCGGAAATCATCGTTGAGGCCATCTGGTTCGCCGGTGCCTCTCCAAAGAAGATGTATCGTTCCGGACTCGTCTCACTTAAAAACGTAAAAGCGATAGAGGAGGCCTACAGCAGTGCCCCTTCAGTCGTTGTTCTCTATTCCCATTGCGGTAACTGGGAACTTATGGGAGGTCTTCCGCATTCTCCGAGCGAGGATTCCGAGGGGGGAGTTCTGAACATCCCTGAGGACAAGCTTCGCTGCGTTTACAAAGCGCTGAGCAACAAGGTTTGGGATGATTTCTTCCGGAAGAACCGCACCTCCATAAGCCCCACCGAAGATATGATGCTGGAGTCCAAGCAGCTGCTTCGCTATATGCTTAGCCATAGAAACGAAAAGCTGGCATATTTCCTTAACATCGACCAGCGTCCTGACATATCTTCTGTGGATATGGGTCAGTTCCTTAATCAGCCTACCCGGGCGTTCCTCGGCCCTGCGGAGATTGCCCACAAGTTCGGCTATCCGGTTTTCTATATGAATTTCGAGAGGACGCGCAGGGGACATTATGACGTAAGTTTTATAAAAATCTGCGATGATGCTTCGGCGATGTCACCGAAGGATATTATCCGCCGCTACTACGATTGCCTTGAGGCGGAAATTCGGCGGTGTCCGCCCAACTGGTTGTGGTCGCACAAGCGCTGGGTGTAAATTTTTAAGGCGAATTGCTGCGTTACGCTCCTTGGCGAAATCCTCACAACCCTCAGGTTGCTCCGGTTTCCCCTTCGTCGCAAGCCTTGCACTTCATCCTTAAAAATTCAGTTTACCTGAGTTTGAAATTTTAATATGAAGAATTAGATTTTAGATATGAAACGAATTGTTATGCTTTTGCTCGGAGCAACGCTTTGCCTTGGGGCGGCGGCTCAGGCTCCCGTAAGTTTGAAAATTACTGTAAAGGCTGCAACTGAGCGGTTTTATGCCGGTCCGTATGCAAAATATTCCGAAAAGTATCTCGGTCTTTCTGCTCAGCAGAATTCATCAGTTTCCACTGTCATCACATCAGTGAAAATCCTTCCGGTGGAGCAGGGAAGTGATGCCCAGGCGCTTCGTTTTTCTCTTGGCGAACAGGGAAGCGGGACCGCAGACTATTCCTCAGTTCCACTCCTTCGCTCTTCAGTGGGGCAGCGCAGCATCGAAATGTCTGCGGCAAAGGCAGCTGACCAGATTCTGGACATTCGCGGAAAGCGCTACCAGATTCTTACCGGCGACACGGATATGTCTCTTTCCGGGGAGAGCCTCGCGCTGACCCTCAAGGAATTTGACCGTGAGGAGAAAGAGCTCCTCAAACTATTTGTCGGCTACACCGAGACTCTTGAGTGTTCCAATACATTCTACCTCACTCCGACCAAAGACCACGAAGGCAACATCTACGTGGCTTTCCGCGTGGGGGACAACGCCCTTCTGCCTGCAGAGCATCTTGAGGGCAGGATGGTGACGCTTGAACTCACTCCGACAAACCTTCCGGACGAGAGCCAGGCCCCTGTCCCTACCAAAAAGAAGAAACAGAAGAAGGCTCCTAAGGGAATGAAATGGCAGCAGAATACCATCCTTGTTCCGGCCGAGTGCAGCCTCCGCCTTCGTGACGGGGTGGATGTGCTCCTGCAGGGAACAGTTTCAATTCCGCAGCTGGGATATACCACCACTTACGACGCTCTTGTGCCGGTTGAACAGCAGAGCAAGTAATCTTAAATGGATAATAGTAAAATAAATAATATTATGACTATCAAGGATTTGAATCCACAGATCGTGTGGAAGAACTTTTATGAGATTACCCGCATCCCGAGGCCTTCGAAGCACGAGGAGAAAATCGCGGCATATCTCTACAACTGGGGTGTAAGCCACGGCTTCGAGACCATCATCGACGGTGAGCCAATCGGAAATGTTATAATCAGAAAACCGGCTACTCCCGGTTGCGAAAATATGAAGGGCGTCGTTCTTCAGGGGCATATGGATATGGTTCCTCAGAAAAACGCCGACACTGTCCACGATTTTGAGAAAGACCCGATTGAAACCGTCATTGACGGGGACTGGGTTCGCGCAAAAGGCACGACTCTCGGAGCTGACAACGGCCTTGGAGTGGCTCTCGCGCTTTCTGTTCTCGAGTCCGACGACATTAAGCACGGCCCGCTCGAAGTGCTCGTAACCTTCGACGAGGAGACCGGTATGACCGGAGCCCAGGCCCTGAAGCCGGGCATTCTCAAGGGCGAAATCCTTCTCAATCTCGATTCCGAGACCGAGGGCGAAATCTATGTGGGCTGCGCAGGCGGCGTGGATGCTACGGCCGAGGCTGCCTACGTTCCCGCTGAGCCGGATAAAAACTGGGAATGCTGGTCTCTTGCAGTGAAGGGCTTCAAGGGCGGACATTCCGGAATGGACATCAATCTCTATCGCGCTAACGCGAACAGAGTCATTGCACGCGTCCTTTACAACGTTCTTACAAAAACGGATGCGCAGCTTCTTGACCTTGAAGGCGGTACACTTCGCAACGCCATCCCGCGCGAGGCTTTCGCAACGCTTTACATTCCGCAGGGTAAGGCCTCTGAGGTGAAGGCTGTTGCCCAGGAGGCATTCTCATTCGTGAAGGCGGAGTACGCCACCACCGACCCTGACGCCGAGATGCTCTTCTCTCCGTATGAGTGCGCAGAAGGGGAGACTTGCAACCACGAGGACTGCCTATATGTGCCTAAGGACGACGCAACCCGCTTTGTTTGCGCAGTACTTGCCTGCCCTGACGGTGTGGAGAGGATGAGCGCTGACATCCCTGGCCTTGTGGAGACTTCCAACAATCTCGCGATGGTTAAAATCGAGAAGGGACAGTTCTATGTCAGCACCCTTATGCGAAGCAGCGTAGATTCGGCGAAAGATGCTCTTGCACAGCGTTTTGAGGCTGTTTTTGCACTTCTTGGCGCAAAGACTTCATTCGAAGGGGCATATTCGGGCTGGGCACCTAACCCGTCATCTGCAATTCTCGCTACAATTAAGAAGGTGTACAGTTCCCTTTATGGCAAGGAACCTTCAGTGATGGCAATCCACGCCGGTCTCGAGTGCGGAATCCTCAGCGGAGCCTATCCTCATTGGGATATGGTTTCCTTCGGTCCGACCCTCCTCAGCCCTCATTCTCCGGACGAGAGAGCGAACATCCCGTCAGTTGCAAAGGTGTGGGAGTTCCTCAAGGCCGTTCTTGCCTCTATACCGACAAAATAATAGGGTAACTCTTTCAATCTCAGTTAAGAATAAATAAATCTGCTAAATATGTTTAAAGGACAACCAAAAGGGCTCTTCGCCCTCGCCCTGGCCAACACCGGTGAGCGTTTCGGCTACTACACGATGCTGGCAATTCTTACCTTGTTGATGCAGGCCCGTTTCGGATGGAGCGAGGCTGCCGCAGGACAAGTTTACGCCATCTTCCTTGCCGGAGTCTATTTTATGCCCCTCGTGGGAGGTATTCTTGCCGACAAAATAGGTTACGGTAAATGCGTTACCATCGGTATCGGCGTGATGTTTCTCGGATACCTCTCGCTTGCTCTTCCGGTTGGCAACGGCCTGGCAGCAAAACTTGTGATGTTCGGCGGATTGGCGCTGGTCGCAGTCGGCACGGGACTTTTCAAGGGCAATCTTCAGGTGCTTGTCGGAAATCTCTACGATGACCCGAAATATGCCGCCAAACGCGATTCTGCGTTCAGTCTCTTCTATATGGCAATCAACATCGGCGCTATGTTCGCTCCGTCTATGGCTAAGAAAATCACCGAAGTGGTGCTTGCAAAGCAGGGTTTTGTCTACGACGCCGCCTGCCAGGACCCGGCATATCTCTCGGCTCTTTCCGACGCCTACGGTCTGAGCTTCGGCGTTGCCTGCATCTCGCTGGTTTTCTCTGTAGCGATCTATTTTGCCTGCCGCAGCTGGTTCAAGCACGCTGACGTGACTGCAAAGCAGAGCAAGGCTACTTCCGCTCCTGTTGAGGAACTCACTCCGAAACAGACGAAGGACCGTCTCGTGGCGCTGTTCCTTGTGTTTGCAGTGGTAATCTTCTTCTGGATGGCATTCCACCAGAACGGCTCTGCGCTTACATTCTTCGCGAAAAAATACACCGACCTCACCGTCGCAGGCCCTATGAGGCTTTGGTTCAACATTTGGGTTCTTGCGCTTGTCGCCGTTTCAGTCTACACCGCGTTCGGATTCTTCCAGGCGGAGACAAAGAAAGGTAAGGTGATTTCCGGAGTCTCGACTTTGGCCCTGTGGGCTGGCGCTGTGCTTCTGTATTTCTTCAATACTCCGAACCCGGTTTTGGCTCAGCCTTCTGATTTCCAGCAGTTTAATCCGTTCTTCGTGGTGGCGCTTACTCCTGTTTCTATGGCCATTTTCGGTGCTCTTGCTGCCAAGGGAAAGGAACCTTCCGCCCCTAAGAAAATTGCATACGGTATGCTCGTAGCGGCTCTTGGCTTTGTCATCATCACTCTCGCATCTTTCGGACTGACTTCTCCGAAAGACCTCGCTGACGGACAGACTCAGAGCATCCTCAGCCCATCCTGGCTCATTTCGACTTACCTCACCCTCACATTTGCGGAGCTTCTGCTTTCTCCGATGGGAATCTCTTTCGTGTCGAAGGTCGCTCCTCCTAAGTATAAGGGTGCTATGATGGGGTGCTGGTTCGCCGCAACCGCAATCGGAAACTACCTCAGCTCCATTCCTTCAATGCTTTGGAACAAGATTCCGTTGATGATGAACTGGGGCATTCTCATCGCTCTCTGCCTGATTGCAGCGTTGATTATGTTCGCGCTTATGAAGAAAATCGAAGCAGCAACCAAATAATTTTGTTGTTTAGATAAAAATTCATATCTTTGCAGCCCATTTGTGGAAACCGTACTTACTGGCGGGCCACGATGGACTGCAATTTATTTATAAACATTTATTTACAAACAAAATGATCAAACAGTACGAAACCGTTTTCATTGCAACTCCCGTTTTGTCTGATGTTCAGATGAAGGAAGCGGTTGCCAAGTACACCGGATTCATCAAAGAGAATGGTGGTGAAATCGTGTACGAAGAGGACTGGGGTCTCAGGCAGTTGGCATATCCAATTCAGAAGAGGACTTCAGGTTTCTATTATCTCATCGAGTTCAAGGCTGAGCCTTCAGTAATCGCCGCTCTTGAAACTCAGTATCGTCGTGACGAGCGCATCATCCGCTTCCTCACATTCGCAATGGACAAGCACGCAGTTGCTTACGCAGCGAAGAGAAGGGCTAACAAAGCAGCAAAGAAGGAGGAGTAAACTATGGCACAGAACAATGAAATCCGTTATCTTAACCCTCCTACAGTAGAGGTAAGAAAGAAGAAATATTGCCGTTTCAAGAAGGCAGGTATCAAATATGTGGACTACAAGGACGCAGAGTTCCTCAAGAAGTTCCTCAACGAGCAGGGTAAGATTCTCCCTCGCCGCATCACCGGAACTTCCCTCAAATTCCAGAGGAAGGTCTCTCAGGCCGTTAAGCGTGCACGTCACCTCGCACTTCTTCCATACGTAACAGACCTTATGAAATAATTGGAGGACAGCTATATGGAAATTATCTTGAAGAAAGATGTGACCAACCTCGGTCACGCTGACGATATCGTCAAAGTAAAGACAGGATATGCTGTCAACTACCTCATCCCTCAGGGCTATGCAACTCTCGCAACTCCTTCTGCAAAGAAGGTTCACGCTGAGAACCTCCGCCAGAGGGCACACAAAGAGGCTAAGTTCCGCGCCGATGCAGAGGCTCTTGCAGCTAAACTCGCAGAGGTTGTAGTTAAGGTTAGCGCTAAGGTTAGCGAGGCCGGTAAGATTTACGGTTCCGTTACAACTTCTCAGATTGCAGACGCACTCGTAGCTCTCGGTCTTAACGTTGACAAGAAGGACATCACCATCGTTGACTCAGTCAAGGAGCTTGGTGTTTTCGAGGCAAGCGTAAAGTGCTACAAGGACATCAAGGGAACTGTAAAGTTCGAAGTTGTCGCTGAGTAGTGAGGCAAACTCATTCGATATAAAAAAGGGGATGACCAAATGGTTATCCCCTTTTTTTGTGGGTAGAGACAATTTTTTTTTAAATAAAAGTTTGCGGAATAAAAAATTCTTGCTACCTTTGCAATCCCAAAAACAAAAGCAACCTCTTAGGGTCTTGGGTAATTCCTTAACGTTGCCAC
>CAVJRU010000015.1:0-39703 GCA_963652025.1 bacterium
CGGCCCAGGGGGCCGTAAAAAATCCCCCTGACAGGGGGTGCAGGGGGTTCAGATTCAAAAAGTGCGTGGGATTAGGAGGGTGTAGAAAGAGATAAGTTTAATTATGCAATAATTTATATATTTGCAAGAAATAGCAATGGAAATACAAGAAATTAAACCGGACTACCTGTTTGAAGTCAGCTGGGAAGTCTGCAATAAGGTAGGCGGCATCTATACTGTCATCGCTACCAAGGCCCTGAACCTCAAGGCCGACCTCAAAAGACATCACATCCTCATCGGACCGGATGTATGGATGCACACCGCGAGCAACCCCGATTTCATAGAGGACCCGCTCCTTTTCAAATCGTGGAAAGCGGCGGCTGCAGCGGAGGGCCTGAGGGTCAGAGTAGGAAAATGGAACGTGCCGGGTCACCCGATAGCAATCCTGGTGGATTACAAGCAGTTCATAACTTCGCAGAACGAGATTCTCGCGAAATACTGGGAAGAGTTCAAGGTGGACTCCATCTCAGGAAACTGGGACTATAAGGAATCGGCTCTCTTCGGCTTCGCGGCCGGAAAGGTGATAGAGAGTTTCTACAAATACAACCTTTTCCCATCCGACAAGGTGGTGGCGCAGTTCCACGAGTGGATGACCGGTGCGGGTCTTCTCTACCTCAAGCACACGGGTCTCCCTATTGCGACTGTCTTCACGACCCACGCGACAGTCATCGGACGCTGCATCGCCGGCAACAATCTTCCGCTCTACGACGCTCTTGACAGCTACGACGCTGACGCAAAGTCACGCGAGTTCAACGTCACCGCACGCCACTCTCTCGAGAAAATCTCGGCTCAGCGTTCAGATGTATTCACCACGGTGAGCGAAATCACCGCCACCGAGTGCGAGAAGTTCCTTGGCCGAAAGGTTGACGTCGTGACCCCGAACGGTTTCGAGAACAGCTTCACCCCTTCGGAAGAGGAATATCCTGCAAAGCGCAAGGCTGCCCGCGAGAGACTTATCGCGGTTGCAAGTGCTATGAGCGGGGAGAGCGTTCCTGAAAATGCCCTTCTTATGTGCATCGGCGGCCGATATGAGTGGAAGAATAAGGGTATAGACGTGTTTGTAGACGCCCTTGACCGTCTGAACCGCTCTACGTATGAGGGCCGCAGCATACAGGCTTTCATAATGATTCCTTCCGGTCACAACGGCGCAGACAAGGAACTTGCGGCAAAACTCTCCGGTGCGGAGTCATCCTACACGACTGAGGTTTCCCACGTTCTTATGACCCCGGAATACGACCAGATTACCCGTCGCCTGAAGGAACTCGGTTTGGATAATTCAGCTGCTGCGAAGGTTAAGGTATATTTCATTCCGTCCTATCTCAACGGGAACGACGGCATCTTCAATATGCCTTACTACGACCTCCTCAACGGAATGGACCTTGCTGTGTTCCCGTCCTACTATGAGCCGTGGGGATATACCCCTCTTGAGTCCCTCGCATTCAAGGTTCCGACCCTCACGACCTCTCTTGCGGGCTTCGGCCTCTGGGTGAGAAGCCACTACGGAAAACAGCATCCGGGAATAGCGGTAGTGACCCGCAACGACTCCAACTACAACAGCGTGGTCGAGGAGACGGTCAGCCGCATTAAGGAAATCGCAGGCCTTTCTTCCGAGGAGAGGGCTGAATATATGGCGAATGCCAAAGAAGTATCAGAGATTGCGCTCTGGGAAAACAACATTAAATACTATAAGGACGCATATTCCTTAGCATTGAACAAAGTAATATCAGAAAAAGGAGCATTCCCGGAGTTTAGGGATGAGAAACCAATGGAATACAAGAAGATAGAAGTAAATCAGCCGTCGTGGAGCAGCGTTTTCGTGTCAAGGCATCTGCCGGAGTCACTCAAGGATCTCGAAACACTTTCAAAGAACCTCTGGTGGTGCTGGAATGAATCGGCCAAGAACCTTTTCAAATCCATTGACCCGGTGAAGTGGAAGAGCTGCGGAGAGAATCCTATAGCCCTTCTGGACAGGGTCAGCCTCAAGAAATTCAAGACTCTCAGCACAAACCCTGAGTTCCTCGCGGAGCTTAAGAAAGTGAAGGAAGAGTTCGACACCTATATGTCTCTGAAGGACAAGAGGACATCTCCGTCTGTGGCATATTTCTGTATGGAATATGGTCTGGACACATCTCTGAAGATATATTCAGGCGGTCTCGGAATTCTTGCCGGAGACTACCTCAAGGAGACCTCCGATATGAACGTGAACCTTGTGGCTGTGGGACTTTTCTACCGCTACGGCTATTTCACTCAGATTCTTTCCGCTCAGGGCGCGCAGGTTTCAAAATATGACGCTCAGGACTTTATGAAGACCCCGGCGGAGCCTGTTCGTGACGCGGATGGCAACTGGGTGACAATTCGTATCGCATTCCCGGGACGCAACATCAACGCACGCCTCTGGCTTGTAAAAGTCGGCAGGACAGACCTTTACCTCCTCGACACCGACTATGAGGACAACCTTCAGGAGGACAGGGAGGTGACTTACCACCTCTATGGCGGCAACTGGGAAAACAGGCTCAAGCAGGAGCTTCTTCTCGGAGTGGGCGGTATCAGGGCCCTTCGCAAACTTGGCATCAATCCGCAGGTATACCACTGCAATGAGGGTCACGCCGCTTTCATCGGTCTTGAGAGACTCCGCGAATACATTGAAAAAGAAAACCTTACATTCGCTGAGGCAATGGAGGTTATCCGCGCCTCATCCCTCTACACCACCCACACGCCTGTCCCTGCAGGACACGACGCGTTCGATGAGGGACTTCTCCGCAAATATATCGGACACTACCCTGAGAGACTCAAAATCAGCTGGGAGACCCTTATGGGACTCGGCAAGCTCAACGGAGCGGACTCTAACGAGAAGTTCTCTATGAGTAACCTTGCAGCGAACATCTCACAGGAGGTGAACGGCGTTTCCTGGCTGCACGGCAAGGTGAGTCAGGACATCTTCGCTCCTATGTACCCTGGCTATCTGCCTGAGGAACTGCACGTAAGTTACGTCACCAACGGAGTGCACTATCCGACCTGGACGGCTGCAGAGTGGAAGGAAATCCATTCAAAGGTGTTTGGAGAGGAGTTCGCTACACACCACTACGACAAGACTTGCTTCGAGGGCATATATCAGGTTCCGGATGAGACTGTCTGGAAAGTCCGCACAGGTCTTAGGAAGAAGCTTGTAGCTGAAATCAAGTCCCGTCTTTCTGACCCTGCCGCTGCGAACCATTATTCTCCGCGACAGATTGTGACCATCAAGGAGACTCTCCGCGACGACGTCCTCACAATCGGATTTGCACGCCGCTTCGCAACCTACAAGCGTGCCCACCTTCTTTTCCGCGACCTCGACCGTCTGGACGAGATTGTGAACAATCCTACACGTCCGGTGCAGTTCATCTTCGCCGGCAAGGCTCACCCTGCCGACAAAGCTGGTCAGGACCTCATCAAGATGATTGTGGACATCTCCAAGCAGGACCGCTTCATCGGAAAGATTGTCTTCGTTCCGAACTACGACATCACCCTCGCAAAATATCTCGTGCAGGGAGTCGATGTGTGGATGAACAACCCTACAAGGCCTCTGGAGGCTTCCGGAACATCAGGAGAGAAGGCTGCAATGAACGGCGTTATGCACTTCTCCGTTCTCGACGGCTGGTGGGTTGAGGGCTACAAGCCGGGCTGCGGCTGGGCGCTTCCGATGGAAAGAACCTACGACGACCAGAACTACCAGGATGAGCTTGATGCCGCAACAATCTATGCTACAATCGAGAATGAGATTGCTCCGACATTCTATGCAAAGGACCCGGCAACAGGAAGGTCTGCTTCCTGGATCGAATATGTGAAGAACACCGTGGCTCAGGTCGCTTGCAACTTCACGACCAACAGAATGCTCACTGATTACGTCAATCAGTACTACAATCCTCAGAGCACCCGCTATGAGTCTCTTGTCAGCGACGATTACCGTATAGCACGCGAAATCGCAGCGTGGAAGAAGAGGCTTCGCAGGGCTTGGGGGCAGATTGAACTCGTTTCCGCGACAAAACCGGACAGTGCTGTGAACAACATTTCCATCGGTCACGAGTACAAGGCGGACGTGGTTCTCAACATCGGAGACCTTGACCCTCAGGAGATCGGGGTGGAGATTCTCTTCGCGACCCAGGATGCCAAGAACAAGATGCACATCGTTGAGAAATACGATTGCGCACCGCTCGAGTGCAACGAGGGCGTCGTGAAGTACGAGGCATCCATCCTTCCTGAGACTGCAGGAGTATATCAGACTGCAGCCAGAATTTATGCAAAGAATCCGCTCCTGCCTCACCGTCAGGACTTTGAACTTGTAAAATGGCTGTAGTAGCCACCGGCTTTTTTGACGGAGTGCATCTTGGGCATCGCAGCGTCATCCGGCAGCTTGTCGGAGAGGCTCGCAGCCGGGGGGTGCGCTCCGTAGCCGTTACTTTCAGTCCTCACCCGAGGGCGGTTCTTCAGCAGGACGCCCCCGCTTTGAGGTTGCTTACTTCATTCTCGGAAAAGCGGCAGATGCTTCTCTCGCTCGGAGTGGACTCCGTGGAGGTCATCCCGTTCACGCGGGAGTTTGCCTCGCTCACGGCAGCAGAATATATCTCGGACTATCTCGTGGGGCGTCTTGGCTGCACGGCGATGGTTTTCGGTTATGACAACCGGGTGGGCTCCGACGGCGCGGATGCCGGGGCGGTCCGCAAGATTGCCTCGCAGCTGGGGGTGGAAATCATCCCGACTGAGGCCTTCGGACAAATCAGCTCCACGAAAATCCGTGCGGCTCTTTCCGAAGGTAGGGTGGAGGACGCCGGAGCGATGCTCGGCTACGACTATTTCCTTAACGGGGTTGTCGTGGAGGGGAACCGTATCGGACGCCGCCTGGGCTTCCCGACAGCGAATATGCAGCTATATGAGCCTCTGAAGATGATTCCGGAAAACGGGGTCTATCTCGTGAGGGTGGAGCTGCCGTCGGTTCCGGAGGGAATCGGAGCGTTCGCAGGGGAAAGTTACCCCACGGGAGGGGCTACAGGCTTTTCAGCCGTTGCAGACGGCATATCATCCGGCGTTTCTTCCGGCATCAGGGCTGGCTCCCCGGTGCTTTACGGAATGTGCAACATAGGTTCGCGCCCCACAGTGAACTCCGGCACCAACATAACGATAGAAACCAACATCTTCAATTTCAATCGCGACATCTACGGTCTCCCGCTGCGAATCAGTTTCCTCCGCCGCCTGCGCTCCGAGGTAAAATTCGACTCAGTAGAAGCCCTTTCTGCCCAGCTCACCGCCGACCGCCACCTCTGCGAAACCCTCGTCGCAGACCTCGCCTGAATTTCCGCACGGGATATAAGCGCGTTTCGGCCAAATAAGGATTATCTGTCTTTCCAGACGCGAAGGTATTGTTGGAGGGCCCACATCTCGTCGCGGTATTTTGCGGCTGAGGCGAAATCCAGGTCGGCTGAGGCCTTCTTCATATTCGCCTTTGCCGTTTCGGCGGCCTTCTCCACCTGTTCGCGGGACATAGCCCTGATGACCGGGTCCTGGAGAACGGCGGCGAGGTCGGCCTGGATGAAGCCGTCCACGCTGGCGCTGCTGTTTTCCCTTGCCGCATCGTGGCCGAAGCCCACTGTGACCCTGCCTCTTCCCAGGTCTGACGGACTCGGTACATACTCCGGGTCGTCGTAGGCGTTTGCCGCACTGACGTTTCCCCTTCCGAGATTCGCCGCGCTGACTTTCCCGGGGGTGCCGAAGCCGGCAGCCTTTGCCGCGGCGGCCCTCTCTGATGCCTTGAAGGATGCCGCCCCGAAGCGTCCTCCCTGGGCTCCACCCTCGTGACCCTCAGCCAGAGAATTGCTCTTTACCGCCACCTGACGCGGCACAATGCCGTGCATCTTGTTGTACTCCATCTGCTTGGCCCTTCGGCGCTCGGTCTCGGAGATGGTCTCCTGCATTGAGCGGGTGATGGAGTCGGCGTACATAATCACAAGGCCGTTCACGTTGCGGGCGGCGCGGCCTGCGGTCTGGGTCAAAGCCCTGCCGGAGCGGAGGAAGCCCTCCTTGTCCGCGTCCAGAATGGCTACGAGCGAGACTGTCGGGATGTCAAGTCCTTCCCTCAGGAGGTTCACGCCCACGAGAACGTCGAACAGCCCGTTCTTGAAGTCCTCGATGATTTCTACCCTTTCCATCGTGTCCACGTCGGAGTGGATGTAGCGGCAGCGAACGCCCATATTCGTGAAATATTTTTCCAGCTCTTCGGCCATTCTCTTGGTGAGAGTGGTCACGAGCACTCTTTCGTCGGCCTCGGCCCTCACTCGGATTTCCTCCAGGAGGTCATCCACCTGGTTCTTTGTCGGGCGCACCTGAATCGGCGGGTCAAGCAGCCCGGTCGGGCGCACAACCTGCTCCACCACAAGGCCTCCGGACTTCTCCAGTTCATATTCAGCCGGAGTCGCGCTCACATACACGGTCTGTCCCGCGATGGCCTCGAACTCGTCGAACTTCAGAGGACGGTTGTCGGCCGCGGCGGGAAGGCGGAATCCGTAGTCGATGAGGACTGATTTTCTGGAGTGGTCTCCGCCGTACATAGCCCTGATTTGGGGGATGGTGACGTGGCTCTCGTCAATGAAAGTGATGAAATCCTTGGGGAAATAATCCATAAGACAGAATGGCCTCATTCCCTCGTTTCGACCGTCGAAATAGCGCGAATAATTCTCGATTCCCGGGCAATAGCCCATCTCCTTGATCATCTCAAGGTCATATTCCACCCTCTGCTTGAGCCTTTTGGCCTCCATTCCCTTTCCATACTCCACAAGCTGGTCGTAGCGGATGCGAAGGTCGTCCTGAATCTGGCTCACTGCCTTGGCTGAGCGTTCCTTAGTGGTCACGAAATTGTTGGCCGGGTAGATGGAAATCTCGTCAATGTCCTGAAGCGTGGCCCCCGAAACGGGGTCTATGACGCAGAGCCGGTCCACTTCGTCTCCGAAAAATTCAATCCTTACGGCGTTCTCCCCATATCCTATGCAGACGTCCACCGTGTCTCCCCTCACGCGGAAAGTGCCCCTCTTGAAATCCGTTTCCGTGCGGGAATACAGGGCGTCCACAAGCTGATAGAGAAGGCGGGTGAGGCTGCGCTGCTCTCCTTTTTTTACTGTAACCGTCTGGGAATGAAAGTCTTCCGGGTTGCCGATTCCGTAGAGGCAGGAGACGCTGGAAATTACAATCACGTCCCTCCTTCCGGACATCAGGGCAGAGGCCGCGCTGAGACGGAGTTTTTCAATCTCGTCGTTGATGCTCAGGTCCTTCTCGATGTAGGTGTCGGTGGTGGGGATATATGCCTCCGGCTGATAGTAGTCGTAGTAGGAGACGAAATACTCGACGGCGTTGTTCGGGAAGAAGGACTTGAACTCCCCGTAGAGCTGCGCCGCAAGGGTTTTGTTGTGGCTGAGGATGAGGGCCGGCCTCTGGAGCCGCTCGATGACGTTCGCCATCGTGAAGGTCTTTCCCGAGCCGGTGACGCCAAGAAGCGTTACGGCATCCACTCCCTGCCTGAGGGCCTTGCAGATGCCGTCTATCGCTCCGGGCTGGTCGCCCGATGGACTATAATCCGATACTATACGGAATTTATTCATTTGTGTTTCTTTTTGGGCTATGTCCATTTTCTCATCGGTCGAGTACCCCGGTACACTCCCTCTTCAAAAATGTATCTATCCTCAAAAATTATTTGTGAGGGAGGGGGACTAGCGGTTGGAGTACATTGAGTCGTAGTACTTGAGGTAATCTCCGCTGGTCACGTTGTCCATCCAGTCCTGGTTGTCAAGGTACCAGCGGACGGTCTTTTCTATGCCCTCCTCGAACTGAAGCGACGGCTCCCAGCCCAGCTCCCTCTGGAGTTTGGAGGAGTCGATGGCGTAGCGCGCATCGTGCCCGGGGCGGTCGGTGACGTAGGTGATAAGACCCAGGTCTTCGCCCTCCTTGCGGCCCAGAAGCCTGTCCACAGTCGCAATCACCACCTTTATTATGTCGATATTCTTCCACTCGTTGAATCCGCCGATGTTGTAGGTCTCGGCCGGTGAGCCCTTGTGGAAAATCAGGTCAATCGCCCTCGCGTGGTCCTCAACGTAGAGCCAGTCGCGCACGTTCTCGCCCTTTCCATAGACAGGGAGAGTCTTGCGGTGACGGATATTGTTGATAAAGAGCGGGATGAGCTTCTCCGGGAACTGATATGGACCGTAGTTGTTGGAGCAGTTCGTGACGATGGACGGGAAACCGTAGGTGTCGTGAAACGCCCTCACAAAGTGGTCTGAAGAGGCTTTTGATGCGGAATAGGGGGAGTGAGGGTTGTATTTGGTGGTCTCAGTGAAGAAATTCTCGCCGTAGGCAAGATGATGCTTTCCCGAGGAGGCCTTTGTCGTAAACGGCGGCTCTACTCCCTCCGGACGGGTCATTTCGAGAGCCCCGTAAACCTCGTCGGTGGAGATGTGGTAGAAAAGTTTGCCTTCGTATTTCTCCGGGAGTGACTCCCAGTAGAGACGGGCGGCCTGAAGAAGGCTCAGAGTGCCCAGAACATTGGTCCGAGCGAAGGTGAACGGGTCCTTGATGGAGCGGTCCACGTGGCTTTCGGCGGCAAGGTGGATGACTCCGTCCACACCTTCTTCCTTCATAAGGGCGAGAACGCCCTCGAAATCGCAGATATCCATTTTGACAAAGCGGTAGTTCGGCCTGGACTCAATGTCGCGAAGGTTCGCGAGGTTGCCGGCGTAGGTGAGCTTGTCCACATTTATAATCCTGTAATCAGGATATTTGTTCACGAAAAGGCGCACAACGTGGCTTCCGATGAATCCTGCGCCTCCTGTAATCATTATTGTCCTTTTTGCCATTTTGCTTGTGTTGTTATGGGGTATCTATGTTCAGGCGTCTGCTTTGAGGAAGTTTCCCCGATAGAGCCGCCCTCGGGGCTTTATTTCTTAAGAAGATTATTGATGCAGCGGCGGAGGGAATCGGTCCAGTAGGGGATTTCCACACCGAAAGTTTCCTTGATTTTGGTCTTGTCCAGAACCGAATATGCGGGCCGCTGCACCGGGCTAGGGAACTCGTTGCTGTGGCAGGGGAGTACGCGGCAGGATGTGTTGCCGGAGAATTCCCCGGTCATCTTGGCGAAGTCGAACCACGAGCAAACTCCTTCGTTGCTGAAGTGATAAATGCCTGTCTTTGAGTATTTTGTGTCGCAGGCGTCCTTCCGCTCAGCAGTCCAGTCGGAGAGCACCCTGATGATGACCCGCGCAAGGTCAAGGGCGTAGGTCGGAGTGCCGGCCTGGTCGAAAACCACCTTGATTTCCGGCTTGGAAGATGTGAGCGCCATCATAGTCTTGCAGAAATTCTTTCCGAACTCGGAGTAGAGCCACGCCGTGCGGATGATGACGTAGGAGCCTCCAAGAGCCTGAATCTTCTGCTCCCCGTGGAGCTTAGTGAGTCCGTAAACTCCCGTCGGCGTGCCTTTCTGGTCTTCGCGGCAAGGGATGTTGTAGGGCTCTTTTCCGAAGACATAGTCGGTGGAAATCTGCACAAGAAGACCTCCCGCTTCGTTAATGGCACGTGCAAGGTTCTCGGGCGCGTCGGCATTGAGCTTCTCGGCGAGGGCCCCGTTACTCTCTGCGGCGTCCACATTGGTGTAGGCGGCGCAGTTCACAATCGCGTCAATCCCTTCGCTGCGGACGATGCCCCTGACTGCCTCAAGGTCCGTTATGTCAAGATGCACGGTTTCAACTCCTTCTACATCCGTAACGTCTGTAAAAACCCACTCCCAAGGGGTCTCCGGGGCGACAAGCCTCATTTCGTTGCCAAGCTGTCCGTTGGCGCCGGTTACAAGAATTTTCATTGTTTCACTTTTAACTCGGCAGACGCGCTCGGCCTGCCGTTACAGTTTATTTTCCTTCCTCGGCAAGCCTGAGGAGATACTGTCCATATTCGTTCTTCGCCATCGGAGCGGCGAGTTCCTTCATCTTCGCAGAGTCAATCCAACCGCGTCTGAAGGCTATTTCCTCAAGGCATCCGATTTTGAGCCCCTGCCTTTTCTCTATGACCTCGATGAAGGTTGAGGCCTCGGAAAGGCTGTCGTGGGTGCCGGTGTCAAGCCAGGCGAAGCCTCTTCCGAGCGTCTTCACCCTCAGAGTCCCCTCTTCAAGGAATCGCTGGTTCACCGTGGTGATTTCCAGTTCTCCGCGGGCTGAAGGCTTGATGTTTTTCGCTACGTCCACGACCTTGTTCGGGTAGAAATATAGGCCCACAACTGCATAATTTGATTTCGGCTTTGCTGGTTTTTCCTCGATTGAGAGGCACTTTCCGGAGGCGTCAAACTCCGCGACTCCGTACCTCTGAGGGTCTGAAACCCAGTATCCGAACACGGTGGCAAGGCCTTTCTCTGCGTCTGCGACTGCTTCTTCAAGCATCCTCTCGAATCCCATTCCGTGGAAGATGTTGTCACCCAGCACAAGGCAGGCGCAGTCGTCTCCGATGAATTCCTCTCCGATGATGAAGGCCTGTGCAAGTCCGTCAGGGGAAGGCTGCTCGGCGTAGGAGAAATTGACCCCGTAGTCGCTTCCGTCCCCGAGAAGGCGGCGGAATCCCGGCAGGTCAAGCGGAGTGGAGATGATGAGAATGTCCCGGATTCCCGCGAGCATAAGCGTGGAAATGGGGTAGTAAATCATCGGTTTGTCGAAAATCGGGAGCATCTGTTTGCTTACTCCCTTGGTGATGGGGTAGAGCCTTGTGCCGGAGCCTCCGGCGAGAACTATGCCTTTCATATTCGTTTGTGTGTCAGAAAATTAGCTTTCTAAAATGGGGGACTCTCCTTCGGACTATTTTGAAATCTCCGGGTACAAATCCTCGCCCCAGGCAAAAGGGGACTCAATGTCAGATAGGCGCGGATGGCATTTGTCCTTTTCGGAGAGCACCACGTCTTCCGGGGAAATTTTCCAGTCGATTCCGAGCGCTGGGTCGTCCCAGGCGATGGCGCCTTCAGACTCGGGAGCATAGAAATTGTCGCATTTGTACTGGAACACCACTTCGTCGGAGAGAACGGCGAATCCGTGTGCGAATCCTCTCGGGAGGAAGAGCTGGCGGTGATTGTCCTCCGTGAGTTCCACAGCTACGTGTTTCCCGAAAGTGGGCGAACCTTTGCGGATGTCCACAGCGACATCAAGCACGGAGCCGCGAACCACCCTCACGAGTTTGCTCTGAGCAAATGGCGGGGTCTGAAAATGCAGCCCGCGGAGTACCCCGTAGCGGGATTTGCTCTCGTTGTCCTGCACGAAACGCACCGTGCGCACCGCTGCGCAGAAGTCCCTCTCGGAAAAGGATTCGAAAAAATATCCCCTGTTGTCGCCGAAAACTTTGGGCTCCAGAATGACTACGCCCTCAATGTCTGTTTTGATTACGTTCATAATACCTAACTTAAGTTTGCCGGTCCTTCGTTGAAAGTCCCGCCATCATTGCCCTGCCGCAAAATGTCCTGCCTCCGGGCAGACCCTCCGCGGCTTCACATCTTAGCCGAAGGCAAAGATGCACGAAACTCTAGTGCCGTTTCAAACAAAGCACAAATTTACTCATATCACCCCGCATTTCAAAAACATTTTCCCATATGTGAGGAAAGTGCCGCTTTCTACTACGAGACTGCCGGGTAGACTTATTTCTTGTTTAACTTGAAGTCGACACCGCAGATTCTGAGCACTTTGCAGTAGTTTGCCTGTTCGCGGTAATTGATGGAAAAAAGCCATTCGAGGGCGGGCTGCAAAGACTTTTTAGTTTTTAGATAGATTAGTCTTTTAAGACTGTTCTTTACCAGAACTGTGGAATACCCTTGCCCGCTTACTGCAATGCACAGAAGCCTTTCGTAGGCGTGGGCCATCGTGCCGCAACTGTGTGAGGCTCCGGTGGCCTGGAATATGTCTTCGGAGATTTTCTCGTCCTGGAGCCATCCTAGAGCCGATGCCCTCACGGCAAACATAGTCCCGGCACAAAAACGCTTCGGCCCCGGTTTGATTCCGAGCCTCTCCATCTCCTGGGAGAGCAATTCCGTGTCTTCCGAGTCCTTGAAGCCCAAAGTCCTGTCAAGACTCATCGAATACACCAGTCCGACATCTTTCCTCGTGCAGAAAATCTCCTTGAGGGCGGTGAACCTTTCCGGTGAACCAAGAAGCACCTCCGTAAGCTCCCGTCCCCACTCTTCTCCGGTCAGCCTGATGCCGTTGATGCGGTTTACCATACTGTCCTGATTCTTCGTGTGAAGTTTTATAACAAAGGAATATTTGCTGAGGTCGGTCTGCTTCATCGCGCAGATGAACGGCCAGACGTCGTAGCCGACGTTGGGGGTCTCTATAAACCTGGCGTCGCTTTTCAGATCCAGAACTTTACGTTTGGTCTCCTCGCTGAGATTGTGCCCGGTCACGACTAAATCCCACTCTGCTCCGGAAATGTTTCCGAGGTAGGAGAGATAGTTGTCGGCGTACTCTTCATAGTATATGTGCAGGGAAACCAGGACCCTTTCCGGGGCGGTTTTCCCGCCGATTGAAACGGCGTCAGTGCTTTTTGGAGAGTTTTCCATAGAGGTAGAGAATGTGTCTGAGGGCGGCTTCACACCTGCCCATATTGATTAGTTTGCTGATATATTCCTCGCCGAAAGTTTCCCTTGCTTCGCAAAGCATAGCGTCTGTCCCGGGAGTCGGAAATTCCTTCGCTATTCGGGAGATTTGTCTTCCGAGGCTGCCTCCGTGACGGGTGAAGGAGGATTTCTTGACGAATGGGAGTCCTTTTCGGACATATTTCAAGGGGCTGTTGTAGATGCTTTTATGCGGGGCTGTGAGGGCGTACCCGAGCGCAATCCCCTTGGAACGAAGAAGGTCCGTAAAGCCTGTTTCGTATTTTCGGCAGACATCGCTCTTGCTTCCCTCGCTTGAGACGGAGAGAAGAAAACTGTCGAACCAGTCCGTGAGAAAAACCTCCTTCCCTAGGCCTATGAACCACGACTGCAGATGCGGGGTCTTCTTGTGGGGGTTATACACCAGACCGAACGCCCCATTCCCCTGATTTTCAAGATTTTCCAAAAGAGGCTTAAGGTCCGAGAGAGGGCCGAAAACGGAATCGTTCACAAGGTAGAGGAAGTCGTAACCGCTCAGGAGGTCCCCTATGTTCGCCTTTGCCCATTCCCAGTCCCTTTTGTAGGAGCCGAAGTCGTATTCCCCGTGATGGAGAGCCTCGCAGTGCAGGACATATTCCCCGATTTTCTCCTTTTCTTCCTCCGCAAGAGGTGAATCGGCGCAGAAAACGACATCTCCAAGAGCCGAAAGGGCACTTAGGTACCCGCTCAGCGATGCACCCACTTTCCCGTTGAGGGAGTAGGCGGCGAAAAGGAATATGCGTTTTGTCTGCATCGTTAGGATAATAGTTTGCCTTGTGCGCCGAGGGGGGCGCAAAATTGCCGCAAATTTAGACAAATTGAAGAATATATGCTACTTTTGCAAAGATGAAAAGTTCGGGACCCCGTTTCCCGGACCCTGAATCAAGTCTATAATGCCCCGCGAAAATTGAACGTAAATATGGTTTCCGTAGTTATCCCTGCCTATAACGCTGAAAAATACATTGCCCGTTGTCTTCAAAGTCTTCAAAATCAGACATATGGCGATTGGGAAGCCGTTTGCATCGACGACGGAAGCACTGACGGAACCCCATCGCTTTTGGACTCCCTTGCCGGCACCGAAGCGAGGATAAGAGTCATCCACACTCCCAACGGAGGCGTTTCCCGTGCGAGGAACCGTGCTCTTGAAGAGGTGAGAGGAGAGTATATCCTGTTTTTGGACAGCGACGATTTTTTGCATCCGCAGACGATGGAACTCTGTGTCGGGAGGATTGAGAAGGACTCGTCGGACATAGTCGCGTTCACCTACAATCGCCCCTACAGGACGCGGAATATGATTCTTGAGTTTCTGGGGCTGAAGACTCGAAAAAATGTGAAGTTCACCTCCTATGATGTTGAGAAGGTGCCTTTTAAGGTGGTGGACAATATATATGACTATGCTTCGGAGTATTCCCATCCGGAGGGAGTGGACCCAAAGTGGGCGGTGAAACACTGTCAGCCCTGGCGCTGTCTTTACCGCACCGACCGCATAAGGGGCATACGTTTTACCGAGGGCATAATTTACGAGGATTTCCCCTGGTGGGGAGCAGTTCTTCTTCAGTGCAGAAAGGCTACAATACTCAATCTTCCGCTGTATTTCTACTATCCGAACCTTCGCAGCTACATAACTTCTTCATCCGAGGACTTCAAAATCCGCAGTCTCCAAACGGCTCTGTCCGAGGCCGAGGCGGTTTATGCCGGGGAGAGTGTTCCGAAAGAAAAGCGTGAGAAGTGGGAGCGGAATTTCCTAGTTCCTTTCAGGGACAAGCTTGCTTCCAAACTCGCTAAACAATAGAGACGGGATTCCAAGGGAGGAGGCTTTAGAGAGGCTCCGTTAGCTTCGCTCACTTCGGTTGTGAGGATTTTCGCTAGGAGCATAACTCGGTAGACTGCTTTTTAGTCAGCCTCTTTTAGTTGGTTTCGTTTATCAGGTGGTAGGCGTTCGTGCCGGGAAGAGGGTCTGTGGCAAGGCGGGATTTGAACTCGGTCTTCTGGAAGAGCGCGGCTGAAGTCATTTCGTTCCATTTCTCCGGGTCAAACGCGTCGTCTGCGTGAGCGAACCAGACTTCGTGGGTGGGGTCCTGACAAAGGTGCGGCATCTTCTCGAACTCCTTTGCCGCCAGAGCGTTATTCTCCACAAGCATCTTGAAAAGCAGCTGGTGGATGAAGTAGTCCATCGGACCATCTTCCCGCTTCCAGTATTCATAGATGAGGCTCAGCCAGGCCCCCGCGAGGAATGACCCCCTCTCGGCGCGGATGAAGCAGTTCTGGATGAACGAATGGCAGCCTCTTTGGCGGTCGCCGCTCAGATAGACGAAAAAATCGCTCTCCCAGAGCCACTGGGGGAACTCCGCGCTCACATAATCGGTGGCATCCACCCACACGCCGCCGTAGCGCACCAGAAGGGCCAGGCGGCAGATGTCGGCAAAGTGTGCAGGGCGGATTTTACCCTCTTTCCATTTGCTTACGACGTGCTCGGGAAGGTCAATCCAGTCGAATACGCTCTCGGAGTCCAAGATGGTGAGCGGCTCCGGGCAATTTCTCCGGACGCTTTCCCAGCAGGCTTTCACAAGAGGAGGCGCTGCCTGCTCGCCCTGAAACCAGATGCTGAAGATGTGCCGTGAGGCGTCTTTCTCGACGCTCTCCACTGTGAGGCCCTCAATGAAGCCCCTGTAGGACCCGAGGTAGCGGCACACGGCATTTGCAATGGCCTCCCCCCGCGTGCGGCGACGCTCCAGACGCGAATGCCAGAGGGGATTCAGAAGATGACCTTTCGTGAAGATTTCTGCCTTGCAGATTAGCCGGTTGAATTTTTTGTTGCCCATTTTAGAAGCTGTTTGTAAGCGAAACAGCGCAAATTTAGGGAAAATGATATCAAAAAGAGGGTAAATGCTCAAAAATAATCGTGTCCAGAGTAAAATCGGCTGAAAAAGTTCTAGTAAAATCCGAAAAATCACTACCTTTGCCCCGCTTTGTGCGTACTTTGCAACCCCATTGCAGGCATATTGAGAGACTTGTTGCAACCAGAGGAAGGGAGCGGGAGGCGCGGAAAGCGACTGAATGACGAAATCAGCTCACATTCAAGTGACTAAATAATATTGATTTTTTAAGTTATGGTTTATTCTCACGAAGTGCAGCAGATGTGCTGCGTCGCAAAGGGTCCGAATCACGGTCCCGCACCAATTCCTGAAGAAGGAAAATGGGTTAAGGCTAAGGAAGTTACGGACATTTCCGGACTCACTCACGGTATCGGTTGGTGCGCACCTCAGCAGGGTGCCTGCAAACTTACCCTCAATGTTAAGGACGGCATCATTCAGGAGGCTCTTGTCGAGACAATCGGCTGCTCAGGTATGACCCACTCAGCTGCAATGGCTGCAGAAATCCTCCCTGGCAAAACTATCCTCGAAGCACTCAACACTGACCTCGTCTGCGACGCAATCAACACTGCGATGCGCGAGCTTTTCCTCCAGATTGTCTATGGACGTACCCAGTCAGCATTCTCTGAGGGCGGTCTTATGATCGGAGCCGGTCTCGAGGACCTCGGAAAGGGACTCCGCAGCCAGGTCGGCACACTCTACGGCACACTTGCCAAGGGTCCGCGCTACCTCGAAATGGCAGAGGGCTACATCAAGACCATCGCTCTTGACAAGAACGACGAAATCTGCGGATATGAGTTCGTTCACCTCGGCAAGATGATGGACCTCGTAAAGAAGGGAGTTGACGCAAACGAGGCTCTCAAGCAGGTAACCAGCACCTATGGCCGTTTCACCGCTGAGGCAGGTGCAGTGAAGTTCATTGACCCACGTAAAGAATAAGGAGATTTAGCAATGATAAGAGAAGTTAAGTTCGAAAGCCAGGATCGCCGTATCAAACAGATACTCTCTGCGCTCAACGAGAACGGAATCAAAGACATCGAAGAGGCAAACGCAATCTGCGACAAATATGGCCTCGATCCATACAAGACTTGCGAAGAAACCCAGCCTATCTGCTTCGAGAACGCGAAGTGGGCATACGTTGTGGGCTCTGCTATCGCTCTGAAGAAAGGCTGCAAGAATGCAGCTGAGGCTGCCGAGGCAATCGGAATCGGCCTTCAGTCATTCTGCATCCCGGGTTCTGTCGCTGACGACCGTAAAGTCGGCCTCGGCCACGGTAACCTCGCAGCAATGCTTCTTCGCGAGGAGACCAAGTGCTTCGCATTCCTCGCAGGCCACGAGTCTTTCGCAGCCGCAGAGGGCGCAATCAAGATTGCCGCAAAGGCTGACAAAGTCCGCAAGGAGCCTCTCCGCTGCATCCTCAACGGTCTCGGAAAGGACGCTGCACAGATTATCTCCCGCATCAACGGATTTACATACGTTCAGACCAAGTTCGACTATTTCACAGGCAAACTTGAGGTCGTACGTGAAATCGCTTACAGCGACGGCCCTAGAGCAAAGGTTAAGTGCTATGGCGCTGACGATGTCCGCGAGGGCGTTGCAATTATGTGGCACGAGGGCGTTGACGTTTCCATTACAGGTAACTCAACCAACCCTACCCGTTTCCAGCACCCTGTAGCCGGCACTTACAAGAAGGAGCGCATCCTTGCCGGCAAGCCGTATTTCTCAGTAGCATCCGGCGGCGGTACAGGCCGTACCCTTCACCCGGACAATATGGCCGCAGGTCCTGCTTCATACGGTATGACCGACACAATGGGCCGTATGCACTCTGACGCACAGTTCGCAGGTTCCTCATCAGTTCCGGCACACGTCGAGATGATGGGCTTCCTCGGCATCGGTAACAACCCTATGGTGGGCTGCACCGTAGCTTGCGCTGTGGATGTTGCAACTGCTTTGAGCAAGTAGTTTGAAGGTTCAGGCCGGACTAAATGAGTCATTTAGCCGGCCTGTACCATATTAAATAGGTACACGTATATTATGAAAAAGTTTTTGGCTGCATTAGCAGTCCTTTCGCTTTCTTTCGCAGCTTATGCGCAGGAAGACGGAAACAGGGACGCCAACGGAAAGATTGTTCGCGGTCCTTATGAAACCAACGGCTTCTGGGACAACTGGTCCATCGGAGTTGCCGGCGGAGTCAATGTAATCGGTGCACGCGGCGTGAGGCCGGGTGTCGGCGGAAATGCTGAGTTGAATCTTACAAAGTGGCTCACCCCGTGCTATGCGGTGAGGGCCGGCTTCCAGGGCCTTACCGCCCGCGGCTCTTCAAGCGCCGAGCGTCAGCCTCTCTTCTACACCGAACAGGACGGAAGGTATGTGAACCGTATGGCCTACGGCTACATCCACGGGGACTTTATGTGGAACATCTGCAACGAGTTCTGGGGCTATAAGGAGACTAGGGTTTACAGCTGCGTACCTTATCTTCACGCAGGTCTTCTCCTTACCGGCAATAAGAACAACTCTGAGAACAAGCTCAGCTGTGCTCATAAGGAGTTCGCTGCTGGTGCAGGTCTCTACAACGCCTTCAGGGTTCATCCTAGACTCGACATCACTCTTGACGTGCGCGGAATGTTCTACAATGGCCGTGCACTCGCAAAGACAGGCGGAGTGGCAGCAGAGATTTCAGCGGCTCTCGGTCTTAATGTGAACCTCGGCAAGACCAATTGGAGAAGGTCGGCAGGCGTAACCAGGGAGCAGTGGAACGATGCTCAGAACGCAATCAGCGACGCTAACAGCGCACTTGACAAGGCAAAGGCCGATGCTGCCGCCAAGGACAAGGCTCTCGCCGAAAAGGACGAGGAACTTGCAAAGGCAAAGGCTGACGCTGAGGCTGCACGCAAGGAAGCCGCTTCAAAGAAGGGCGGTCTTGACGATGTTTGTGACGCAGTTATGTACTTCAATATAGGCGAGACCGAGCTTCCTGTCAAGGAGCGTCTCCACCTCGACTATTATGTGAAGACCGTCATCTCCAACGTTGACGACAACCGCACAATCACCCTCACCGGCACAGCCGACAAGAATACCGGTTCTGCAGCAAGGAACAAGAAACTCGCGGAGAAGAGGGTTCAGTATGTGAAAGACCTGCTCGTGAACAAGTACAACATCTCTTCTTCACGCATCGTCACCAAGTCCGAAATCGTGAAGACCGATTCAGACAATGCACCGCTTTCACGCTCAATCGTGATAGCTCTCTAAGCTATACAGGCATAAATTAAAAATCCCGGGCATCAACCCGGGATTTTTTTATTTCCGCTTTGCCATCTCGTGGAGGACGTAGTCGGCTTTGATGAGGTCGATTATGGAGCAGACCAGTTCGAAGGTGCGGCTGTCGGCCGTGTAGCGGGCGGGGGTGATGAAATTCACGCGGCCCTGCTTCAGGAGCTGCGCGGCACCCTTGACCTTCTGCGGCTTGTCGGGGTTATAGACGGCGATGGAATGGCCTCCGAACATCTTTACGATTTTCATACACGGCACGTCCGTCTCCCCGTCGCCGAAATAAATCATATGCGGGAACGGAATCCTCTTCTTGTCCTCCATCTGGCTCTCGTTCACCTTCTTGTTGTCGCGGATGCTGAGGATGCCCTTGTTGATTTTGAAAAGGAACTGGGTCTTCGCAGTGTAGTCCACCGCCACGCCCGGCCAGATGGCCTCGCCCCGCTCGTCGTAGAGGTAGGAGCAGGCGAAAATCCGCTTGAACTCGTGGGCTATCGGCGTGCCCTCAATCATCTCGGCAAGCCCTGAGGAGTTGATATAGTGCTCCACGACGACCCCGTGGTCCTCTCCGTATTTGTTCACGAGACTGAACCATTCCTTCACTCCGTCAAAGAGCTCGATGCCCTTTCCGAATGAGCGGAAGCCCTCCCTGGTGAGGCGTATGTTCTGGCGGCGAGCCTCGTCGAACATCAGTTTCATATAGCTGAGGATGTTGCTGGCGTCCTGCCCGATGGCGATGTCGTCACTTTCGGTCCAGAACTCGTCCGGCCGTTTTCCGATGGCCTGGATGAATCCGAATTCCTGCATATTTCCGGGGGAGAGGGTGCCGTCAAAGTCATAGACGAGCGCGACGATAGGTTTCTTTCTCATTATAACTTAACTGATTTTATGCCAGGTCACAACGACCTCTTTCACCACAAATTGGCGAACTTTCGCCACAAATATATAAAAAATTAAAATCTGTGCTGCGCTTTAACTACTTTTGCACTGAATTTGCAGACTTGCGCCGGGCTTCCGAAAAACGGATGCTCCCGACTACGAAACATAAAAATTGATAAAGATGTATACAGGACCAATGAAACATTATTTCACATTGCTTACAGAGGCTATCCGCAACAACTGGGACAAGCCGGCATTGTGCAATTACAGAGGAGAAGAATTTACCTTCCAGCAGATGGCGACGCTTATCGAGAAGTTCCATATCTGCTTCGAGAAGGCAGGCGTAAAGAAAGGCGACAGGATTGCCGTCTGCGCCAAGAACTCCGCAAAATGGGGAATATCTTTCCTCGCAGTGAATACTTACGAGGCCGTCGTGGTGCCGATTCTCGCCGACTTCAAGCCGGACAGCGTCGCATCCCTGGTGGACCACTCTGAGAGTATTATCCTCTTCACCAACAAGGACATCTGGAAGCAGCTCAACATTGAGTCTATGCCTCTTCTGAAGGCCGCCATCTGTGTGGACGACTTTTCGCTTCTTTACTGCAAACTTCCTGAGCTTCAGGACGCTATGGATCACCTCCAGGAGGAGTTTGACAAGAAATATCCGCTCGGATTCACCCGCGACAACGTCAATTATCCGACCGACAATGCAAGCGACCTCGCCATCATCAACTACACTTCCGGAACAACCAGCGCACCTAAGGGCGTAATGCTCCGCTACGAGTGCCTCAGCGCCAATGTCGAGTTCGGTCAGACGCACATCCCTTCTTCGTCCGAAGACAAGATGGTGTCAATGCTTCCGATGGCGCATATGTACGGACTTATGTTCGAGCTCATCTACCCTCTGTGCGGCGGCACTGCAATCTACTATCTTGGCAAGACCCCGACTCCGCAGCTGCTTCTGGGCGCGATGGCTCAGGTCCATCCATACCTTGTCATCACCGTTCCGCTTGTGATGGAGAAAATCTTCAAGTCCGCTGTGCTTCCTGTCGTAAACAAACCGGCGATGAAGGTGGCTCTCAAGATTCCTGGAGTGAACTCAATCATCTACAAGAAGATACGCGAAAAACTCGTTGCAGCCTTCGGCGGAAAGATAAGGATGATCATTATGGGCGGTGCAGCCCTCAATCCGGAGGTGGAGCAGTGGTTCAAGAAAATCGGTCTTCCTTTCACAATCGGCTACGGTATGACAGAGGCCGCTCCGCTTCTCGCATACGAGAGCTGCGACAAGTTCGTGGTCCGTTCCTGCGGTAAGGTTGTGGACAGGGCAGAGGCAAGGATTGACTCTGAGGACCCTCAGCACACTGTCGGAGAGATTCAGGCCCGCGGAACCAGCATTATGAGCGGCTACTACAAGAACGAGGAGGCCACCAAGGCAGCCTTCACCGAGGACGGCTGGCTCAGAACAGGTGACTTGGGAGTAATCGACGCCGACGGAAACATCTTCATCAGAGGCAGGAGCAAGAATATGATTCTCTCCTCTTCAGGTCAGAACATCTACCCGGAGGAAATCGAAGCACTTGTGAATAACCAGCCGTATGTGGTTGAGTCAGTTGTGATTGACAGGGCATCGAAGATTGTCGCTTTGGTTTATCTGGACCAGAAGAAGATAGAGGCTGACGGTCTTGACGGCGAAGCGGTGTCCGAGCAGATGCACCAGATGCAGGTTCTTCTGAACAAGGAACTTCCGCTCTATAGCCAGATTACGAAGGTTGAGGTTGTGGATGCTCCGTTCGAGAAGACTCCTAAGATGAGTATCAAGAGGTTCTTGTACAAATAAAAGACTAAAGTTTCACACTGGCGAAACTTTAATTAGACACAGAAGTCTCTCTGTAATGATTATGTCCAAAGAGGGTGACCCAAAAGTCAAAGACTGACTTTTGGTCACCCTCTTTCTTATTGTGTCTGCAACATTTTTCTTTATATTTCATCTTTAGTCTCGGATTCGATGATTAACCCCATTCGGCTCCGCAAATGAATACGAAATTTATGAATCGGAAAATTGTCGCGGCAGTTCTTACGCTGTCTCTCATAACGTTAGGACTCCAGCCTTCTCTCCAGGCGAGAGGCCGTGTGCCACAGAAACGCTATCAGGTTAACGTCACCTGGGGCGGATACTCAAGCGGGATGCTGCTGGAAAGCAGTATTTCCCATCCTTACGACCTGTGTTTTTCGAGCAGTAATAAAGCGAACGAAAGCTCGCTTTCCTCTCTTTATTCCTCCTACCGCGGTCCAGTGCGTACGACGGGGATAGTCTCCGCCGACTTCGTCTATCATTTCCGCACCTGGTTCTCACTTGAGGCATCTCTTGGTTACGACTGCGTCTGGGCTCGCAACTACTCCGCAGACACCGGCGCATACGTCGGATTCGACACCGAACATTACATTGACCTCAGCGTTATGGCACGTTTTACCTGGGTCAACCGCCGCTATTTCCGCGGATATTCGGCTGTGGGCTTGTGCGGAGTTGTGGGGGGACCCTATGCTGATATGGCTCCTTTGTATGTCCTGCCGCAGCTTGACTTCGTGGGGCTGGAGGTCGGCTCGTCCGTCTTCGGACTTCTTGAGTTCGGCCTGGGAGGAGAATATTGTGGGGCGAAAATAGGAATAGGCTACCGCTTCTAAACGTATAAAGAATATGAAAAAGACGACGATATTTATTCTCTCACTTCTTTCCCTGGCACTTTTTTCTTGCAAGATTGAAGATGCGGAAAATTACGGCAGGGTTGATGAGAATGCCCTGTCTTCCCGCGGGAAATGGATTTATGACGCATCCGTTTCTTCGTTCAAGGCCCAAGCCGAGGACTGGCTCAATATTCAGGATTTCCTCTGTCTTCCCACTGAGGTGCAGAATTCCGACTCGTGCTTCGCTATGCGAAAAAGAATATACTCGAAGGATTTGAAAGGGTCTATCTCAGTCGCGGAGTACGGCACGATAACCCTGTCGGATACTCCGCTTGACGAGGTCGGGGGACGATGGAGTACGAAGGCTATGACAATGGAGTGCACGGCACCTGAAGAGTGGACGATAGGCGTGTCCAATGACTGTGTCAGATACGATGACGACAACATTGATTTCAAGGTCGTGCTGACTTGCACTTCGCCTTCCGCAGAGCCGCGGAAACAGTGGAAAGTCAACATCCCGTACGGGGTCTACGACGAAGCGGACGGCTACACGATGACCTTCCGTACTGAATCGGAGTTGGAGATGGATGATTCCGTGAATTCGGTTTCCGGAGTATTCTACGCCGAGATATTTAACAAGGGCAGTAGGGTGGACTGGGTACGGCTTTCATACCGTCCGCGTTCGACGATTGGCTATTTGCTTAACGTCGAAACCAGCAGGGGTAATGTAAAATAAATGGCGGTCTGCCGCTCTATGGCAGTTCACTCCGTCTGTTTGTTTGATGACCCCCACATATTATTTCGAGATTGCCGCGAGGTAACCGCCTAGACATAATTATGACAGAGAGACTGACAGTTTGTCGGTCTCTTTTCGTTTTAAGGCGGGTGGCTCTAAAATTGAGTGTGTGTATGTGTGAGTGGGAGGATTCTCCAAAGCGGGGATGAGCCCGATACAATTGAAACTAAAAAATACAAATAGTTATGGCAAACGGAAAAATAGGCGTAACCACGGAAAACATATTTCCGGTGATTAAAAAATTCCTTTACTCGGATCACGAGATATTCCTTAGGGAGTTGGTCGCAAATGCGGTGGATGCCGATGAAAAGATGCGCGCACTCGCTTCTTCCGGTGAGTTCAAGGGCGAACTGGGAGAGCTGAAAGTTAAGATTGAGCTTGATGAGACGGAGAAAAGTCTCAAAATCATCGACAACGGTATCGGTATGACTGCCGAGGAGATTGACAAATACATCAACCAGATTGCATTCTCCTCTGCCGGAGAGTTCCTTGAGAAATACAAGGACCAGATCGGCAGCATCATCGGCCACTTCGGACTCGGTTTTTACTCCGCATTTATGGTTTCCGACAAGGTCACCATCGAATCCCTCAGCTGGAAAGAGGGCGCTAAGGCAGTCAGGTGGACCTGCGACGGCTCTCCTGAGTACACTATGGAAGATTGCGACAAGACCGAAAGGGGCACTGTCATAACGCTCTACATCTCAAAGGACGAGGAAGAATTCGCTGCGAAGGGAAGGATTCAGACCCTTCTGGACAAGTACTGCAAGTTTATGCCTGTTCCTGTAGTTTTCGGAAAGAAACAGGAATGGAAGGACGGAAAATATGTGGACACGGACGAGGACAATGTAATCAACACCGTCGAGCCGCTCTGGGCCCGCAAGCCTTCGGAGCTTACTGACGAGGACTACAACAAGTTCTACAGGGCTCTCTATCCTTATGCTGAGGACCCTCTTTTCCACATCCACCTCAATGTGGACTTTCCGTTCAACCTGACAGGTATCCTCTACTTCCCTAAGATTAAGGACCAGATGGAAATCACCCGCAACAAGATCCAGCTCTACAGCAACAGGATGTTCGTTACGGACTCTGTGGAGGCCATCGTTCCTGACTACCTCACTCTTCTTCACGGTGTCATCGACTCTCCGGACATTCCGCTTAACGTGTCCAGGAGCTACCTGCAGGCGGATTCCAATGTGAAGAAAATCTCAGGTTACATCACAAAGAAAGTCGCCGACCGTCTGGAGGAGATTTTCAAAAACGAGAGGGCTTCCTTCGAGGAGAAGTGGGACAATGTTAAAATCTTCATCGAGTACGGAATGATTTCCGACGAGTCCTTCTGCGAGAGGGCTATGAAATTCTGTCTCCTGAAGAATACGGATGGAAAGTATTTCGGAATTGAGGACTACCGCAAGGCAGTGGAGGCCGAGCAGACTGACAAGGACAAGAAACTCGTCATCCTCTACGCTACCGACGCCGAGGCGCAGTACTCAGCAATTGAGGCGGCAAAGAACAAGGGCTACGACGTCCTTCTTCTGGACTGCCATCTCGACTCCTATTTCGTCAACACTCTTGAGGCGAAGATGGAGAACGTGCGCTTTGCGAGGGTTGACTCCGACAGCGTGGACCGTCTCATCGTGAAGGAAGAGGTTAAGAAACCTGAACTCACGGACGACGAGAAGAAGGCTCTTGACGAAATTTTCAAGGGCGGACTTCCTGAAGGAATCGAGTGGAACGTGGAGGCGGACAACCTCGGCAAGGACGCCGCTCCGGTGCAGATTACCCAGTCGGAGTTTATGAGAAGGTACAGGGAGATGTCCAAACTTGGCGGCGGCCTGAATTTCTACGGCTCAATGCCAGAGTCCTACAATCTTGTCGTGAACCTGGAGAACCCTCTGGTGGAATCTCTCCGCGCTGAGGACGCTTCCACCGATGAGGCGAAGGCCACCCGCAGCGAGAAAGCCCGTCAGATTACGGACCTCGCCCTTTTGGGCAGCGGCCTTCTCAAAGGCAAGGCTCTCTCAGAGTTCATTGCCCGCAGCTACAAACTCCTGTAAGGAACATAATTACTAATTACTTAAAAGCGGATTGCTACTTGGCTTAGTAATCCGCTTTTTTTAGATTGTCAAATAGCATATTTTCGTTAAATTTGCAGTTTGTCGGAAACGGTGGGAGGAATTTACTCGGGGTTCGCAATGCGAAAATCGAATAACTCAGTAACTGATTATCTTTATGAGTTCGTTTGTAATTGAGGGCGGACATCGCCTTAGCGGGGCAATTCGCCCGCAGGGAGCCAAGAATGAGGCTCTGGAAGTCATCAGCGCTGTGCTTTTGACCTCAGACGAGGTTACCATAAGCAATGTGCCTGAAATTCTGGACGTTAAGAATCTGCTTCTGCTCCTGCAGGATATGGGAGTGGAGGTTTCGCGCAAGGAGAAGGGAGTCTATACCTTCCGGGCCGCGAATATTGACGAAAAATACATTTCCAGCGAGGACTTCGTGAGAAAATGCGCCCGCCTCAGAGGCTCCGTGATGGTCGTCGGACCGCTTCTCGCGCGCTTCGGACACGCATATTTCCCTAAACCCGGAGGAGACAAAATCGGACGCCGCAGGGTGGATACCCACATTCAGGGTATGGTGAACCTAGGCGCTGAACTCTCCTACGACCAGAACTTCCGTGCCTTCTACCTCTCGGCTCCGCTCGGACTCAAGGGGGCTTATATGCTCCTGGACGAGGCTTCCGTGACCGGCACGGCGAACATCCTGATGGCCGCCACCCTTGCCGAGGGCAAAACCACCATCTACAACGCCGCCTGCGAGCCCTACATTCAGCAGCTGTCAAAGATGCTCGTGGGGATGGGGGCAAAGATTGAGGGTATCGGGTCCAACCTTCTCACGGTGTACGGGGTGAAGTCGCTGCACGGGGTTTCGCACAAGATTCTGCCGGATATGATTGAGGTGGGTTCATTCATCGGAATGGCCGCTATGAATCAGAGCGCGATAACGATTAAGGACGTTTCCTACGACAATCTGGGCATCATCCCGGAGTGTTTCCGCAGGCTCGGGATAAAGCTTGAGCAAAGGGGCGACGACATCTTCGTCCCCTCACAGGACTGCTACGAGATTGACTCGTTCCTTGACGGGTCCATCCTCACCCTCGCCGACGCGCCGTGGCCGGGACTTACTCCTGACCTGCTGTCGGTTATGCTCGTCGTGGCGACACAATGCAAGGGAAGCGTGCTGATTCATCAGAAGATGTTCGAGAGCAGGCTGTTCTTCGTGGACAAGCTCATCGATATGGGGGCACAGATTATCCTTTGCGACCCTCACAGGGCTGTAGTGATCGGGCACGACCACCGCATTCAGCTCAAGGCAGGACGGATGCTCTCCCCGGACATCAGGGCGGGTATCGCGCTGCTGATTGCGGCGATGTCGGCAAAGGGCACGAGCGTAATCTCCAACATAGAGCAGATTGACCGCGGCTACGAAGACATTGACCTGAGGCTCAATGCCCTGGGCGCCTGCATAACCCGCGAGGAGTAGGGCTTCAATGGGATTCTATCCCTCTCGCCCCATATGCGGATAAGGAGGATAGGTTGCCTCAATATTACGAAAGTTGAATAGATTGGAAAATAAAAAATACATAATATGGAACAGAAGGAATACAAGAGAGATTTGGTGACCTGCGCGCTCCCTTACGCCAACGGGCCTGTGCATATCGGCCATCTCGCCGGAGTTTATGTGCCTGCGGATATATATGTGAGATACCTCAGAATGAGGGGAAAGGATGTACTTTTCATCTGCGGCTCGGACGAGCACGGAGTGCCTATCACAATCAAGGCGAAGAAGGAGGGGGTGACCCCGCAGGATATCGTGGACAGGTATCATTCCATCATCAAGAAGTCATTTGCAGGCCTGGGAATCAATTTCGACATCTACTCCAGGACATCGTCCTCAGTGCACGAAAAGATGGCTTCCGGCTTTTTCCGCAAGCTCTATGACGAGGGAAAATTCATCGTCAAGGAAAGCGAGCAGTACTATGACGAGCAGGCTCACACCTTCCTCGCAGACCGCTACATCACGGGAACTTGCCCGCGTTGCGGCTCGGAGGGAGCCTACGGCGACCAGTGCGAGAAGTGCGGCGCGACCCTCAGCCCGGACGAACTCATAAACCCGAAGTCTTCGCTCAGCGGGTCTCCGCTCGTGAAGAAGATGACCAAACACTGGTATCTCCCGCTTGACCAGTACGAGAAATGGCTCTCTGAGTGGATTCTCGACGGACACAAGGAGTGGAAAACGAATGTTTACGGACAGTGCAAAAGCTGGATTGACGGAGGTCTTCAGCCGCGAGCCGTGAGCCGTGACCTTGAGTGGGGCGTCCCTGTTCCAGTTGAGGGAGCTGAAGGAAAAGTGCTCTATGTCTGGTTTGACGCGCCTATTGGCTACATTTCCAACACCCGGGAGCTTCTTCCGCAGAGTTGGGAGAAGTGGTGGAAGAGTCCGGACACGAAACTCGTGCATTTCATCGGCAAGGACAACATCGTGTTCCACTGCATCGTGTTCCCTTCAATGCTGAAGGCTCACGGAGATTTCATTCTTCCGGACAATGTCCCTGCGAACGAGTTCCTGAACCTCGAGGGAGACAAAATCTCCACTTCCCGCGGCTGGGCTGTATGGCTCAACGACTATCTGGAGCAGTTCCCGGGCAAGCAGGACGTGCTCCGCTATGTGCTCTGCGCCAATGCCCCTGAGACTAAGGATAACGATTTCTCCTGGAAGGACTTCCAGGCGAGGAACAACAGCGAGCTTGTGGCCATCTTCGGCAATTTCGTGAACAGGGCAGTGGTCCTCACTCACAAATACTTCGGAGGAAAAGTTCCGGCCGACCTCAAACCTGAGGCTATCGACGCGGAGACCCTCTCACAGATTCCGCAGATTGCAGCCGAGATTGAGGCGAATATTGAGGCTTACCGCTTCAGGGAGGCTCTGAAGGCTGCTATGAACCTTGCGCGTCTTGGAAACAAATACCTCACCGACACCGAGCCGTGGAAGGTGGCGAAGACCGATATGGACAGGACTGCATCCATCCTGAATGTTTCACTTCAGATTTGCGCGGCACTTGCAATAGCTTTCGAGCCGTTCCTGCCGTTCTCTGCCGGGAAACTCCGCAAGATTCTGCGCACAGGCGTGCTCGCAGGATGTGACCATCGCGCAGGCGAAGAGGGCACTACCGGGGTGAACATCTTCCGCGAGGGCGAAGCGGCGGCGCTTCACACAATGGGAGGAAACGGAAAGTGCGACTGCAATGCTTACGGTGAGTACGGCTCACCTGCCACTTCCAGCGAGGACACAACAGCCTACGATGTGACCCTTAGCTGGAGCGACCTCACCACTTCAGGGAGGATTCTTCCGGAGGGACACGTTCTCGGCGAGGCGGAACTTCTTTTCGCAAAGATAGAGGACGAGGTAGTCGACGCTCAGATTGCGCGCCTTAACGCCATCAGGGCCGAGAGGGAAGCTGCCGCTGCCAAGGCCGCAGCAGAGGAGGCTGCAGCGAAGATTGACCCGCAGAAGGCCGAGTGCAGTTTCGAGGATTTCGAGAAGATGGACATCCGCACTGCCACAGTTCTGGAGGCCGAAAGGGTGCCGAAGACCGACAAACTTCTGAAACTCACCATCGACACGGGAATTGACAAGCGCACGATTGTTTCCGGCATCGCCGAGTATTACACCCCGGAGGAAATGGTCGGAAAGCAGATCTGCATCCTGGCGAACCTAGCTCCGCGCAAAATCCGCGGCATCGAGTCCAAGGGTATGATTCTGATGGCGCGTCAGGGCGACGGCAAAATGAGGTTCATTACACCGCAGGAGGCTCTCGTCAACGGCGCCACCATCGGATAGGGGAGATGTCTCAATCCCCCCCTATCCATCCTTGTTTTTGCACAAAATACTTATCGTTTGATTATGAGTTTGTTGCTTTGGTTGTCGATGGTGATTGTTCCGAACTTTTCCATCGCTGACTGCCCGAAGAGCAGCGGAGCCCTTTGATGTCCTTTGACGAGAGGTAGTCGTTCTTCAACATAAAGTTGGCTTCGACTGAGGAGATGGTGACGTCGCTCGCTCCCGTGTCAAAAATCATCTTGAGCGGCAGACCGTTAATCTCGCAAGGTACTTCAAATTGGAGAATCTTCTGAAAATCAGCCTCGGCCTTCTCCTTTTCTCCGCGAAGTCCGAGTCATACATCTGGGCCTTGTCGAACATCTGGACGGCCTCGGTGTAGCGCTCCTGTTTCATCAGGTTGTAGGCGAGTCCCAACATCGCCTGGACGTCAGCGTCGTCTTCGCGCAACATCCTGGAATAGACGGCGTCGGATTCAGTGTACCTTTCGAGAACTCCGAGATACCATCCGTTAAAAAAGGAGTACGAAGCCACTTTCTCCCGGTCGTCCTTCCGGGCGAGTTCTGCTGCTTTTCCATAATCCGCTGCCGCTCTCTCCTTTTCCTTCATAGTGGAGTAAACTGCGGCTCTCAAGAAATAGAGATAGGATTGAACGATTCCCGATTTCTTGGGCTTGTTGACTTTGATAGCCCGATTCAGGTCCGTGAGGGCATACCCGTATTCAGAGGTGCTGCGGTAGATGCGGGCGCGAAGCTGCAGGGCCTCGACATTGTCTGGAGAGCTCTTGAGGACTTCCCTCAGCAGGCCCAGGGCTTTTTCCTCATCCTTGTCCTCCTGAAGTACTTCGTAGGCCTTCTGGATTTTGTAGTCGTCTGTGTTCTGCCCAAATGCTGGTGCGAATGTCAGCAGAAGCGCTGACAGAAGAATAAGTTTTATACGTTTCATCTGAAAGAATTTTGTCGCAATTGTTCCTTGTTGCCTTGATTTTCTTCCCATCAGAAATAGATGTCCACGTCGTCAACGCATCTATCTGCGAGATTGTCCATCTTACGCATCCTCTAGTAGTGGCGTGCCCCCACTATCCTTCACTATGCGCGCCTATATAGTATAATGCACGATATGTCCGAAATGTAAACCGGGAATCTACATTTCGGAGTTTGCTGTGAGTTGAGAAATATATGACTCCAGAATGTTCGGAAGATCGTCTTAATCCTTGTTTTGGTGGAATATGCTCTGTGAGAAAAAAAACATTATTTTTTTTTCACAAAGTCTTAATCCTTGTTCTATTGGAATATGCTCTGTGAGGACACTACATCTCAATTCCTGCTACTTGTCTTTATCTTTAAAATCCTTGTCTTTATCTTCAAAAGACTATGTAAGACACCAGCCTATTATATAGGCAACAACAATGACAAGTAGCGCTTGAAAACGAATATACATTTCGCTCAAACGAACCAACTTTGCACAAATTCTGCAAATTGTGTGGATTTTTTTGAAAGAAAATGGCTGTGAAGGAGTATAAAGATAATAGCGGTTTTTTAGAATTATAATAACCTAACAACATATAGATCCGATGACAATAAACGATACTCAATCCGAACTCCACATTGACCCGTTCGCTAAGGAAAAGGTGGACAAACAGACACTTTGGGAGCGTAAACTCCTGAATCTCACGATGAATAACCCCCTTCTGAATGTTCGTGCGGGGCGTTCCTATGTCCAGATAGTTACCACGGACCTCCTGCGGCTGGGGACACTCCTTTCCGAGGGGAAGTCTATGACTATCAACGAGAGACCTCCTCTGAACGATGAGAAGAAGGAGGCGGATACCCTTGAGGAGACGCGTCACCGTGCGCTCTGCCCCGGGGAGGAATTTTACGAAATGGTGAACGCGGACCTCTCGGAAGGGCGTCTGAGGACCTACTTGAAGAAGGACCCGCTGACGGACTCTCTGAAACTGGTCTACCGTAAGGGGAGGGAAAGCGTCGAATTGGGCGCGAACACGCTTTTTCTTGCCATCGGCGCGCTGAAATGGATTGACGCTGATGACAAGAAAACGGAGTACTACTCTCCGCTGCTGCTCTTTCCGGTGGAACTTGTGCGTCGCAGCGCCACGAGCGGATACACCCTTCGCGGCCTTGAGGACGGTGAGACGATGTTCAACATAACCCTTCTTCAGAAACTCAGGCAGGTCCACAAGATGGACATTCCGTGGCTGACCCCGCTTCCGACTTCGGGGGGAGTGGCGGACATTAAGCGTATTCTGGACATTATGCGCGATTGCATAAAGGAATACGACGGCTGGGCGGTGGAGGAGACCGCGCTCCTGGGCAACTTCGACTACGACACCTTTATGATGTGGAACGACATCCACAATAATGCGGACGTTCTGCGCCAGAACCCCATCGTGGGCAGTTTCCTCAGCGGCGTCGTGGATAAAAGCGTGAACGAAGACGTCCAGGGTGCGGAAGACCTTGACCAGGCAGTCTCTCCGGGGGAGATTATGCTTCCCATCAGCGCCGATTCCTCCCAGTTGGAGGCCATCAAAGCTGCTGCGGAGGGGAAAAGTTTCATCCTTCACGGCCCTCCGGGAACCGGTAAGAGCCAGACCATCACCAACATAATCGCCAATGCGCTCTACCGCGGGAAGAGAGTTCTTTTTGTCGCGGAGAAAAAAGCGGCGCTTGAAGTCGTTTACAAACGTCTTGCAGACATCGGTCTCGCCCCGTTCTGCCTTTCGCTGGACTCGTCGGTGAGAAAGACGGCCGTGATGGAGAGGTTCAAGGAGGTGGTGAATATGCCGCACGAACTGTCCGGGGAGCCCTTCCTTTCCCACGCCGAAAGAGTGGGGCGGCTCAGAGCGGAAATTAAGGCCCATATGGACAGCCTTCACAAGAAATATCCTCTCGGCCTGTCGCTTTACGACTGCCTGTCTCTGTTTTGTGCCACAAAGAAAGATGACTCCTTCGAGTTTTTGCACCAGAGCTTTCCCATCTCGCAGGATTGGCTGCTCTCTCTCCGGCCGGAGGATAAGCCCAGGCTGGAAGATGTGGTCTCTCAGTACGTTACGGCGTGCTCCATCTGCGGAATCACCGACGGACGCTTTTCTCATCCGCTATCGCCCATCAGGGCAATAAAAGGTACTCCTGCCGAGATTGCCGCCTCTTTCAATTCTCTGGATATTCAGAAACCGCGTTCCGCTTTGCTGCGAAGCCTGAACGTTCTGCTCGGTGAAGATAGTGACAATCTCTCCCGTAAACAGACGGAAGCGTTCGTCCACCTTGCGAAGATAATTATGCGCGCTGAGTGCCTCACGTCCGAGCTGCTTTCCCTTAGGGAAGATGAACTGGCGGAACTCGAAAAGGCGTTGGAGAGCGCCCGTAAGAGAGATGCCGTGGCCTCACTTCTTCTTGAGAACTATTCCAGAAGGGTCTTCGAACTTTCTCCGTCTGCACTTAGACGGGAATATGACGAGGCTTTGGTAAAAGGCCCGCTGAGCCGCGTCTTCGCGCTTAGAACCCTTTGCCGCAAGATGGGAGTGTATTCTCTTGGAACGAAGAAAGTCCCTCGGGAGAGGCTTTCCGGGGACATCGAGCTTCTGGAGGAGTATGCTTCGCGTTCGGCTGACCTGGAGAAAGTCGATTTTAAGAAGATTTTCGGGCAGAATGAGCCTGTAAACAGCAATGACTACACTCATTTTGATGAGGCCATCTCAGCCGTGAGGGTCATCAACGCTGTGCTTATCGACCTTTATGGCAGAGACCGTGAAAAGGTTCTTCCCCGCAAGAAAAAGATATGCGAGGCTCTGCGAAACGGACTGTCCACATTCAAACAGTACGACGGTCACTGCCTTGCGGAGCTCATCGAGTCTTTTGAGGCGCTGCTTGGAGGGATTGATGCAATGCGTTCCGTCGTTGAAGTGGAACTCCCGGATGATTCCGTCTCCGGCTGGGTTACCACCCTCACCGATAAACTGTTCATCTGTAAGAGTGAACTCCGCTCTCTGCGTGACTGGAGCGCCTACCTCAAGGCTCGTGCGGCCCTTCGCTCAGAGGGGCTCGGGATTTTGGTGAAGGTCGTCGAAAACGAAGAAATCAAGGCGACGGATGTACCGGATTTTCTCCGCAGGAGCATTTATTGGACATACGCTGAATATATAATTTCCACCGACGAGTCACTTTCGGATTTCCACGGAGTGATGTTCGAGGAGAAAATTGAGAGGTTCCGCTCCTTGTGCGAGGAGTTTGAGTCCCTGACCCGTGAGGAAATCGTAAACAAAATCGTCCTCGGCCTGCCGGATTGGCACAAGGAGGCGTCAGAAAGCCCTTCTGTCAGCATCCTTCTCAAGAATATAAGCAACCACTGCCGCGGAATATCACTCCGTACGCTCTTCGATCATATCGGGGACATTCTTCCGCGTATCTTCCCTTGTATGATGATGAGCCCGCTGTCTGTTTCCCAGATGCTGAAAGCTGACGCCGAGAAGTTCGACCTCGTCATTTTCGATGAGGCCTCCCAGATTCCGACCTGTGAGGCGGTGGGTGCAATCGGACGTGCCAAGGCGGTTGTCATTGCCGGAGACCCGAACCAGATGCCGCCGACAAGGTTCTTCCAGAGCGACACTTTCGATGAGGACAATGCCATCATTGAGGACCTGGAAAGCATCCTGGACGATGCCCTGGCCTTGAGCCTGCCGTCCATATGCCTCAAATGGCACTACCGCAGCCGTCACGAGAGTCTGATAACCTTCAGTAACTCAATGTATTATGATAACTCCCTTATGACGTTCCCGTCCCCTGATGACCTGAGAACTAAGGTGACGTACGAGTTCGTGCCTGGCGGAGTCTATGAGAAGGGAGGCAAGAGGCAGAACAAGGAGGAGGCGAAGGCCGTCGTTAAGGAAATTGAGCGAAGGCTCCTGGACCCTGAACTGAGGCGGCAAAGCATAGGAGTCATCACCTTCAACATCAGTCAGCAGTCTCTGATTGAGGACCTTCTCGATGAGCTGTATCGTTCAAATCCCGCCCTTGAAAGGGCTGCTGAGGAGTGCGGTGAACCGATTTTTATCAAGAATCTTGAGAATGTGCAGGGAGACGAGAGGGATGTGATTCTGTTCTCCGTGGGCTATGGCCCGGACAAGAAGGGCAATGTGGGACTTAATTTCGGTCCGCTCAACAGGGCGGGAGGATGGCGCAGGCTTAATGTCGCCGTGTCGCGTGCCCGCCTCCAGATGAAAGTATTCTCTACGCTTCACGCCTGCCAGATACCTGTCGATGAGACATCTGCTGAGGGCGTAATCGGTTTGAAAAAGTTCCTCGGTTATGCCGAGAGCGGAGTTGAGGCCATTCGGGATATGACTTCCCGCGGCGGTGAGGAGGTGGATTATGTTATCCGCGACATCGCCCGCAGCATCAGAGAAAAATGGGGATTTGAGGTGGTGACGAATATCGGATGCTCCGACTATCACATTGATATCGGCATAGTTGAACCGGGCTCAGACTCGTCCCGATACATCCTTGGCATCCTCTGCGACGGATACAATAGCCACTCTATCCGCACGGTGCGTGATCGCGAAATCGTGCAGAGAGGTGTGCTTGAGTCTCTCGGATGGAATGTGGTCCGTGTCTGGACAATGGACTGGTTCAATAACTCGAGAAAGATTCTCGCAGATATCGCCTTGACGCTTTCGCGAGGGAGCAGCGTCTGCGCCGACAAAATTGCGGAGCAGACTCAAAAGTCATCCGCCTTCTAGTACTCGATCTTGTCGTCCTTGCTGCCCCAGAGGCGGAAGGCTTCGAGGGCTTCTTCGCGCAGGATGTGCTCGGAGGGGAGGTGACGGTCTTCGGGGGCGAGGGCAATCTCGTCGTAGATGAATGAGTCGTCGAAGCCGGCGTCTTTGGCGTCGGTTTTGGTGGCGGCGTAGTGGATTTTCTTCAGGCGTGCCCAATAGATGGCCCCGAGGCACATCGGGCACGGTTCGCAGGAGGTGTAGATTTCGCAGTCGCTGAGGATGAAAGTGCCCAGAGCCTTTGCGGCGTTGCGGATTGCGTTCACCTCGGCGTGCGCCGTGGGGTCGTTGTCCGCGGTGACCCTGTTGGTCCCTGTCGCAACGATTTTTCCATCCTTAGTAATGACGGCACCGAAAGGTCCGCCCCCATTTTTTACATTGTTCACAGAAGCCTCTATGGCTTTGCGCATAAGTTCGTTCTTTTCCATAATTCCGCTAAGTTAGGATTTTTTTTGAAATCTCGACTTTTCCTTTGATGGTGTTTGTGATATTTTCACGAATCCATTGGCTTACTCTGCTTTTCGATAAAATGTCGTATCTTCGCGCCTTCAAATTAGTGGTTATTAGTGTTTTTTATGAAAAAGTCTGAATATGTCGCTCCTGAACTGGTCTGGTTCGGGGTGGAAATGAAAAGTGATTGCCTGGTGGCTTCCGTTGTGGGAAGTGGAATAGAGGACGGAGAGGTTGAAACTGAGCAGGGCTGGTAGAAGGGAAGGCCTTTCTGAAAGTTAGTACATTCAATTTCTTAAATTCGAATCCTGATGAAAATCAAATATATATCCCTTCTCTCAGCGCTCCTTCCGCTTTGCCTTTCCTGCAGTAAAAATGAAGATGCGGCCAAAGTCTGCCCTGAAAAAGTTTCGCTTTCAGTTTCATTTGACGCGGCAGAGGGCAGTGCTGTTTCCGGCCTTGACCCGCTCACCCGCGTGAATTTCACTAAGGAGGGAGTCTTCAGCTGGAATGACACGGACAAAATCGGCGTAAAGACCTCCGGAACCTATAAATTTACTCCGCTCAGTTTCGATGTGGAGCACTCGGAAAGCTCCTCTGCTGTATTTACCGGCGAAATCTCCGGAACTCTCGGCGATTATGCCGTCTATCCTTATAATGAAAATACCAGAATTTCCGATGAAACCGGAAATATCATCTTCAATCTTCCTTCTGAATACACCTACACATCGGTCGACAAGGATTATTTTTCCGGCTCCAACGGTTGCAATGTCCCTCTGTACGGAAAAATAGAGAAGAACGATGCGGGTAAGTATGCGGTGAATTTCCGTCACGCGGGCGGACTGCTCTGCATCAAGGTGAATAAGCTTCCTGCCTCCTCCGGCTATGTTTCAGTGACAGCCGACCGTCAGCTCTCAGGGGACTTTGCGGCGGACCTCACTGCGACTACCCCGCAGATTTACACAAACACATCCCCTTATATTGATTCCGCCAAGTCTACCAGCGTCACTTTCCATTACAGCGGTGCGACTGCAGGCGACCCGGGAGTCTTCTACCTCCCGATTCCGGTGGGTACCTATAACCTCATCGTTCACATCGGGTACGAAAAAGACAATGAGGGTTACTCCTACTCCACTGGAATAAAATCCCTTACGGTGGAGCGCCGTGCCATTGTTCCGCGCAACATTACTCCGGGAACATATCTTGAAGGACGCTATCTTGTTGACGGTCATATTATGATTGACCTCGGACTTCCTTCTCCTTACGACAAACTCCTCTGGGCATCCTGCAACATCGGCTGCCTTAACGAGGTGGACTTCGGCTCGCACTTTTTGTGGGGAGAGACTGCGTCCTGCGAGATGGACCGGGCGGGAAAGGCCAACTGTTCACAAAACGGAGTGGATTGGGAAGGGAAGAGTTTGACCTCGGAGTACGATGCTGCGACAAAGAACTGGGGGGCAAAATTCCGCATCCCGACCATTGACGAACTGCTGTCGCTTTACAATCAGGATGTCCTCGGCTGGACTTGGGTGGAGCGCTATCAGAATGTCGATAACCTGAACGGCTACAAAATCTTCAATAAGACCAAAACAAACAAGTACATATTCCTTCCGCTTGCCGGATCTTATAATTATGATGGACTATTCAGCGGGAAAGGTACTGAGGGGTATTATTGGTCCAGTACGGCATATGATATGAGCGGGACTGAGACTACAAGTGGAGTGGAGATAGATATAACTAATCACGAAGACGCGTATTTTATCTATTTCTCACAAAATTATAGCGTGGACACTCCGTCGAATGCCAAAAAGAGATTATATCGCACCGTGGGATGCTCAGTGCGTCCGGTAGCAACAAGGGAATAGTCCCGCGGGGCATATCACTTTTTATGATTTGCAAAAATGCTTGGTAAGCTGAAGTTCGGTGGCAGCCAGAATTTCTAAAATCCCTCAATGTTACTGCCGTTTCAGATGATTCTCGTGGCGAAGTTCGGTGCGCTACAGATAGATAAGTGTGGAAAGGCGGTCGGCGCGAAAAACTTCGCCGGCCGCTTTTTGTATGTCCTCGGCTGAGACGGCCTCTATGACCTGGCGGGTGTAGTCGTCGCCCTGAATGGTGCCGAAGGCAAGGAGGCTCTTTCCCATTGAAAGCGCCTGATTCTCACCGTTTTCGGCAGAAACCGTGAGCTGCCCGATTATCTGCTTTTTTGCTGCCTTCAGGCTCCGGGGACTGAGCGGGGTGGTCTGCAGACGCTCGATTTCTTTTCGCACCGCAGCGATGCACTCTTCGAGTTTGTCCCTGTCGCAGCCGAAGCACACCGCGGCAATTCCGCTGTCGGCGTACTGGGTGTAGGCGCATTCGACGTTATAGACCCAGCCTTTTTTCTCCCGAAGGGCGGAGTTGAGGCGGGAGTTTGTCGCCGGGCCCCCGAGGATGTTCACCATAAGGCTGGTGGCAATCCGCTCCTTTTCCCGGCGGAGCGAGGGGGCAGTGGCCCCGATGATGCAGTTCGCCTGATGTGAGTGGCGGTTGACTGTTTGTGTGAATATGTTGCCTTCGAAATCTGGGGCTGTATCTTTCTGCCTGTCAGAAGTTTCCTTCTCGGGCTGATTGCTTGAGGACTCTTTTGGGGATGAGAGTTCTGTTCCATTTTCTACGCTCCCATCCTCCTTCGTCACTCCGATAGTCTCATCGCCAAAATACTTTCGCGAGAGTTTCTCCACCATCCTCTCCACCACCTTTTCCTTCAGAGGCGACACCACCGTGAACGCCATCCTCTCCGGACGGAAAAACTCTCCGACGAACTCCCTGAGCTCTTCCGGAGTGATTTTCTTTACTGAGGCTGGAGTGCCGAGCACATTGCCGCTGAGGGGGTGACCCTCGAAAAGCAGGCTCTCGAAACGGTCGTAGATGTCGTCGGCGGGGGAGTCCTTGTAGCCCGCAATCTCGTCGATTACGACGGTCCTTTCCGTATCCACCTCCTTCTGGGGGAAAGTCGGCCGGGAGGCGAGCTCGAAAAGCAGTCCGGCAGCCTTCTCCAGGTCCTCCTTCAGAACGGTCGCGTGCAGGACAATCTCCTCCTTGGTGGTGTAGGCATTGAGCTCCCCGCCGAGTTTTTCGAGATAGCCGTTTATCGTGCCTGCGCTTTTTGACGTAGTGCCCTTAAAGAGCGTGTGTTCCACAAAATGGGCAGTGCCGCTGTGGTACCTGCCCCCTTTTGTCCTGTTGAATTCCCTGACGTCCTCTTCCCGTGTGCCGCAACGTATGCTGAGGGCGCAATAAGCCACCCTCTGCCCCTCCTGTTCCACAGCGAAATTAAGCCCGTTTGATGTTTTGGAATGCAACATATTATTGATTATAACATACAATGGGGTTATATCTCTATACAAAGGATATAACCCCAAATGAAACCGGATTTACTTTTTAATACTAGCGATTCTTTTCAATTCGGACGCTGAGAACCCGCAATCCTCGCCCTTTCCGACAAGTATCTTCTTGTAATAGTAGATTCTGTGGTCGCCCGAACCGATGAGGAACTTGTAGTAATAGGACCCCTTCACCGGATTTGCCGGGATTACGGCGTAGGAAACCACCGTGTTCTCCTTCTCTTCGTCCATAAGAGTGTCGGCATCGTCGTCTTCTACAAAGGATATCCCCGCCTTTGCGGCCGCAGCCTTGTCAGCCTCTGTCACTTTTTCTCCGAGGTCTCCTTCGGCGATGACAACGTTCATCTTCGAGATTTTCCTGTTGTCGAGATTATACACTCCCAGTCCTCCGTAGGCGTCGGTATCCCTTTCCATAGAATCGGAAATATATCTCTGCATTATGTCAACGATTGCAGGAAGGAAGGTGAATTCGCGTCCGGAAGGCATCTGGACGGAACGAAGCGGGAAGGAACAAGCCTCCAGCATCTTGTCAATGCCCTTTTCGGCATCTTTTCCGCCCTTCACGATTGTAAGGAAACTCACTCCCGGCTCGGTCTCCTTCTTGAACTGTCCGGAGGTCTCGAGGAGGAAGTAGTAGTCGGAGTTGGTCTTGTTCGCCTCGAAGTCCTCGAGGGTGCAGAATTCGTATGGCGAGAGAGTCCACCGGGCGCTTACCTCATCTTTCAAGAGATTGTCAGTCATAGGGTTGCCGGTGAGCACGACCTTCATAATCTTCTGGGGAAAGTCGCTCAAACGAACTTTTTTCGTAGTGATCTGCGCCTGTGCGAGCGCAAAAACGGGAAGCAGCGTCAGCGCTGCAATTATTGTCAATGTCTTTTTCATAATCTAGATATTTTCATTCATATTCAAGCTCCTGACCTCGGGAGGCTGGAACGCGGACTGCAAAGGTAAGAAAAAAGCCTTTGTCTGTCGTGGCTTTTT
>CAVJRU010000015.1:39887-43233 GCA_963652025.1 bacterium
AAGAACTCCATTCTGAGGGGACAGCTTGCGCACGCCTACCTCTTCTGCGGCCCTCGCGGAGTGGGCAAAACCACCACCGCCCGCATCTTCGCGAAGATGATAAACTGCTCCAACCCTTCCGCGGATATGGAGCCTTGCGGCGAGTGCGAGTCCTGCAAATCCTTCGCTGAAGGCCGTTCCTACTGCATCCACGAGCTTGATGCCGCCTCCAACAACGGTGTGGAGGACATCAAGAACCTGATGGACCAGGTGAGAGTGCCCCCTCAGGTGGGAAAATACAGCGTCTACATCATCGACGAGGTCCATATGCTCTCCTCCCAGGCATTCAACGCCTTCCTCAAAACTCTTGAGGAGCCGCCTGCACACGCGATTTTCATCCTCGCCACAACCGAGAAGCACAAAATCCTCCCGACCATCCTCTCCCGTTGCCAGACCTACGATTTCAACCGCATCGGGGTGGACGACATCGTGAAGAATCTTAGGATGGTGGCTGAAAAGGAGGGGATTACCATCGACGACGAGTCCCTCCACGTGATTGCCCACAAGGCTGACGGCGCGATGAGGGATGCGCTCACTATTTTTGACCAGACGGTGGCCTTCTGCGGCACCGATGTAAAATATGCGGATGTCATCCGCAACCTCAATGTCCTTGACTACGAGTACAGTTTCTCCCTAGTGGAACATTTCCTCACGGGGGATTACGCGTTCTGTCTCAAGACTTTCGATGAGATTCTCGCAAAGGGGTTCAATGCCCTTCATTTTGTGGGGGCGCTCTCTTCACATCTTCGCGACCTCGTGGTCTCAAAGTCCGGCGGGCTGGACGCTCTGCTGGAGCTCCCCGCTTCGCTCAAGACACGCTATGCCGAGCAGGCGTCAAAGTGCCCGATGGCTTTCCTCTATGAGGCCCTGGGCATTACGACGGGCTGTGAAAGCGCCTACAAGGCGGCGGTCAATCCGCGTCTTCACATAGAGTTCGCTCTGATGAGACTCTGCTACATAACTTCGCGTCCAGAGGGCGGCGCCCCTGTCTCAGCTGCCCCGGCAGCTTCGCAGGGCGCCCCGGCAGCTCCAAAGGCAGCCCCTTCAACCCCGCAGAGCGTCCCTGCAGCGGCTTCCAGGCCAAACGCTCCGGCTCAACCTGCGCCTCAGCCAATCCCTGCCTCTCAGCCGTCAGCGCAGTCTCCACAGCCGACTCCTCAGTCCCAGCAGCAGCCTCAGACCCCACCTCCTTCCGTAGAGTCCGCGCCTCAGCCTGCCGCCCCAGCCACCCTGGAACCGGCACCGCAGACCGCCGTAGCTCCATCAGAACAGCCAGCCGCACAGCCGGCACCGAGGGCTCGCCGCGCAGGCCGCTCCGGAAGCGGAATGACAATGGCCGCGATGCTCGGGCAGGAAGAAAAAGCAGACTCTGCTGCCACCTCTTCCTCCGCTCCTGCCGCCCTCCCATCCGACGACGAACTTCTCGCCCACTGGCCGTCCCTTGCCGCTCTCTACAACAGCAAACCGCGTCTTTACAGTATGCTCAGCACCTCTAAACTCTCTGTGAGCGAGGCGGAGGGCAAGAAGACGATTACCTTCCAGGTGGTGAACCAGGCCCAGAAAGAGTGGGTGGAAACAAAACTTCTCCACGAGCTGGAGGCTAATTTCCGTCGGCTCTGCGGAGTGGATGCCGTGCTTCTTTCCGTTGAGGTGATTCCGATGGAAGAGACCGGCCCCGCAGCCTATATGCCCAGCGACAAGGCCAAAGTCCTGATGGGCGAGAACGACAATGTAAAAAGTTTCGTGAAGGACCTCGGCCTGGACATAAAATAACAATAATAATAGCATAGAAAGCGATGAAACTTCGTTGCGAAAACCTCGTTAAAAAATATGGCGTCCGAACCGTCGTTAAAGGCGTTTCGATGGAAGTTGAACAGGGCGAAATCGTCGGATTCCTCGGCCCGAACGGAGCCGGCAAGACCACTTCATTCTATATGATAACGGGCCTGGTGGTCCCGAACGAAGGCCGCATATTCCTTGATGACGAGGAAATCACCGGGCTTCCGATGTACAAAAGGTCTCAGAAAGGCGTGGGCTATCTCGCGCAGGAGGCTTCGGTCTTCAGGAAAATGTCCGTTGAGGACAACATTATGTCCGTGATGGAGATGTCCTCCCAGTTCACGAAGGCGGAAAGGAAAGAGAGGCTGGAGAGCCTTCTGGATGAGTTCAATCTCCACAAGGTCCGCAAAAGCTACGGAAACCAGCTCTCCGGAGGCGAGAGAAGACGCTGCGAAATTGCCCGCGCCCTTGCCATAGACCCGAAGTTCATCCTTCTCGACGAGCCATTCGCCGGTGTGGACCCTATCGCCGTCGAAGACATCCAGTACATCATCGCGAAGCTCAAATACAAGAACATCGGAGTCATCATCACCGACCACAATGTGGGTGAAACCCTGGCCATCATAGACCGCGCCTACCTCCTCTACGAAGGAACAATCCTTCAGGCAGGCACCCCTGAAGCCCTCGCCGGCGACGACGAAGTCCGCACCAAATACCTGGGCTCCAACTTCGTCCTGAAGCGTTCCGACGCCTTCGACCGCGCCGAGCGCGAACTCCACCTGAAGTAGTTGCCAGGCCTGAACCTGCGCACCAACCCGATTTTCTTACCATAAAGTTTGAAAAATATAAAAACAACACATAAGATGAAACATTATTTACTACTCGCCGTTACGGCGCTGCTTTGCGTTGTCTCCTGCGGACAGGGGACTGCGAAATTTGAGAAGAGAACAGACAAGATTCTTTCGGAAATCAACAATCCGAATTCTAAATATGTCGTCGTTGCGGTGCACCGCGGCGACTGGAGGAACTACCCGGAGAACTCCATCCCGGCAATCGAGTCCATCATCCGGATGGGTGCTGACATTATGGAGCTTGACCTCAAGCTCACTAAAGATAGCGTTCTCGTTCTTTCGCACGACAAGACCATCGACCGCTGCCTCACCGGGAAAGGAAAGGTCAGCGACTACACTCTCGCCGAGCTCAAGGCGATGAGACTCGTCAGAGCCCACGGCGTCGCAACCGACTCTCTCCGCATCCCGACCCTTCGCGAAGCTTTGGAGTGCTGCAAAGACAGAATTTGCGTCAATGTGGACCAGGGATATCAGTACTATGATATGGTCCTTGCTATTACCGAGGAACTCGGGGTAACAGACCAGATTCTCATAAAGGGTTCCTATCCGCTCTCTGCCGTATCCGAAAAGATGGCCTCCCATCCGCACAATATGATGTATATGCCGATCTGCAACCTCGACAAGGAAAGCGGAAGGGCTCTATTTGAGGAGTATCAGCAGACAGGGACAGTTCCTCT
>CAVJRU010000016.1:0-39761 GCA_963652025.1 bacterium
CTCTGAACCAACTGAGCTATGCTCCCGTTTTGTTTTGGGACTGCAAAGATAGACACTTTTTATTTTCCTGCAAACTTTTTTTAACTATTTTTTGAAAAAGTTCTCTACTTCCCGGGATTGACGGTGTATTTGGGATACTGGAACAGAATTGCCGCTATAACCATTATTCCCAAAAGCATCGGATAGTATAGTTTGGGGACTATCTCCAGCGGGGAGAGGCCGGAAAGGCCGGAAGCCATCAGAAGCTGGGCTCCATAGGGAAGGATGCCCTGGACAAAGCAGGAGGTGGTGTCCATCAGACTGGCGGAGCGGCGCGGAGAAATGCCGAAACGCGAAGAGATATCCTTCGCGATTCCGCCTACTGTGATGATTGCGATGGTGTTATTCGCCGTGCAGATGTTCGTAAGAGCCGTGAGCAGCGCAATCGTCGCCTCCCCTCCCCTTCTGGTGCCGATTTTCCGAGTCATCACCCTAATCAGATATTCGAAGCCTCCGGCATTTTTCACTATGCTCATAATTCCCCCGGCAAGAAGGGTCACGAGGATGAGTTCATACATTGACTGCAGCCCGCTTCCTGCCGCCTCGAAAAGGCTCAGAGGAGTTGAACCGCAGCAAAGAGCTATCCCGTCCGTAAGAACGATGCCGAGCAGAAGCACCTTCAGAACGTTCATTCCGCACAGGGCGCAAACAATGACCGCCAGATACGGCAGGGCGAGATACCACGGAGCTGACGGCAGTGTCGTTGTCCGGTAGTCAGCGCTCACTCCGCTGAAGATGTAAATTCCGAGTGTTACAATGGCCGCGGGGAGCACGATAAGAAGGTTCGTGCGGAATTTGTCTTTCATCAGGCAGCCCTGGCTCTGTGTGGAGGCGATGGTGGTGTCGGAAATGAAAGAAAGATTATCTCCGAAAAACGCGCCCCCGACAACTATCGAAACCACGAAAGGGAGGTCCGCCCCCATCTGGGAAGACAGTCCGATGGCAACGGGAGCAAGAGCGACAATCGTTCCCACCGAGGTTCCTATGGACATCGAGATGAAGCAGGCGGCAAGGAATATTCCAGCGGGAAGGAATTCACCGGGGACGAGCCTCATTGTTATCGCAACCGTCGCATCCACCGCCCCGGCCGCCTTCGCGCTTGAGGCGAATATGCCGGCAAGGACGAATATCCATATCATATACATTATATTGGAGTCGGCCGCGCCAGCGGAAAAGATTTTTACTCTCTCGGAAAAGGGACTCTTGCGAAGGATGAAAATTGAATAGACGGCAGCGACTGCAAACGAAACTCCGATGGGGATGCGGTAGAAATCACCCGCAAGCAATGATGAAGTGAGATAGGCCGCAAGAAGAATCATTACCGGGGACAGGGCAATAAGACCCTCCCGGTGCGAGATATGCGATATAGGTTCAGCCATATATGAGTATGTGTCAAATCGTTGCCGTTGAAGGCAGGAAAAGTGTTGATAACTTTGTTGATAAAATGTGGGGGCAAAGGTAGAAAATAATTTTGTAGGAGAGTAAAATCTGGATACCTTTGCAGCCCGTAATTCAGTATTCATTACTCTTATGTCACAATCACAAAATCAGCCTCAGGCCATTTATGATGCAAGGACATTGGGCAAACCGAAAATGCTGACTCTCGGGCTTCAGCATATGTTTGCAATGTTCGGTGCAACAATTCTGGTTCCGGCAATCACCGGACTTCCAGTCGCCACCACGCTTCTCTTCGCGGGAATCGGTACTCTCCTCTTCCACTGTATCACCAAATTTCAGGTGCCGGCGTTCCTAGGATCGTCTTTCGCATTCATCGGGGGTTACCTCTCAGTGGTCGAAATGGGAAAAGAATTCGGACTATCAGCTGAACAATCACTGCCTTATGCCTGCGTCGGCGTTGCCTGCGCAGGTTTTTTGTATTTCATCCTCGCCGGGCTCTTCGCAGCCTTCGGTGCAAAGAAGGTGATGAAATACTTCCCGCCGGTGGTGACTGGTCCTATTATTATATGTATAGGTCTTATTCTCTCCGGCTCGGCAATCGCCAACTGCACGACCAACTGGTGGATTGCACTTCTTGCAATCGCAATCATCGTCGTCTGCAACATCTGGGGACGGGGAATGATCAGAATCATACCTATTCTTCTCGGTGTTGTGGGCTCATACGCCGTTGCAGCCTGCTGCGGACTTTGTGATTTCACTGCAGTAAAAGAAGCGGCCTGGATCGGGCTTCCGGTTCATAAGGCAAACACCACCCTCGCAATCTTCGACACCAAGCAGTGGAGCCTTCTCACCAGCGCCATCATCACCATTATGCCTATCGCCCTTGCGACGATGATTGAGCACATCGGAGATATGTGCGCGATTTCATCGACCGTCGGAAAGAACTTCCTCGCGAAACCGGGACTTCACCGCACGCTCATCGGCGACGGTCTCGCGACCTCTCTTGCGGCGCTTTTCGGAGCCCCTGCGAACACCACCTACGGTGAGAATACAGGAGTTCTGAACCTTACGAAGGTTTATGACCCGAGGGTCATCAGGATTGCAGCGGTTTTCGCAATCATTTTCTCCTTCTGCCCTAAGTTCGCGGCCATCATCGGAGCGATGCCTGCTGCCACAATCGGAGGCGTTTCCCTCATCCTCTACGGTATGATTTCCGCAGTCGGCGTACGCAACGTGGTGGAGAACAAAGTTGATTTCACATCTTCACGCAACGTTATCATCGCGGCCATTATCCTCGTGCTCGGCATCGGCATCAACTACGGCATCCCGGGCGGCAGCATCGACCTCGGTTTCACAAAGCTCTCAGGTCTTGCTGTGGCGGCTCTCGTGGGAATTATCCTCAACGCAATCCTTCCGGGCAAGGACTATGAGTTCGGCGAGGATTTGAAGGGAGATACAGCCGTCAACTTCGACGGCAATACGAATAGAGTTGTCGAATAAAGGAGCCCCCTTTCTTCAACAACTCGCCAAGTGGAGCTAAAAATAGTTCCACTTGGATAACATTTTTTTCAAAGTGTTTCAATTTTCAAACAGCAAACTTTTTATTAATTTATAAATAATTTCTGGTATGAAGAAATTCTTTCTTGCGGGCACTCTCGCCCTTCTCTGTATTGGAGCTGCTGCTCAGAACATCCAGTTCCACTACGACTTCGGTCACAACATCTACAATGGCAAAGATGCCGAAAAAGACCTTTCCGCACGCGGACACATCACCACTACAGTGGAAATGTTCCGTCCTGACTCCTGGGGAAGCACATACTTCTTCGTCGATATGGACTACCTCAGCAGCGACAAGGAGGCGAATGCCAAGTATGCCGGAGTTCAGGGCGCTTACTGGGAGATTTCCCGCGAGTTCTGCTTCTGGCAGGACACCAAGATGGACTGGCTCGCAGTTCACGTCGAGTATAACGGCGGTCTTAACACGACCTCGCTAACCTTCAACAACGCCTGGCTCGCAGGTCTCGCCTACAACGGCCACTCAAAGGACTACAGCAAGACCTGGTCACTTCAGGTAATGTATAAAGGCATTCCGGAGGCCACCAAAATCGCCGGTCAGAAGAGAGGTTGGGAGCACGGCTTCCAAGTCACAGGAGTTTGGGGAATCAACTTCGCGCACGGCTGGTGCACTTTCTCCGGATTCTTCGATTTCTGGAAAGAGTTCCGTCCTTGGCAGGACACCCGCTACATCTTCCTTTCAGAGCCTCAGTTCTGGGTTAATTTCAACCAGATCAAGGGTATGGAAAAGGTGAACCTCAGTCTTGGAGGCGAGGTGGAACTGTCTTCAAGCTTTGCTGCAAAAGGGTTCTGCGCTATCCCGACCCTTGCAGCCAAATGGTCCTTCTAGGGTGAAACTGAATCTCAGGCGCACCTGCTGCGTTTCGCATCTTGCAGTCGCATCCTGATATTCAATATATATTCGTATAATTACAATTGAACGATGAACAAGTTTAACGCTTTCATAAACAAGGCTTTCGGCTTGGACCCGAAGGTCACCTCAATAAAAACTGAGATTTTCGCGGGAATCACTACATTCCTCACGATGTCCTACATTCTCGCCGTCAACCCGGGCATTTTCTCAGCCCTCCCCGGTATGCCGGGCGGTGCGGTCTTCACTGCAACCGCTCTTGCAGCCATCCTCGGAACTCTCGTTATGGCCTTCTACGCCAAGAAGCCTTTCGCACTTGCTCCGGGTATGGGTCTTAACGCATTCTTCGTTTACACCGTTTGCCTCGGAATGGGTTACACCTGGCAGTTTGCGCTCACAGCAGTGCTTCTCGAGGGTATTCTCTTCATCATCCTCACGGTAACCAACGTCCGCAAGGTGATAGTCGATTCCATTCCAAACTCCATCAAGAAGGCAATCGGCTGCGGTATAGGTCTTTTCATCGCATTCATCGGTCTTAAGAACGCCGGCATCATCGTTCCTAATGACGCAACCGTTGTCGCTCTCGGAGACATCACCCAGGGCACAGCCCTTCTTGCCATCATCGGCATAATCCTCACCAGCTTCCTTGTCGTGAAAAATGTCCCTGGAGCGCTCCTTATCGGTATGATTGCGACCGCAGCCCTCGGCCTTGTAATGAAGGACCCTGCGACCGGCGAGCACATTACAAAGTTCAATGGCGTGGTTTCAATGCCGGAGAGCATTGCTCCGATTTTCTGCAAGTTTGAGTGGAGCCAGATTTTCTCTCTTGATATGTTCGTGGTTGTCTTCACCTTTATGTTCATCGATATGTTCGACACCATCGGAACCGTTGTCGGAGTGAGCACGAAGGCAAAGATGATTGACGAGAAAGGCAACATCCCGGGCATCAACAAGACCCTTATGGCCGATGCAATCGCAACTATGGGCGGTGCGTTCCTCGGAACTTCCACCACAACAACCTACGTAGAGAGTGCATCCGGCATCGCTCAGGGCGGCCGCAGCGGTCTCACAGCGTTCTCCGCAGCCGTTTGCTTCGCTATCGCCCTCTTCTTCTCCCCTATCTTCCTTGCCATCCCTGGAGCCGCAACCGCTCCGGTTCTGGTCATCGTCGGCGTGTTTATGATGTCCCCTATCCACGACATCGACTTCGAGAACTACTCCGAGGCCATCCCGGCATTCATCACCCTCATCGCAATGCCTCTGTGCTACTCAATTTCAGACGGCATTATGCTCGGTATGATTTCCTACGTTCTCATCAACCTTCTCGCCGGCAATTTCAAGAAGATTTCTCCTGCGGCATACATCCTTGCTGCGGTTTTTGTCGCTAAGTACATACTTCTGTAATCTTACGGTATTCATTCATAAAGCGGCCTGCCCCCAACGGAGCGGGCCGTTTTTTCGTTATGGGGTTTCGGCACAAAGGGCGGTCTGCGATGATTTCTACCCACAATCGCCCTCTGCTCTGACTAATTGTCACGAAAAATGGCCAATTTGTCTCGAAAATCTGACAAAATGTCTGATTATCAAGCATTTAGGAGCATCGGCATCTGAATTGAATAACATTCTGTCGTGTTCGGGTAGGTCCCACGGAGGGGCCGAGGGACACAGGGAAAGTCGGCATAAGCGGCTAGGGTAAAAATCCCTGCGGGCTGCGGCAGATGAAGTTTGACAATTAAAAAATTTAATATTATGATGCCTATTATGAAAACTCAGAACTGGTTGCCTGATTTGTTCAACGACCTTTTCGATGACAACTGGATTGTCCCACAGTACAAACACGCAAGTTCAACACCTGCAATCAACGTAATCGAGCGCGACGGAGAATACGAAGTCGAGGTTGCCGCTCCGGGAATGACCAAGGACGACTTCAAAGTCAACCTTACTCCCGACAACGAGCTTGTAATCTGCCTCGAGAAGAAGTGCGAGAAGAACTCCGACAAGGAGTGCAAGGAAGGTGAGAAGAAGGTCGAGGACAACAAGAAGAGGGGTCAGTACCTTCGCCACGAGTTCTCCTACACCTCATTCCGCCAGAGTTTCACTCTCCCGGAGACCGTAGACACCGAGAAAATCGGTGCCCAGATGGAGCACGGAGTCCTCAAGATCTTCCTTCCTAAGAAAGTGGTTGTAAAGGAGGTTCCGACCAACAGAAACATCGAGATCAAATAATCTGCCGACAGCAGAGAGTAACACAAAAGAGGCGGTGACCGCAAAAGGTCGCCGCCTCTTTAATTTGCTCCTCAAACCATCTATTCGGGAAACCATACCCAAAAGCCGTCTGCGTCGTCGGGCTAATCTTTCAGGGATTCAACTCTGAACCAGTCAATGTCTATCCAGCCTTTGTTGCCTCCTCCGGAGGCTTCCCTCTCGCAGACAAAGCCCATTTTTGCACCAATCCACTTGCCCTGTCTGAGTTTGAATTCCTCGCCTGCCCTCTGGAAGTGCTTTCCGTCAATGCTGTAACTGAAACGGCACTTGCCGTCTGAAACGCTCATTCTAAAGTAGATGTCCAGATGGATGGCCGGAGAATATGGAATGGTATCCTTTTCTGAAGGGTTCAGACGGGTAAGAGTGGTCGCAGTTTCTGCTCCACCTGTGTCCGCCCCCTTGCAGGAAAGCCTCTGAAGAAGGAATTCATCTCCCTCCCTGCGCACGACAAGAGCAGAATAGTTCATTCCCATCATCACGACTCCGCCCCATTGCCCGTCGCCCTTTGAGGAAAAACGGACTTTTGCCGTTGCCGTGAAAGAGGGTGCCGGAAGTTTTTGAAGAAGAAGATTGCCTGCCTCCCAAAGACTCTTATACTGCGGAGATAGGTCCGCCGAGTAAAGACGCATACAGGACTGTGCCGTAGGCATTCCCCAAAGTTCATTGTAGTTCGCCTGCCATTGCCACTGAGGACCCGGAGAGCCTCCGTCGAATTCATCGCTCTCGGCGGGGTTCACGACCTGTGAGGAAGAGCTTTTGGGCTTACGGAAAGTAAGATATGGCTCTCCGCAGGTGTCCCTTTTTCCGGCTCTGCCGATTACCGGCCAACCGTCCTCCCGCCACGAAAGAGGCTGAAGGAAAACCACCCTTCCGTAGGCATAACGGTCGTTGAAATGCAGAAACCAGTCTTCTCCGAAGGCTGTGTGCACCCAAGCTCCCTGATGAGGCCCGTTGATAGAGGTCTTCCCCTGAGCCATCACTGTTCTTGCTTCGTATGGGCCGAAGATGTTGCTGCTTCGGAGAGCGAGCTGCCACCCTTTCTGGACTCCGCCGGCAGGACAGAGGATCCAGTACTCCCCGTCCTTTTTGTAGAGTTTCGGGCCTTCCGTGGTGTGGTTCTCCTGACCTCCGTCATAGACGATGCGGGGAGAGCCGATTGCCTTCATCCCGTCAGAGGAGAGTTCCCGGACGGTGAGAACGGAATTGAATCCGGCTCGGCTGCCTGCCCAGGCGTTAACAAGGTAGCACCTGCCGTCTTCGTCCCAGAGCGGACACGGGTCAATGATTCCCTTGCCCTCCAAAACGCAGACAGGACTGCTCCACTCCCCCGCAGGGTCAGTGGCCTTTACGACGAATACTCCCCTGTCCGGGTCGCCCCAGTAGATGTAGAACTCGCCGTCGTGAAAACGGATTGCCGGGGCCCATACACCCTTTCCGTGCTGAGGGCTGTCAAAAAGTTCACGCGGAGTCTGCTCCTTGAGAGCGTGTCCCACAATCTCCCAGTTCACAAGGTCTCGCGAGTGGAGAATCGGAAGGCCGGGGATGCAGTTGAACGAGCTCGCTGTGAGATAGTAGTCCTCACCCACCGCAACGGCATCGGGGTCGCTGTAGTCGGCGTAAAGAACCGGATTGGTGAATGTTCCGTCACCGTTGTCGGGTCGCCACACCTCTGAACGTTGCTGCCCCACCACCGCCACAGGCAGCAGAAGGGGCAACAGCAGTGATATGATTTTTCTGGACATTTTATTCTCCCTTGGTAACCGTGTAGGTCAGACCGTCGACATTCGTAATGTAAGCCTTCACATCGGCCTTGGTCTTGAAGGTCTGAATCCAGTAAAGTTTGTAGGTGAGCTGCTTGGAAACAGTTGCAATGTCTGCATACTTGAAAGCGAATGTTTTGAAGGACATACTCTTGTCTGTCGGTGCATACGCTGCCGGAGAAAGAGAATTGAATGTTTGTTCTGTCAAATCGTAAACATACACATAGCTTCCGTCAGAGCACTTGTAGCTGCTTTTATAGGCATTGTTGGCCTCATTCGCAAATTTCTTGTACTCGGTCTTGGTGTCGTCGCCGTCAATCGTGCCGACAAAATCCGGCTTGAAGTTGCGTGCAGTTACGCCGTCATACAAATCTTTCACATCGTCAATTTTCACGGCAATTATAGGATAGTTTCCGGCGTGAATGGTGAACGGCGTGTCGGTGCCCTTAATGTCTGCGCGCTGCTTTGTGGCAGCAGCATCCTGCTGGTAAGTAGTTATTTCAAGGTAGCCATCGTGCCAAACGGAAGAGGTGCTGGTGCTGTTTCCGCTCTGCTTTGCGTGGTCGAAGCTGTAATGGGCGGAGTTGTGGAAAGTCTCACGGATGAGTCCGCAAGGAACGTTAAGTGTAATGCTTCCGCTCTTAAGGCCGTCAATCGCGGCAGTGATGGTGACCTCTCCGAAGCCTCCCGCGTATGTTACGACGCCGTCAGAGACCGTTGCGATGGTTTTATCGGAGCTGCTCCAGGAAATCTGACTTGCTGAGTAGCCTTCCGGAAGGGTGGTCTCGAGAGAAAGAGTCTTCTCATTCACAGCGCACTCATAGCCGTTTTCGGAGGCGTATTTCTGATTGATGGAAATCTCCGGTTCAGACGATTGTTTGTAGCTGAAATTGACCGGTTTGATGTTCCCCGCGGTGAAAACCACATCCTTTGTAAGCTGTTTTTCGCTTTCAACGCCGTTCACGGAGAACTTGAGTGAGGAGCCGGTTGAGGCCGTGAAAGGCTTCAGAGCAAGGTAGAAGTCAGCGCTTTCGCCCACCGCGATTGCTTCGCCACCAGATACCTCAAGAGTCACCGTTGAAGAAACGGCGGAGGCCTTAGGGGAGAATGAGAGGGCGGAACCGGTGAAATTCAAGGCGAATTCTCCAGCAATCTCTTCCGGCGCGGTGAAGGAGACGGAAGTGACAGTAAGCGGAGCGGAGGAGCTATTCGTAACGTGAAGTTTCACTACGGAATTTATCTGGCTCATAGCAAAGACCGGAGTCTGGGAAGAAGCGACTGCCTTGGCAGCGGCGAAAAGCGGGAAAGTCTCTCCTGAAAGGTGCGCTTTGCTGTCGTTTCCGCTCTGGGTCTGGGAAGCCGAAGCCACCGAAATATATTTGTCGGTTGCAGCAGGGCTGTCCACAGAAGAGGAATACGGGTAAAGGGCATACCAGTCGTAGGAGCCTTCTGAAAGTTTCTCGCTCAGAACACCGCTGAATGTCCCTGCGGTGACGTCTGAAACGGTGAATTCGCCATCCTTGACATAGGAAGAGCTGCCTGCAGCGGCGTGGAAAAGGTTGAGAGCGTCGCCCTCTTCCCACTTGGTGTCAAGACCGGAATTCACAGTCTTGGAGGCAGGGGTTTCCTGAGGAGCGGAGTAAGAAGCGACTATGCTGAAAGGCACTTCGGTCTTAGGGTCACTTTCAATCTGAGCCTTCTGGCAGAATGTAAGGCTGAGGGCGGCAAGAAGAAGAGCCGCAGAAAAAACTGTTCTTTTCATACTTGCTTGAGAGTTAAAATTGAAGTTCATCATCACCAGATTCCTCATACCAAGGATCAACAGTGGCTGTTCCACTTACGGCAAAACCGTTTTCTGCCGCGAAACTCTCTTCGGACACAAGCGGAGCCACATAAGTTTTTTTATTCATAGTCATAGAATTTTTGTTCATAAAATCACGTAAAATTACATATTTATCTGTACATCATAAGAGTGCCCCAGCCAAGCTGGTCGAAAGCGCCGGAATTTGCTCCGTAACGGTCATCGCCGCTTCCGCACTCAGGACGCATCTTGTCCGCCATCTGCTTGACGTACTTGAACCCGGAAGAAAGATTCTTCACGCGGCTGTAGTGATTGAAGTAAATCTCCCAGCCCGGACGCACGGAGCCTCGTCCCGAGTCGTCGGCAAGAGTAAGGTGTACGGCGCCGTGGTTTTTGTCGCGGCAGGAGCAGTCGGTGCAGTAGTCCAGACGGTTGAACGGCATATTCGAAGCCGCAATGAGCCACTGTCCGCTCTCGTTTTTGTTGTCGGAGCCGTTTCGCAGATTGCTCAGAGCGACATATTCTCCAAGAGAAAGAAGCGCGTTGTCGTTGGCGGCAAAAAAGTCGAGTTTCGCGGCATCCGCATTGGTTTTGTTCACTGTGTAAAGGGAATAGGCCATCTGGGCGAGGTTTGCAGCAACCATCGCTGACATCTGGGCGTGTCCCTGGTCACGGCCGCTTTCCTGGTCCTGTGCGAGTTTCTCCCCCGAGCCGAGCGGATCGGTGAGAAGGTCGCCGTTGATAAGGTTCTTGATGCAGCCGTTGCCGGCTCCCTTATAGAAATAGTTTACGACAAAGTTCACCATTTCGCTGTCTTCGGTGAGAATGCCTATCGCAAGGTATGAGCACATATTCACCAGGTCCCAGTTGCTCCAGTAGTGCAGGGCGCAGACATTGGAGTTCTTATGGTCAAGAAAATCCTTGTTCACGGAAGCGAACACATTTTTCATCCACGTCTTGAACGTAGCGGCATCCCCTGCAGCCCATCCGCTGTAGCCGAGCATAATTTCCGCGGCGCAGGCGAAGGTGTAACCCTGGGCGCCGGCAGCGAGGACATTGTTAGCGTCGTTGGAAGTTATCTTCTTGCACTTCCGAGCCCAGGCGTTGAGGATTTCGATGGATTTCTGGGCGTAGGAATCGTCACCGGAAAGTTTCCAGATGAGAGCGGTCTGATAGGCCGCGGCAGCATCCTTCATCGCGTATGTGTAGTTCTCAGAGGCTACTCCGGTGCCGGTCGGATCACCGCGGACGATTAACTCCTGAGGCTCAGGAGTGCGGCTAAGCTGGGAGTAGGTGCTATTTTTAAGCGCCGTGAAGGCTGCCGTAACCTCCGGGACAGAGCCGGAAGAAAGTTCATCTTTCACACGTGTAAAATCCTCCTCGGTGTACATTGCGCAAGGATGATTGAAAGTGTAAACGGCTTCCACATCCGGATCGTCCTTTTCGGGAAGAGTGAGGTCCACGACTCCGAATTCGTTCTTGCGGCAGGAGCAGCTCAAAGCCAGAACCAGAGCAAGAAGCGGAAGAGTAAGAGTTATTTTATTTTTCATATATTGTATCCTTTTGATTGTCAGTAAACTGCACTTGAACTAATTTATTTTCACTCCGTCAACATTCTCCACATAGGAGCGGGCAGCAGCTACGCTTTCGAAAGTCTGAATCCAGTAGAGCTTGTAGGTAAGCTGAGTCGTTGCAGTCGCGATGTCAGCATACTTGAACTGGAACGTGCTGCAGGAGATGGCCTCGGAAGTCGGAGCCAGTCCGCCGGTCTTGAAGGTCTGGGTCGTGAGGTCGTAGAGGTAGACGTGGCTTCCGTCTGAGCATACCCAATCGTACGCGTATTTGTTGTTAGCATCGCTGTTGAAACCCTTGTATGCAGCACCGCTGTCGCTTGTTCCGGAAATGTCCGGCTTGAAGTTGCGGGCAGTTACGCCTTCATACAAATCTTTCGCATCATCAATCTTCACGGCAATGATAGGATAGTTTCCTGCGTGAAGGGTGAACGGCGTGTCATAGCCCTTGATGTCAGCACGCTGTTTGGTGGAGTTCTGGGCGTATGTAGTAATCTCCAGATAGCCGTCATTCCAAACGGAGGATGTGCTTGTGCCGTTTCCGCTCTGCTTTGCGTGGTCGAAGCTGTAATGGGCTGAGTTGTGGAAAGTTTCACGGATGAGTCCGCAAGGGATGTTGAGTTCAATCGTGGAAGTATTTCCGGTTGACGGAGCCTTTGCCGTTATCGTAACCTTTCCGAAGCCCTTGAAACTTACCGCGCCGCCTTCGACAGATGCTATCGTAGGGTCTGAACTGGTCCACTCGATCTGTGAAGTCGTGCACTCGGCAGGAACTGTCGTATAGGAGAGCGTAAGGCCTTTTTCGTTAAGGGCGCAAGCATAACCGTTTGACGCAGAATAAGTCTGGTCAATTGCGACAGCCTCAGGAGAGACGATTTTGCGGATCCTTACAATCTTTGAAGCGCTCACCCCTGAGCCGTCCAGAGCCGTCGCAGTAACGCTCACCGGGTTCACGATTGACGGACCCTCTTTTCCTGTGAGCACTCCGGTGCGCGGGTCTATGCTCGCGAGCGTCTCGTCAGCTACACTCCAGCGGACTGTCTTGTAGGTGGCGTTGGAAGGAGAGATAGCTGCGCTCATCTGCATAGAGTCGCCGGCGTAAATTTCATCATACTCCGAAGACACGACTATCGCCTCCGCCCGGGTCATCTGTTTTGAGACGACGACCTTCAGGTTGGCATTGATGCCGCTTCCCTCGTGAAGACCCACGGGAGCGACCTGAACGATGGAGTAGCCGTCTCCATCCACAGCCTCGACAAGTCCGCCGTCGGAAACTAAGGCAAAGGCTGGGTTGGATGAGGTCCAAAGGACATCTTTGAATGTCACGCTGTCGGGAGTCATCGTGTAATGGAGCTGAAGGGATTCGCCTTTCAGCATCGGGAGGCAGGTTGAGCCTGTCTCGTCCACATAAAGGAGTTCCTGCTTTTCTTCCTCGAGGTCAAATTCCACGCTTGAAGGAATGACCGCGCTGTAAAGGTGTCCCGTATTAAGGGAGTCCTTGGTGCAGGAGGAAGCAAGCACAAGGATTGCTCCAAGAGCAAGGGTGGATATCTTGATAGAGTTTTTCATAACTTCATTCATTTCAAATCAAAACCTTTCCTGTTATTCCCAACCCGGATTCTGTCCGAGGTTCGGGTTAAGCTGCAGTTGATCGGCAGGGAGCGGATAGAGGTAGTTCTTGTCTTCCCAGCGGCGGTTGTCGTAAAGGATTATGCAACCTTCCGAGTCAACTTGGCGGCTCTGGTTGGCCCAAAGGGTCTCAAATTCAGTGCCCTTCCACTTGACTCCGAGCTGAGGCTGAGGCATCTCGACGGAAGCGGTCGCCCACCTTTTGAGGTCGTCAATGCGGAAGCCTTCGAAGATAAGCTCAACAGTCCTCTCGCGGCGGATTTCCTCACGCATACTGAGACCGTTGGCGGTTACGAGCGAGTTGCTCAGAGGAGTCATATCCGGGTTCACCCTTGTGCGGACAAGATTGAGGCTGCGATTCAATTCGTCGTCGTTGATAGTTCCGTTGAGCTCGTAGGTGGCCTCGGCATAGTTCAGAAGCACCTCGGCATAACGGATAATCGGGAAGTCCATAGTCTCATACTTGTCGGTCACCTGCCTTTCCACAGCCCATTTATGGGTCTGGTAGCCGCTGTTGGCGCAGGCTCCCACAGATTTCGCCCTGGACAGGTCGCTATCATCCCAAGCGGTGCGGCAGTGGTCGGAGGTGTTGTCCCAAACCATCGTGCCACGTTTTGCGAGTGTCGTACCCATCCTGTTGTCCCTGTTCTGGAACTCGGAAACGGCGGTGTTGTAGCCACCGAACTGAGGATTGGCTGCGTCATTCACGCTTATCGGGAGACCGTTCTGGCAGAGATAGAGGTTGGCAAGTTTGCGGGTCGGATAGACGGCGTTGGCAAGGTATGCCTTCGTAATGTTAAGCCCCACCCCGTCAATTGCCCTATGGCGGCGGGAGAAGATGTACTCGGTGTTGTCCTTTGTAGTGAGACCGGCAGGATTGCACTGCTCGTCCTCAAGGATGAACATATAGCGGTAGCCCTCCGAGGCAAGATCGTCGTTCTTGAAAAGACTCCAGAGTTTGGTGTTAATAACCTCATCCGCCGCAGACTGGGCGATGGAAAGGAGATGGGTGACCCTTTCGCTGTTGGTCGTTGAATCGAAGCCTCCGGTGTGGAATTTCTGCCAGGTGCCTTCGTATAGAGCGACTCTGGAAAGGAATGCGAGTGCGGCTGACGAGCAAAGCCTTCCCGCCTCCGACGCTGTCTTTGGCAAAGCCTCTGCGGCCTCCTGCAAATCCTTGATACACTGGTCGATAACCTCTCCCCTATCGTTTCTTTCCGCCTTCATAAGCGGAGAGTCCATATCCGCAGGAGTGGTGACGAGAATGGCATTGCCGTAGAGCTGCACCAATTCAAAGTAGCAGTAGGCACGGAAGAATTTCGCCTCGGCAACGCTCTGGGTGATTTCAGAGGGTTTGCCGAAAGATGCGGCCTTCTGGAGCAGGAGGTTGGTGTAATAGATGCGGCGGTAAAGGGTGGTGTAATTATCGTCAGTCTCAGGGATGGTGTTTGTTCCCTGGCTGTAAACGTTCACGCTTGAAGAGGCGCAAAGGTCGCTGCGCAGGTCACTGTGCGGGCCATCGCCGACTCCATACTGATAGGTGCTTCCGCTCTGGATGTCACGGGTGTAGGAGTAGAATTGGTTGGCGAAGAGCTGGAAATTGTTTGCGGAATTCCAGACATTGGCGTCGTTCATCTGTGCCTCAGGCGAAAAATTGAGGCAGGAAGACGCCATAACTCCGGCCACTCCTATGAAAAGAATGTTATATATCGCTTTTTTCATATCTTATCCTGTTTAGAAGGTGAGGTTTACTCCGAAAGTGAAGTTGCGGGTGAACGGATAGCGTCCAGTTCCGCTTGGGGTGCGTTTTGCCTCCGGGTCCCATCCGTCGGAGATGAGGGTATATTCCCACAGATCTTCACCGGTGAAATAGAAGCGGCATCCGCTGATGACCCTGCTCTTGCGCAGGACTTCCTCCGGGAGATTGTAGCCCACGGTGATGTTCTTCAGACGAAGATATCTGCCGTCCTGAGCGGTGATGGAGTTTGCCTGGTAGTTGTAGTTGATGATATTGCTGTCCGTGGTGTATGGAGAATAATAGGCATTGGGGTTGTCCACGCTCCAGGTGTTTCCAAAGCTGCTTGTCGTGCTGTTCTGATAGAGCGAGCGGAAAGGCACGGTCCACGAATCTATTCCCCTGTAGATAAACCTGTTGGCAGAGCCCTGGAACACGACATTGAAATCAAGTCCCTTCCACGACACCCCGAAATTGAAGGAGTAGGAGATTTCCGGGTCATCGCTTCCGAGGTAGATGTAGTCGCGGTAGTCAAGCACTCCGTCCCCGTTCTCGTCGCAGTACATATTGTCTCCGACCCTGAGGTTGCTCGGCATTCCTATCCCGTTGTTATTGTAGTACTTGGTGAGGTAGGCGGAAAGCATCTCCTCATTCTGAATCTTGCCGCCGTAGCGCAGTCCGAAGATGGACTTGAGCGGATAGCCCTGCTGGGTGGAAGTGTAGCCGGACTTCAGGACGGAAGTTCCGCCGTAGTCGGTCAGGCAGTTGCGGGCAAAAGTGAAGTTTCCGCCGATGTGGTAGTGGACCTGTCCAATTTTGCCGTTGTAGTTTCCGCTTGCCTCAACGCCCCAGTCTTCGAATTTACCTGAGTTAGCCGTAGGAGCGGAATCTCCAAGGACTGCCGGGTAGATGATGGAAACGAGCATATTGTCGTTTTTCTTGAAGAAACCTTCCACTGTTCCGGTGATTGCCCCGTCAAGGAAGCCGAAGTCGAGGGCGAGGTTGTAGTTCTTTATCCTCTCCCACTGTCTGGCAGTGGAGGCGAACTTTCCGTTGGTGGTGATGGTTGTAAGACGGTCTGAGCCGACGTAGGCTCCCGAAGAAGGGCTGAGGTTGTAGAACTGATAGCCGTCGTAGTTGTCGATGCCGGTCTGCGAACCCATCTCGGCGTAGGATGCGCGAAGTTTGAGGTCTGAGAGCCACCTCACATCGCGAAGAAAATGTTCCTTGTTGATTCTCCATCCGGCGGACACGCCCCAGAAGAACGCCCAGCGGTTTTTCGGAAGGAATTTGGAGCTTCCGTCGAAACGGCCGTTGAGTTCGAGAAGATAGCGGGAATCGTAGTCGTAGTTGAACCTGCCGAAATATGACATAATCGCATTGCGGTAGTTGTTGCCGAGAATGGTGCTGCTGTCCAGAGTGAGAGTGCCGCTACCATTGATTACTTCGAGCCCGTCGAGAATGTCTGTGTAGCTTGCTCCGAACGCCTCCACATCCTTCATTTCATACTGCGCGCCGAGAGTGAGGCTAGTGTTGTGCTTTTCGGCGAAAGTCTTGTGGGCGTTAAGGAAGCCGGATGCGCTGTAGAAGTCCGTGCGGGAAGAGGTCTGCTTGTAGTAGGATTTTTCCTGCGTCGGGTCGTTGTATGTCGCTGTCGTGCCCGTATAATTATAGTAGGTTATGGCATTCTGGACAGTGCTGCGGCGCGCCTCGGAAGTGTTGTAGCCGAGGGTAACGTTTGCGTCGAGCCAGGATGTTATGCGAGCCTTGAGAGTTTCGCTGATACTGAGAGAACGCACTGATAGTTTATTGTCTCCGCCTTGAGAGAGTTTTGCCACCGGAGAGCCCCAGGTTCCCCAGGCATACGGCTTTCCGTCCATAGAGGTGAGCGGAAGACCCGGCATAGGAAGCGAAGTGGTGAGGGCTGAGCTCACCAGAGTCGGAGCAACCTGCTGCTGACGGCTGTAGGCGATGTTGCTTTCAAGGGTGAAGATTTTGCCGAGTTTGTTGGTGTTGTTCCAGCGGATGTTGTAGCGCTGATTGTTGTTGTTTCCGTAACGGAGGGTGGAACCGTCGTAGAGGTAGCTTCCCGAAACTCGGAATGAGTTCTTGTCGTTACCCCCTGAGACGCTCAGACTGTGATTGGTGCTCCAAGTGCTGCCGAAAAGGCTGTCAAGCCAGTCCACCGAGTCATCGAACACGAAATCCTTCACATCTGTGAACGCCGAATTTCCGAACGGGTTGGCAGTCTTGCCCAGGTCTATGTAACCGCCCTTGTATTTCTTTGCAAGCTCCGCGAAGGTGTACCAGACATTGCTTGTATTGTTGTCGTTGCGAAGCGCTGTCTGCACTCCGTCAGCCCACTGGTCTATGCTGCAGATTTCCGGCATAAGGCCCACGGTCTTATAGGTGGCGCTTCCGCTGTAGTTAACCTGAATCTTACCCTCTTTTCCTCTCTTGGTCGTAATGAGGACGACTCCGCCTGCGGCACGGCTACCGTAAATTGCCGCCGAACCGTCTTTGAGGAAGTTTATGGACTGGATGTCGTCCGGGTTGAGAAGTCTCATCTCGCTCACGCTGTTCGCCGCCACTCCGTCAATCACGACAAGCGGCTCTGTGGAGTTCACTGAAGAAGAACCTCTGAGGCTCAGTCCCCAGCTTTCATCTCCCGGAGCCGAAGACGAACGTGTAATCATCACTCCGGCAACCTGCCCCTGAAGTGCCTGCAACGGGGAAGACAGACCGCCCTTTTCTTGAAAGGCCTTGCTGTCAACGACTGTGACCGCACCGGTGAGGGATTCTTTTTTCTGAACGCCATAACCCACCACGACGACTTCCTGCAGGAGCTGAATGTCGTCTTCGAGAGTAACATTGAGAGTTTCTGAAGTTACGGCGAGTGTCCTGTCCGCGAATCCGACGCAGGAGAATTTGAGTTTATCCCCCACAGAGGCCCGGATTGAGTAGTTTCCGTCAAGGTCCGTGATGGAAGCAGTATTTTGACCGTCCACCTGCACGGCGACTCCCACGAGAGGCTCGCCGGCGCTGTCTGTCACCGTTCCCTTCACGCCAAGAGCCTGCGCGCTGACACGGCTCCAGGATGAGGCCCCCAGAAAGAGGAGAATCGCGATGAGAGATAAATGTAGAAATTTATGATTCATACCGGTTAAAAGTTATTGTATTATATGACTTTACGTAAATATGACCTTATTTGAAGAGACGAAGAATAGATGTGTGATTCCACAGTGCGGCGGCTAAGATTCAGTTCCCTCGCGATGTCCTCCGCCGACATTCCAAGATGCCTGCTCATCATAAAGACCTCGGCACGCCGCTGCGGCATAAGGGAAATCCGGCGTTCTACCAGAGAAACCAGATCTCTCGCCTCAATCTCACTGGAAAGCGCCCCTTCGTCGTCCAGAGGACGTGTGCGTCTGTACCCCTCAACGCTTCGGCGGACAAACGCCTTATGGATGGCGTCGTCGATTATCATTCGGCGGGCCATCACGAAAAGCAGGTTTCGCACTGTTTCGGGATTGATTATATCTATGGATAGGAGTTTTAGGAATAGAGTCTGAAGCATATCTTCAGCATCCATCGTATCGCGGGTGTAGCTCACAAGATAACGCATAAGGGCGGGGCGATTCTCCTCGTAAACGGAAGAGATGGAAAGCTGGTCGCCGCAGGTATTTTTACCGGTGTCAGTCATTATGCGTTATTAGTTTTGTTGTGTTAGTTACTTTGCCCCAATGTAGGTGCTATTTCACGATGACAAAGTTAATGTCTGGAGAAAAAAAGCACAAATAAAAGGCGGCGAAAATACGCCGCCTCATTTTTACTCTTGTCCAAATGATTTAATTTATTATATATCAATAATTTACAGCCGAGCAAATTTAATAGTTCGTCTAAATTAGACGTAGCTCCTCCAGGGAGAGTAACGCAGTAGAGCCCTTTTTATTAAACCTTTATATTATGCTTTTTCAGGTATTCTGCAGGCGTCATTCCCTCCACCCTCCGGAATGTGCTGTAGAAATTGGACTTACGGAAGCCGCACTGCTCGCTCAAAGATGTGAGGGTGTATCGCTTTCTATTCTCCTCCACCGAGAGAAGGCGTTTGTACTCCTCAAGACGGTAGCGGTTTATGAACTCGTAGTAATTCTCTTTAAGATAGAGGCTGAAAATCTGGCTGAGTTTGCTGGCGGAAATGCCTAAATGGGCGGCTAGGTCACTCATTTTAAGTTCCGGATCAGTGTAGCAGCGGCTGGAATCGATATATTCCTTCATCCTCAAGACCACCCCCTCACACTCCGCAGGGTCAAGTTTAACTCGCGAATATTTCTCCCTCTCTCCCCCGTCCTCTTTCTCTTTAAGAGCTTCACTTTCCTGCTCCATCTCAATAAGGGCCGACTCAATCTCGCCTCTTTCACGCAGAAGGACGCGGGTGTCACGATGATAGCGGTGCCACATAATAAGAAGTCCCAAGGCAAAAAGCGCAAGCAACAGTTCAGCCACCGCCCCCGCCGACGGAACGACAAGTATCTCCAGTAAGCTTTCCGTCCCTTCTGCACCGGCAAGAGAGTATCTTAACTTATGTTTTCCAAGTCCGAGCTGGCCGAAAGAGACATCCTCCCCCTCACGCGCAGTTCTGCAGGTCTGCCCCCCGTCGATGCTGTAACTATAGATTCTATCGACAGAATTGGCGTAATCCCGAAGGAGGAAGCGAAGGGAGAGTTTTTCGGAAGCGAAGTTCCATCCGAGCAAAATTCTGCCGGCAGAGTTTATTTCATCTTCGGAGCTAAAGTCCAGAAGGTTTCCTCCGCGTCTGATTTGACAAACACGGGCTTTGAGTAAACTGTCACTCTGCCACTCCTCCAGCGCCTCCGGGTCAAGTGCCATCAGTCCGTCCGAGGTTCCGACCCACACATTCCCCCGGGAGTCCATTCTCACCCCATTGGAGTTTATGCAGCGGCAGCGCATACCCTCCGCGAGGCCGAAATGCTGGAGAGAGCCCTTCGCATAATCGGTCCGGAAGAGGCCATCCGAAGTGGCAATCCAATACCCCCCTTTTTCGTCGTCAAGGAAGCTGTAGCAAGTTCCTCTCTGAAGTTCGTCCGGCAGGTTTAACTGACCGAAATCCGTCATCGACGGGTCCGTGTAGTAGATGTGGGAGTGGCGGATGAAATAGAGGATGTCGTCGTGTCCTTTTACGCAGTTTAAATTCTCGACTGAATTGAAAAAGTCCTTAGGGAAATTCGAATTTTCGAAAAGTCCTGTTGATGCAACATAAATCGAGAGAGACTTGGAACTGACCCAGCAGTTGCCTTTGGCATCAAAAAGTAGTCCGGAGACCATTCCTCCTGCGATTCGGGAATTATTCTCAGTAAAATGCTCGGTGCATTTCCCGTTCCCGTCCAGCACGAATACGCCCTCTCCGGTACCGACCCAGAGTTTTTGGTCCGGACTTACGGCAAAGCAGGCCACCGACGTTGTGGAAAGAAGAGGCTCTGCAGCGATGCGGCTAATAGTGAAACTCTCCGGGTCAAGAACGTGGAGACCGGCATCGTAAGTCGCTATGTAGTAGAGACCTGAAAACTGCGTTATCGCCGTTATTATATGACCTCCGCCCAAAGAAGAAGGCGGAAGGAAGCGCACCGTTCGCTTGAGTTCATCTACAAAGTAGAGTCCGTCGCCAGTTCCGATGAGTTTCACACCGTCCCCGATGTAAAAAGAACGCACGGCAAGCCCTTCTGTGGAAAAATCATCAAGGGCATAGCGTCGGAAAACGGGTGCGGAGAACCAGGTGTGACACAGGCCGTAACGATAGAATCCGAACCAGCACACTCCCCTGTCGTCCTTTGTGAAACAATAAACGGCATCGTTCGGAAGACGGTGAAGCGGGTCTGCCTTAGAATTATAAGATTCCTTTATTTCTCCGCTCTTTCCGTCAATAAGAAATGCTCCCGCGCCGTCGCAGCTCACCGTAACATCTCCGCAGGCGGTTGTGTCGATGCAGGTCACGACATTGCCTATGCCTCGAATCGGGAGAACCTCCAATGGAGAAATGGAGCAGAGGTAAAGTCCGTTATTCTTCGTGCCCACATAGAATTTGCCCTCGCGCAGAGCCAGGCGATTAAGCGCCGCGCCTTTCGGCATTTTTTCCGCAATGGGATATGAAACGACCTCCGCGGAAGAAGGTTTGTAGCAGTTCAGCGCATAACGGCTCAAAAACCAGATGTTTCCGTCCGAATCAGCGACAATGTCCCTCACTCCGTTTTCAACCCCCATTCTTGATGCTCCTACAGTGACCGTCTGAATAGAATCTCCCGCAAGAATGTGAAAACCTTCCCGGTTGCCTACATAGAGGGCTCCATCAAGGCTCAACAGGCACTCTGCACGAACTATTTGCGGGTAGATACTGGAAAAATCACTCTCAGGGCGAAGTTTTCTGAAGATACCCCGGGAAGTCGCGGCATAAACGACTCCTTCGGAATCTTCGCAAATGTCATATACATAGCTTGCTCCTTCTGAGGCTGCGCGAAGAGGAAAATTCAGAAGGCGGCTTCCGTCATAAAGACTCACTCCCGAGCTTGTCCCGAGATATACCCTGCCGTCCCGGGAAGGCAGCACACAGGAAACAGACTCCCCTTCAAGGCCGCTGCGAGTCGTGATGTTATGGAAAATCTCTTCACCAAAAGTATCGGCGCCACAATCCAGGGAGGCTCCGAGAATAAGCGGGATGAGAAATAGAGCGTATCGTAAAATCTTAGCCATTAGCGTTCTGATGCGGTTAACGGCCTGCAATTTACGATAATTCAAGAAAAAAAATGCGTTTTTTCAAAAAAATCACCTTGAAGTCTCCATCGGGACAAAGCGAAGGGCCGCTCCTCCGGAAGGTTGAAGGGTAAGAGAAAGTGCCTTCCCGCCTCGGAGGGTTTTCACAACCTCCCGGACAGAAGTGCGGGTGCCGAGCGAAGGGTCGTCAGAGTAAATCTCCACCCGGTATTTCTTTCCCTTTTCAAGGAAACTTGAGGTTTCCAAAGTGAACTCCCTTCCAGCGAGGCCGTTCATAACCCCGACGAACCACTCTTCTCCGCTACGCCGCGCCTGGACTATGTACTCCCCGATTTCTCCATCCAAAGCGATGCTTTCGTCCCAGACAGTGGGACAGTGTTTCCAAAAATCCAGTTCCTTTTCACCCTTGTAGGCGGAAGGAAGGTCATACCAATAAAGGAAGGTTATCGGACTGTAATAGACAACCGGCATCGCCAGCTGGTGGGCCTTGGTGTTTTTCACTCTTGAAGAGAAATAGCAAGGAGTATAATCGGCCGCTCCGCAGAGAAAACGGGTGAAAGGAAGGGTGACATTATGCTCAGCATCAGGCATTTCCTCATTTCCTCCGACTCCTTCCTGAGTCATAAGGTTAGGGTAGGTCCTGCTCCAGCCTGTCGGACGATACTCGTCGTGAATGTCCACCATAATGTGGTGAGCGGCGCATTTTTTCACAGCTTCGTGCAACCACTCCGTCCATTTCTGGGAGCCAACCTGCACAAAGCCGAATTTTATTCCGCTCACTCCCCACTTTTCATAGAGAGGAAGAATCTCGTCAAGTTCGCGGGAAAGGGCTCTCTGATTCACATAGAGCCAGACTCCTATCCCCTTGCTGCGGGCATACGAGCAGAGCGCAGGAAGGTCAAAATCACGTTCCTCAGACACTGAGAGAGCGGAGGATGAGAGCTTCATCTCCGGGCCATACCATCCTGCATCGAGTTCTATGAACTGAAGTCCCCTCTCGAGAGAGAAATCCACCGCTTCAAGAGCCGCGGCCATATTCAGACGGCACACTCTGAAGACCTTACCCGGGCGAATCCACGATGTATCCTCAATGCAGCAAGGCTCATTAAGGTTAAGGACCATATCCTTGCGGTTAATCAGGTCCACAGCCTTTTCCCCGACAATGACATAGCGCCAAGGGGTGGAATAGAACGGAATTATGTCCGCTGATTCATAGAGTGAGAATTTAATCGTATTGTCTGCGCTCAGGGCAAGTTTTCCTCTCACGAAGTCGGAAAGGGCTGCCTCTCCCACCGCGGCATACACACCGTTTGGAAGATGGAGAGTAAGAGGGCGTTCAGCCTCCGCGTTCCAGAGTGGCTCCGAGGTCAGAAGTTTCACTTTATTTGCTCCTGACTGCGCCCAGGCATAGTGCCAGGCCTCGGTCTGAGGGGCGAAAGTATAGGAGGTGAGGTCATCCGTAATGTGCATAAAAAGGCCGTTTGTCCCCTCCGGGAAATGGTAGCGGAGCGCATAACCTTCGTCATAGACCCGGACTATCACATCCAGTTCATAGCGTCTCCTCTTGTCATATCCGTCTTTATTTTCGCCCTTGTCTCCTCCTTTGGAAAGATGAAGCGTCATCTCGTTGTAGCTGTCGCGAACCTCCCGACGTTCGCCATAAACCGGAGTCCAGAGAGTGTCCACGCTCCGGAAATCCATCCCCGTAATCCGCATTTCACTCATCCAGCTCTCCTTCTCGCCGGAGGGGATTCCCATAGCGTGCTCTACGATGCCGTTATCCACTTCCACCCCGATGCCACCGCTGCTGACTACAGTTTTGTCGTCATAGTTAAATGTGTATTTCAGAATATCTTTCTTCAGACAGAACTTTCCCTTCCCATTAGGAGAAAGCAGAACCAGCTCATTTTCAAACTCCCTCTCCCTGGCCTCTTCCGATGAAGCGCTTTCAGAGAAAGTCACCTCTCCGTTTTCACTGCAGACAATTCTCTGGACCCTTCCGTCCTTGAGACGGACAAGTATGCCCACGGCGCCGCTCTCCAAAGGTTCGAAAAACTCCACTGAGGCAATCTCGCCGCTCTCAGAGTCGGAAGAAGGTTCGAAGACGCTGACAAAAGGCCGTGTCCAGGCCTCGCCGTTTTGACGTGCGACAAGAGTCAGCACCGGCTGTTCCTCCATCTTGTATGGCTGATGCGGCATTCTCTCGTATTCAAGATTCGCAGGCGAAAGTGCCTTATAAACAGTTCTTTGAGCAGCGCCTTTCATCCAGGCCGTCATCTCGATTTTTTTAGCTCCGCCCAGATAATCTGCGACTGAAGTTTCGGAAATAGAGGTGACAAACCGAGCCTTCACTGCACCCTCCATTGAGGCCTGCTCCTTATTATAAAGGTAAGAATATGCACCGAGATGCCCTCCGGCGAACGCAAGGGAGTCTGTCGGACAGAGAGGAAGCGGAGAGGAAGAAAAATCGGTGAGAATCATTTCCTGACCGAGATTGTGGTAGAAGTAGTCGTGGGTCTTATCACCGCCCGCAATTTTGCGGCTTCGGAACACATCCACATAGTATCCTCCCGTCGCGGAAGTTTTCACCACAGCGACACTTCTCTGCTGCTTTGCGTTGGTCTCCGGCTCAGTAAAACCTACGGTAACATAGCTGAATGGGCCCTTGGAAGGCTCTTTTCCTGTAGGGAAAAGCTGCGAAAGTTCAGAACTGGAAGCGACTATCGAAAAGGCGTGATGGGACATCATCACCGGGTAGTCCGACACTCCGTCCACCACCACGGTGTTGTGAGCGGGCATCCTGGAGTAGTACTCGCCGTAGTCCTGTCCGCTGTAGAGGAATTTCCCGATTCCGGCATCCGGGGCGAGAACATATCCTTTCCCGTAAAGTTCGAGAGAAATGCCGTTGGCGTGCTGGTGATTTCCAAGACTGCCGTTGAGTGAGGCCATAAGGTCGTGACGGAGGTCCATTCCAGTCCTGAGCGCCGTCCAGGAGACATTGGGAGCATAGAACGCTCCACTGACATATTTCCCGGCCGTCTCATTCGGTGCCCCGCTCTGAACAGCCTCCCTAAGAGCCGTCATTTCCTCCTCCAGAGCCGCATTGCCGTGCCTTTTGGCGTATGAAACTATGTGGTCAAACGCCTTGGAGGGCAGATAATTCGGATGAGTGTCCCCCCAGCCGGCAATCATTCTGTTGGGGAAGAGGTACTGGGGAAGCACCCGTGCAGCATCAAGAAGAATCGGGCAGCGCTCAAAAAGGTCAATCCCCGCGGAGGAGTCCAGCATATCCGCAAATTCACAAAGACCGCCCACCATCGTAACGCTGTAGCCCGGAGACTCATACCAAGTCTTCGAAGATGGGTCAAATCCGAAATCAATCAGACGCGGAATGCTCCACTGACGTATGCTGTCGCGGTTTATTATATAGTCCAGATAGTACTGCTTTCCACGCCCGTCGGTGTATGCGGCGTCATCTTGAAGTACTAGAGCTATCTTCATAATGAAATCCGCCTGGAACATATCCCAGTTATTATGCGGAACGCCGTTCGCAATTATGTTCTCCGCCCATTTCCGGAAGCCCTCCTCAGCAAAAGTCCGGCTCTGATTGCTCAGCAGCGGCTTAATCAGAGGGTAGATCTGCGTCAGTTCATTTATTATGTCCTCGTGAATTACCTCGAAAGTGGTCAGGCCCACAAGTGTCTGCTGATGTCCGTGATTAAGGTCCACAGGGACATTGCGGAAGTATATTCCCCTCATATAGACATCGAAGACCTTTGCTGCCATATCCCCGTAACGGCGTTCACCGGTTGCGGCATAAACCTTCGCGGCATCACGGGCGATTCCCATAATCTGTCGGTTAACCCCAGCCACATTGCACCCTGTCTTGGAAAGAGAGGTTTTCTCCATTTTCCCTGTCGCCTTGCTTAAATATGTGACCCTGCCTTCGGCGTCATCATCGTAAGGGACGATGTCCTCAAGAGGGGGACGGTTGTACTGGGATTCCACTCCCCTTGTTCCGTTATATTTCACCGTGGGCTCGCCGGCCCTCTCACCACCCGGATGCGAGAACTTCTCACCGAGGATAAAAACATCACTCGAGTGTGTTTCCCAGAACATCTGAAGGCGGGAATAGAGCCAATCGTTCTGAGCGTCCACCCTCTTCATAACGGGTTCAATCTTCGCTTTGAGTTTCTCTATCTGAGCGTTGTCCGCTGAGGGATATCTTTCCGCAGCAATCCCTGCCCCCTCCCCTGCGAAAAGAAGAAGGAATGCTGAAGCGTAAAAGGCGATGTATGAAGTTCTTTTTCCCATATTTCGGGTCCATTTATATCTGTTACTTACCTGCGAATGCCCACTGAGGCCGTTCCGTGACCTTTTGAGGGCCATTTTATGCATATAATACGATTGGTGTGCGAGAAATACCTAAGTCTCATCTCAAAAAAGTGCGCGGGACTTGAGAGGGAGATTAGATATGTTTGATACTTGCAAAAGTTGAATTGACGCAGATGCATTTCAGTAAAAGCGCAGATATATTCGTATATATAAGTAATTATTTTTACAGGATTCAGTCTTATACCGACTAGTCCCATATATATGCGAACACAATGAAAATCAGAAGATTACTCATCATTTTCGTCACCGCGCTCCTTGCAACCGGGCTTGAGGCGGGGACTGTCTGTGCCCGGGAAAAGAAAGAAAAGACTCAGACATTCGATGCGGAAAGGCAACTGGAGTACTGCCACTCTCAGATTAAACGGGCATTGAGTCTGCTTCGCGACTCGGAGGGCAACTACGACTTCACCCTGGAGCCGCGAAACATCCTCGCTTCGGACTCAGGGAAGGGTTGGAACTGCCGTGAGGCTCGTGCCGAAGAGTGGTGCAGCGGTTTCTGGCCGGGAATTCTCTGGATGGATTACTCAGTTTCCCACGACAAGGAGGTTCTTCGGGCTGCACGCGGCTACACACAGGCCCTCCGCCCAATCGCCTACCGTCCCTGCTACGACCACGACATAGGATTTCTTATGTTCTGCTCTTTCGGGAAAGGCTACGAAGTTTGCCCTTCGAAGGACTACCGGGAAGTTATTCTCGCTTCGGCGGACTCCCTTGCGACTCTGTTCAACCCGCTTGTCGGGACAATTCTCAGCTGGCCTCGCGAAGTGGACAGGCAGGGATGGCCACACAACACGATTATGGACAATATGATGAACCTTGATATGATGTTCTGGGCCTCCCGCAACGGAGGGAATCCGCTTCTGTACGACATAGCGCTTGCGCACGCAAAGACCACCCTAAGAAACCATTTCAGAGAGGACGGAAGCTGCTACCACGTGGCGGTGTATGACACGCTGAGCGGAGATTTCATCAAGGGAGTGACCCACCAGGGCTACTCGGACGGCTCGATGTGGGCGCGCGGGCAGGCCTGGGCAATCTACGGGTACACAATGGTTTACCGCTACACGGGGAAGCGTCTGTTTCTGGATTTCGCGCAGAAGGTGACGGATGTCTATCTCAGAAGGCTGCACGAGACTTCCGACGACCTGGTTCCGCTTTGGGATATGGACGACCCGAGAGGCTTCTCCGGTGCTCCGAAAGATGCCAGCGCGGCGTGCATCGTGGCGGATGCGCTGCTGGAGTTGTGCAATTATGTGGACGGGGAGAAAGCGAAGAACTACAGGGATGCCGCACTCGGAATGCTTTCTGTGCTCAGCGGGGAGCGGTATCAGAGCGGAGAGAGGAACGTATCTTTTCTTCTTCACAGCACGGGGCATCATCCGGCCGGGAGCGAGATTGACGCGAGCATTATATATGCTGACTATTACTATCTTGAAGCACTTTTGAGAGCCTGCCCTAAAAAGCGGTCTGCCGCGCCCAGCTTCTAGCGAAAATCCTCTGGGCCCTAAGGTTGCTGCGGTTTCGCCTTAAAGACCGACAGGTCCCACTCGTCCCTCCAGCGAAGGACGAACCGGCCATCCTCAAACTCCACAGGCAGCCAGATGTAGCGGCCATCAATCGCATTGTCCGGAGTCCAGCGGTCACCCATATAGATAAATGCCCCGTCGCGGCCGGCAACCGGGATGATGAATGTACTCTGGGAGTGATAGGTCGTCTCGCTGTCCGCATCCACGCAAGGATTACCCAACTGGGTCCAGGGTCCCCAAATCGATGGGGCTACGGCAGAGTGGGCTGGGTTTGGCCTCCAGCCGGTGCACTCCGAGCCCATAAAATAGTAGAGGCCGTCCTTTTTGAAAATCGCGGGAGCCTCCATCCGCTCTCCAATGAACGCGCGGACATACTTTCCGCTGAAATCGAGGTAATCGTCAGTTAGTTCGGCAATGTGAATCACGCTATTGGACTCGGAAGAGCAGATGTGGTACGCCACTCCGTCATCATCAACAAAAAGCGTCATATCCCTGGAATGCTGTCCCCTCTCAAAATCCCGTCCGAGAGTATTCACTGAGTCAGGATGTTCACCCGGAGCTAGATTGGCACGGTCAGTCCAATTCGCATTCTGAGGACGCTCCTTATGCAAAGGGAGCACATTCACCGGCCATAGGCCGGCAAGCGGTCTCGTTGCACGGATGAATTTGTATGGTCCTGTGACTTTGTCGGCCTGAGCGATGCCCACCATAGCTCCGCCGTAGCCTTTCCCCTTTGGCTCCAGGTGGAACCACATAACGAATTTTCGGGTTTTGGAGTTATAAATCACTTTAGGACGTTCGAGTATGCAGCCGCCCGCAATCTCTGAGGCTGGGTCTGAACTGACACTGAGCGCGATTCCCTCATCTGTCCAGTTGTACAGGTCGCGAGAGGAGTAGCAATGCACCCCGACATTCGCCTTGTTCCCGGCTTTTCCTTCGGTCTTGTGCTCGCCGAACCAATAATATGTTTTACCCCGCAGGAGCATTCCGCCTCCGTGGGCATTGATGTGCACCCCATTATTGTCCGGCCAGATTTCCCCGGGGCGGAATGTGTGCCGGGCTTGGGCGAAGGAAGTTGCCGCAAGAAGTGGGGCAGCAACTGCACAGATGAATATTTTTCTGTAAATCAAACGCATAAAAATTAAGTTTCCACGAATTTATAAAATTTTCTCAGCCCTAAACAATGAGCCGAATAATTAAGTAATACGAATAGAATGAAGAGAATACTTAATTTTCGACCCCTGTTAGAAGAATGGCGCAAAAGGGAAGTCTTCTCTTATATCTCCAAAGTTAATTATATAAACTTATATAGTTAATCTCAATATTTGGATATAATTCCATAAATTTGTATAATTGCAAAAAAATATCATTTATGCTGAGTTATACAGAAAAACAGGAGATTTATGGAAAATCCAACTTTGAGATAATTGGCGAGTTAGGCGGGCGTTTCCGTGATTTTCGGATTGCGCTCGGAATGACCCAGAAAGAGGCGGCAGACAGATGCGGGACTAATGTTATGACAATCAGCCGCTTCGAAAACGGAGGAGGAGGAAGTGTACGGCTTTCCACCTTTGTTGCGATGCTTCGCGCCCTCTCGCTGCTCGAAAACATTTACTCAACCATCCCGAAACTGCCCTCAATGTCTCAGCCTTCCGAGCCTCAGAGGGTAAGATGCAGCAGAAAAAAAACTAAATAACATTCTAAACTATGAAAAATAACATTCTTTCTGTAAAACTCTGGGGCGAGAAGGTCTGCTCCATCAAATGGGACGGAAGCTATCAGAAAGGCTGGGGGCGTGTGGGGGCTGTTGTCTCTTTCTCCAGGGACTTCGCTGCCCGGGGGCTGGACATATCTCCGCTCAAATTGAGTCTGCGTGACCCTTATCTTCTTCGGGGGATTGCAATTCCCTGCCACGAAAATGAATACGAAGGTCTGCCGGCATTCCTTTCGGACTCACTTCCGGACGACTGGGGAAACGACGTATTCCGGAGATGGGCACAAGTGAACGGGATTAGCCAAAAGGACATATCGCCTGTGGACAAACTATCTTTCATCGGGAAACGAGGAATGGGAGCGTTTGAGTTTGAACCAGAGACTGGAAATGAATGTGCTGGGGATTCAATAGAACTATCTTCGCTCTACAGCCTTGCGGAGGATATCTGGCGCGACCGAGAGAGCGCGACTGTGAACCTGCAAGGTGACGGGGCCTGCCTTGAGGACCTTATGAGGGTGGGAACCTCCGCAGGAGGACAGCATCCAAAGGCAATCATCGCTGTAAACAGGGAGACTGGCGAGGTGCGTTCCGGACAGGTGCTCCTGCCTTCTGAGTGGCGCCAATGTATAATAAAATTCAATGACTTCGACCTATGGCCTGCCTCCGAAGTGGAATACGCCTACTATCTTATGGCGAAAGCCGCGAAGGTGGAGATGACTTCCTGCGAATTATTCCGCGTGGGAGAGAAGAACCACTTTCTCACGGAAAGGTTCGACCGCAGGAACACAGACAAGCAGGTCGTCTCAACCCTATATGCCTTGAACGGTCCCACAGAGGATTATTCTGATGTTTTTTATGTCGCGAGACTCCTGCGCCTGCCTCAATGCGAAGTCACACAGCTCTACAGAAGAATGGTCTTCAATTTTCTCTCAGGCAACGCAGATGACCACGACAAGAACTTCTCATTCCTGATGGCAAGGGACGGTGTGTGGCATCTTTCCCCAGCCTACGACCTGACCTTCTCAGTGAATCTAAGGGACAAATTCCGTGGCGTGAGTCACGCTATGTCACTATGCGGCAAACGTAGCGGCATCACAGAAGCAGATTTGCTGGATTTCGCCAGAAAAAATGACATTTCATCCCCTAAAGACATCATCGGTGAAGTTTCAGAAGCTGTGGCGAAATTCGAAGATTACGCTCAGAAAGCCTCGGTACCTCAGACAGTGAAAAATCTAATCGGCAATGTCCTGACGCAACTTAGATTTGCACGATAATTAGTAAATTTGCATTGATTTGTCGGCGGCAAAGCCACAGACCGGATATTGTTCGGAAATTATACATATTCATATGAAAAAATCACTTTTTGTAAAAATTGCGCTGAGTTTTGCGCTTTCATCTCTCTTTTGCACCGGAGCAGCGGCTCAGAGCGGAGTATTTGCAGTAAGGGAGGCAGCCTCGGCAAACGCAGGACACAATCTCACTATGGAAGAGGCCGTACTCGGCAAAGGGCTTCGCACAAGGTTTCCGCACTTTGACTGGATGGACACCTCTGAGGGAAGGGAAAGAGCAGTAAGCGAGAGAGTTGACGGACTGTCGCAGATTAGCGTTGACGGGAAAGTCATCGTCAAGGCGGAGGAGCCCGGGATTGTCTATGGAGAGAGCGTCAGCCGCAACGAGTTCGGCATCAGCGGAGGACTTTTCTGGTCGCCCGACAGCCTGCGCCTCGCCTTTTACCGCAAGGACGAAAGGGCGGTGACTGACTTCCCTCTTTTGGACATCACGACCCGCACCGGCACTCTCCGCACAATCAAATACCCGATGGCTGGAATGACCTCGGAGCATATAAGCCTCGGAGTCTATAATATTCAGGACGGGAGCACGGTGTATATGGATGTTACCGATTTTACCGACGAAAGGTATCTTACAAACATCAGCTGGACGCCGGATTCAAGGGAGATTCTCATTCAGGTTCTCAGCCGCAGCCAGAAGACTATGCACCTCAACCGCTACGACGCCGCAACTGGAGCCTTCCTCGGCACAGTCCTCAGCGAGCAGAACGACCGCTACACAGAGCCTTGCGACCCAGTGTGGTTCGTTAAGGACGCAAAAAGCGTAACAGGATATTCGCAGACCCAGTTCATCTACCGCACCGACAACCGCGACGGCTACCGCAATCTCTACCTCTGCTCTCTTGACGGAAAGGTGGAGAGGATAACGCGGGTGGACGCCGATGTGGAATATGTCGGGAACGACGGGAAATGGGTCTACTATTTTTCTTCAGAGGTGAGCCCGGTGGAAAGGCATCTTTGCAAAACCGCCCTCAGAAGGGACTCGAAAGGCATTTTCAGCACGCCTAAAAAATTCTCTTCCGTAAGGCTCACACGGGAAAGCGGCTGGCACGAACTGATGAAGATGGAGGAGGATTTCAGCGCATTCTACGAGTACTGGAGCAGCCTCACTCAGCCGTACACCATCCAGAAATGCTCCACAGAAGGAAGGACAGCAAAAGACGGGACATTCACCCCAAAGAGCAAGGAAGTGCTTTTCACGGCTCCGGACAAAGGCGAAGAGTTCAACTTCTGCGAGATTGACCTCGGAACGGTGAAGAGCGCTGACGGGAAATACGACAACTGCTACAGGCTCATAAAGCCGCAGAACTTCGACCCGTCGAAGAAATATCCAGTAATCCTCTATGTTTACGGAGGCCCTCACTCCCAGATGGTTAACAACTCCTACCTTGGTCAGCTACGTTACTGGGAAATGCTTATGGCGCAGCGCGGCTACCTCGTGTACATTCAGGACAACCGAGGCACGCAGTATCACGGCGCCGAGTACGAGAAGGCGATTTGGAGGCAGTGCGGAAAGGCTGAAATGGAGGACCAGATGGTGGGAATCAGGATGCTGCAGAGTCTGCCATACGTGGACAGCGAACGCATCGGAGTGCACGGCTGGAGCTACGGCGGATTTATGACCATTTCGCTTATGACGACCTACCCGGACGTGTTCAAGGTGGGCGTTGCGGGAGGCCCGGTCATCGACTGGAAGTGGTACGAGGTGATGTACGGAGAGAGGTATATGGACTCCCCTGCCGTGAATCCCGAGGGTTATGCGTCCACGAGTCTTGTCGGCAAGGCGGAGAATCTTAGCGGCAAACTCCTCATCTGTCAGGGAGCCATTGACGACACCGTCGTCTGGGAGCACAGCCTCAATTTCATCCAGAGGTGCATCGACCTGGAAATCCCTGTGGATTACTTCCCGTACCCAACCGCCAAGCACAACGTCTTCGGCCGCAACCGCATCCACCTGATGGATAAGGTGACGCAGTACTTTGATGATTATCTATAGAGATAGGTGTTGCTCAAAAAAGGCGTTGGTCCACGCACGCGTGGGGGACCGAAATTTCGCAGAAATTTTGGTGGTTCCTTTTTTGAGTGACACCTATCCCCTGCTTTCCCCCTCATCCGCTACACACAAAAAAAGCGCAGAAAGGAAAATCCAGTCTGCGCTTTTTTGTTTTGTATTTTACAATTACATTCTCTCTGGCAGTTTGATTCCCAGGATGTCCATCGCCTTGACGAGAACGCGGGCGAGAGCCTCGATGAGGCGGAGCCTCAGGGCAAGTTTCGCTTTGTCTTCCTCGCGGAGAATCGGCGTGTCGTGGTAGTACTGGTTGAACTCCTTTGCGAGCTCGTAAGCGTAATTTGCGATGAGCGCCGGAGAATGAGCCTCGCCAGCCTCGGCAATCTTCGCCGGGAAACTGTTCAGTATCTTGATGATACGCACTTCCTTAGGGCTGAGCTCAACCGGAGCGGCGTCAGAAGTCTTGTAGTCGATGCCCTGCTCTGCGGCCTTGCGGAGAATGGACTTAATTCTCGCGTGGGTGTACTGGATGAACGGACCAGTGTTGCCGTTGAAATCGATGCTCTCCTTCGGGTCGAAAAGCATAGTCTTGCGCGGGTCCACCTTGATGATGAAGTACTTCAGAGCGCCGAGCGAAAGCATCTTGAAAAGCGAATCCTGCTCCTGGGGCGACATATTGTCCAGCTTGCCCAGTTCGAGCGAAGTCTCCTTTGCCGTGTTGTACATCTTCTCAATGAGGTCGTCGGCGTCCACCACCGTGCCCTCGCGGGACTTCATCTTGCCCTCCGGAAGCTCCACCATACCGTAGGAGAGATGGTAGATGCTGTCAGCCCAGTCAAAGCCGAGCTTGCCGAGAATGAGCTTGAGCACCTGGAAATGATAGTTCTGCTCGTTGCCCACCACATAGATGAGCTCGTTGAGATTGTACTCTTCGAACCTTTTCTCGGCCGTACCGAGGTCCTGCGTCATATAGACCGATGTGCCGTCGCTACGAAGAAGAAGTTTCTGGTCGAGTCCGTCTGCGGTGAGGTCGCACCAGACTGAGCCGTCCTCGTGGCGGTCGAATATACCCATATCCAGACCCTTCTGCACAAGAGCTTTTCCGAGAAGATAGGTCTGGGACTCGTAATAGATTCTGTCAAAGGAGATTCCAAGGTCAGAGTAGGTCTTGTCGAAGCCCTCATACACCCAGGAATTCATCTTCTTCCAAAGTGCGCGGACCTCCGGGTCACCCTGTTCCCATTTAACAAGCATAGCCTGAGCTTCCTTGAGGCTCGGAGCATTTTTCTCCGCCTCCTCTTCGCTCATTCCGCCGGCGACAAGTTCCGCAACTTCCTTTTTGTAGAGGTCGTTGAAAGCCACGTAGCAGTCCCCGACGAGGTGGTCACCCTTCACCCCGGAAGACTCGGGAGTGGCGCCGTTCGCTGTCTTGAGCCAGGCAATCATAGACTTGCAGATGTGGATTCCACGGTCGTTCACAAGATTGACCTTCAGCACTTTGTGGCCGTTAGCCTCAAGAAGACGCGCAACTGACCAGCCCAGAAGGTTGTTCCTCACGTGTCCGAGGTGGAGAGGCTTATTGGTGTTCGGCGAAGAATACTCCACCATTATTGTTTTTCCAGTCGAAGGAAGCTGTCCCCAATCCGAAGCGGAGAAAATCTCCGCGAAAATCTCGTTCCAATAAAGGGTGGAAAGGGATATGTTCAAAAAGCCTTTCACACAGTTGTATGAACCGACCTCGGGAACATTCTCTTTCATCCACTCCCCTACCGCCTGTGCAGTTGCCTCAGGAGCAAGATGGGAAATACGCAAAAGAGGGAAAACCACAAGCGTGTAGTCTCCCTCGAATTCTTTTCGTGTAATCTGCACCTGAAGGGCTGAAGAGTCAACGTCCGCGCCCCAAAGCTGCTTTACCGCCTCTGCCGACTTTGCGGCAATAAGCTTTTCCGGTGTAATCATATATATTTTTTGATTCTAGTCTGATTATGGTTGATACCTTTTGGTCTGAAATGGATTTTAGCCCGAAAGGTGTTCAAATTACCCAAGATAACTTTTCAGAAGTTTGCTTCTGGAGTTGTTCTTGAGTTTGCGGATCGCCTTTTCCTTGATTTGACGCACCCTCTCGCGGGTAAGTCCGAACCTTTCGCCGATTTCCTCAAGGGTCATCTCCTGACAACCGATACCGAAGAAAGATTTGATGATTTCCCTCTCGCGCGGTGCAAGGGTCTGGAGCGCACGCTCGATTTCACGGTTGAGCGACTCGTTCACAAGTCCGCGGTCGGCATTCGGAGAATCGTTGTTCACAAGAACGTCCAAAAGGCTGTTGTCCTCACCCTCCACGAACGGAGCGTCCACAGAAACGTGACGGCCGGAAACCCTCATAGTGTCAGCAATCTTGTCGCGCGGAACGTCAATCATCTCGGCAAGCTCCTCGTTTGAAGGCTGACGCTCATTCTCCTGCTCGAACTTCTGCAGGGCCTTGTTGATTTTGTTAAGAGAACCCACCTGGTTGAGCGGAAGTCTCACGATTCTTGACTGCTCGGCAAGAGCCTGAAGGATGGACTGACGAATCCACCAAACGGCGTAGGAAATGAACTTGAATCCGCGGGTTTCATCGAATTTCTCGGCTGCCTTAATCAGTCCGAGGTTACCCTCGTTGATAAGGTCCGGAAGGCTAAGTCCCTGATTCTGGTATTGTTTTGCAACAGACACCACAAACCTTAGATTTGCACGGGTAAGTTTTTCAAGAGCCGCCTGGTCACCCTTACGGATGCGCTGAGCAAGCTCCACCTCTTCCTCGACCGTAATCAGGTCTTCCTTACCGATTTCCTGGAGATACTTGTCCAGCGACGCCGACTCACGGTTAGTAATCGACTTAGTAATTTTAAGTTGTCTCATGTATTTTGGAGATTACAGGAATGAGATTTTCCCGCATAATGAATGACACAGCAGGAAAAACGCAAAGCCTATTTAAATATCACATCGAAAGACTTCTCCTGGCCATCTCGAATGACCTTTACGACAGTTTTATCTCCCGGATGGAAACTGTTCACCGCTTCCTGAACGGAAGAGGCTCCGCTGAGACGGACATTGCCGATTTCCACAAGCACATCCCCGACCTTCAATCCGGCATTTTCCGCCGCGCTGTCTTTCATTATTTCTGTAATATATACGCCGTTTACTGAAGAAAGTTTCAAATTATTTGCAATTTCTTCGGTTATCGGGGTCATTGAAATGCCGAGCATAGCCCTGTGAACAGTGCCGTAATTCATCAGGTCATCGGTGATTCTCTTCACGATATTTGAAGGGACTGCGAAGGAATAGCCTGAATATGAACCTGTCTGAGAGATAATTGCAGTGTTCACGCCCACGAGCTGTCCCTCCTTGTTCACAAGCGCACCGCCACTGTTTCCCGGGTTCACTGCAGCATCGGTCTGGATGAAGGACTCAATTTTGAACTCACCGTTTGTCGAAGGCATTGAACGGCCCTTGGCGCTCACGATACCTGCGGTGATGGTGGAGCGAAGGTCATACGGGCTGCCGATTGCAAGCACCCACTCGCCCAGGCGAAGTTTATCCGAGTCTGCAAGCGGGACCACAGGAAGACCCTTTTCCTCGATTTTGATGAGAGCGACATCGGTAGCAGGGTCGGTTCCGACGAGTGTTGCCGGATATGTGTGGTTGTTATTGAGGGTGACATCGATTGTCTTCGCGCCGGCAATGACGTGGTTGTTGGTAACGATGTAGCCGTCCTCACGGATTATGACTCCGGAACCGCTGCCCTGCACCTCACGGGAATGAGGAATGCCTTCATAGCCGAAGAAGAAGCGGAAAAGCGGACCGGCATTGCTGACGACCTGCTGGGTGGCTGTCACTCTGACATACACCACGGCGTCGACGCAGGTCTCGGCGGCGAAGGTAAAGTCAGGCCAGTTGTCGTTTGAAAGGTCAACAGTTCTGAATTTCACGTCAGAGGAAGGGACCTGAACGTCGGATGTGGAAGTTTTGCTTTCGGTGTATTTTACAACGCCAAACGCTGCAAGAGCGCCGCAAAGTGCCGATATTACGGCATAAAGAATTCCTTTTTTCATAATATTTTCTGTTTATTTTTCTCTTAAAATCCAATCACCCGGGCAGGATTACCAGACGATGATTGTCGAAAGACCCGATACCCGCGCAATTTTCGTACAAATTTCGGCAAAAATAGTCATAACCGCTTATATTTTTTCAAATAATATGCCTTCGGCCAAAGATTTTTACTATATTTGTAAGTTGTATGTTGTGTCATCCGGGGCAATCCGTCACGAAACCGACGCCATACGCTAAAACATTGATAAACAAAAACATTTAGATTATGGATTTCATCATATCAAGTTCAGATTTGCAGAAAGCAGTCACCGCTGTTTCCAAGGCAATCCCTGCCAAATCGGCACTCCCCATCCTCGAAGATTTCCTTTTCGAACTCGAAAAAGAAAGCCTCAGAGTCACCGCTTCCGACTCGGAGCTCACCCTCAGAACAGAGATAGCGGTAGAAAATGTAACCGAGACAGGAAGGATGACTGTTCCTGCAAAACATCTTATGGACCTACTGAAGGAGCTTCCGGACCAGCCGCTGCACATCAAGACCGACGGAGACAGTTCATTCGTCTGCGCCTGGGCAAGCGGAGAGTCCCATCTCCCATACCGTCCGGCCGACGACTATCCTGAAATCAAAGGCGCTGACGAGAATGCTGCGAAACTCACCTTCCCTGCAGCAGAGCTCGTGGAAGGCATTTCAAGCACCATCTACGCAACAGCTGACGATGAAATCCGTCCTGCAATGAACGGAATTTTCTTCGACATTGACCCTGACTCCACGACTCTTGTGGCATCTGATGCGCACAAGCTCATCTGCTACACCAGCGCCACTGTCACCGCCACCGAGAAATCTTCATTCATCCTCCACAAGAAACCGGCAGGCATCCTGAAGGGAGTAATCGGAAAGGACGTGGAGACAGTAGAAATCGCATTCGACCAGAACACCGCGGAGTTCAAATTCGACAAGACCGAGGTAATCTGCCGCCTTGTAGTCGGCAAATACCCGAAATACCGCGAGGTCATCCCGCAGAACAATTCCAACATTCTCAAGATTGACCGCATACAGTTCCTCAACACAATCAGGCGTATCTCCGTTTGCGCAAACAGGGCATCCAACCACGTCAAGCTTGACCTTACCGCAGACGCGATGGAAGTATCCGCACAGGACCTCGGATTCTCAATCGCAGCGCACGAGAAAATCTCCTGCAGCTACGAGGGCGAGCCGCTCACAATCGGATTCAAATCGCCGTTCCTGATTGAGATTCTCGCAAACTTCAACTGCAGCGAACTTGTGATGAAGTTTATGGACGACAAGAGGGCTGCGCTCATCCTGCCGGGCGAGAACGAGCCGGAGAGAGGGAAGCTTTGCGGTATAATTATGCCTATCCTTATCTGATTCTGACTGCCTAAAACGGGCATCTGCGTTGTACATATATGAAACTGAATCTTGAGAAGCCGGTGGTGTTTTTTGACATCGAGAGCACCGGTCTTAACATAATCGCAGACTCAATCATTGAGCTGTGTTTCGTAAAAATCTTCCCGGACGGAGAGCGCAGGGTAAAGACCTGGCGAATCTGCCCCTGGGACTATGAGAAGGGTTGCCAAAGACCGATTAACCCTGATGCGGAGAAAGTTCACGGCATCAGCGGCGAAGAACTGAAGGACAAGCCAAAGTTCTACGAGATAGTGGACGAAGTGGCGGAATGGCTCTCTGACGCCGAGCTCGGAGGCTACAACTCCCAAAAATTCGACCTTCCGCTTCTCGTAGAGGAAATAGAGAGGGCTAAATTTTTTAAACACAAGAAGATAGACCTTGACCTCCACGCGAAGAAGATGATTGACGCACAGTTGATTTTCTTCGCCTACGAGCCGCGCAACCTCAAGGCCGCACACCGCTTCTACTGCGGATGCGACTTCGAGAACGCACACGCCGCCGAGTCCGACATTCTCGCCACAGTGGAAGTGCTTGAAGCCCAGCTTGACAAGTACGCGACAGTAAATCCCGAGACTGGCTACCCCGCATTGAAAAACGACATCAATTCGCTCTCCAGTTTCGTAAAGACCCGCTACGTTGATTTCGCCGGAAGGCTCATTCTGAACGACAAGGGCGAAGTGGAAATCAATTTCGGCAAATACAAGGGTAAGACCGCACGGGAAGTGTTCCGGACCGATCCCAGCTATTTCGACTGGGTGGGAAGGAGCGACTTTATGATGGACACAAAGAGCCAGTTTGCCCGTCTGAAGGAGCAGTTTGAGGCAGACCTCAAAAAGCCGCTTGACGAGGCCGGGTTCAAAGATGCGGGAGCGGCTCTAAACAGCAAGTTCGGCTCAGGAAGGCTGTTTTAGAAGCGTCCGGCTACGTCCGCAACTTCCATTTGACAGCAAATAAAGAGATTTCGAAACATAGATTATGAACATCATCGTACGACATCTTGACGGCACGGTATCGTGCAGGCCCGACACAAGTTGGGAAAGGGAAAACAAGGACATCTATGTCCCCTGCCCGGTGGAGGCGCTGCGCTATGCCCCGGTGCTTTTTGTGCGCATCAGCAAAGCCGGCAAATGCGTCGGGCAGAAATTCGCTCAGCGCTACTGGGATGGTTTCAACTACGGAGTTCTCCTCTACGGAGGCATCGCCGATGAGGCCGCCTCGGTCCCGGCAAATGAAGAAGGAGGCATTCAGGCACCGCTCCACTGGTCAGAATGCGTGGACCACACTTCCATTCTCCCCTTCCCGCTCTACAATCCGCTGGTGATAGAAAATGAAGACAAGGAGTTCATACTCAGAAAAAACGGAAAGCTCCTCTACAGCACCACCGAAGGCAGCGCCCAGATGGTCGAAAATGCGATTTGCGAGGCTTCGGAACTAGTTTCCCTAAGGATTGGCGACATAATTGCCATTGAACTTCAGACCCCAGAATGCCTTGAATGCAGAAAAGATTCCGGAAAGGAAAAAATCTGCGTCAAAGAAGGCGTCAAAGAAGGCAAAATTGAGGACGAAAACCAGCCTGGATGCCTTCTGGAAGCAACCTTCCTCGAGACCGAGACGCTTTCTCACAGAATAATTTTCTAGGAGAAAGTCCTACTGGACACAAAAAAAGTAGAATAACTAAAAAGGGGATGACTTTTGGTCACCCCCTTATTTTTCGTTTTTTGAAACCCTATTTGGAAGCCTCAACGGAAACCTTGCGGAATTCTTTAAGATCTTTCATAAGGTCAAGAGCATTCTTACGTGCGCGTGCGCCGGCAGCTTTGTTTCCTTTCTCTACCTGTGCTTCTG